>NZ_JABXWB010000005.1:316250-632500 GCF_013375555.1 Sphingobium sp. EM0848
ATCGTCAATCTGGTCAATGCCTGCTCGACCGGCGCTTCGGCGGTGCGCATGGCCTATACGGCGATCAAGGCGGGCGAGTTCGACACAGTGCTTTGCTTCGGCGTCGAGCAGATGACGGGGCTGGGCATGCTGGGCGGGGCGGCGCCGGGCGCGATCCCGACCGAGGGGATTTTGGGATCGGCCACCATGCCCGCGGTATTCGGGGAATCGGGCGTCGAATATATGGCGCGCACTGGCGCAGCCCAGGCGGACTTCGCGCAGGTGGCGGTCAAGAACCATCACAATGCGACGATGAATCCCAAGGCCTTCCTGCGCAAGGAAACGCCGCTCGACATGGTGCTGGAGGCGGAGACGATCGCTTGGCCGCTGACCAAGCTGATGTGCTCGGTCAATGTCGACGGCGCGGCGGCGGCAGTGGTCATGTCGGAGGAGCAGGTGAAACGGCGCGGGCTGATGGATCGCGCGATCCGCATCCGTGGCTCGGCCATGGCTTCGGCGCCGTGGCAGGAGCGCGATCCGATCATGCACGATGTCAACGGGCCGACCCGACTGGCGGCGCAGAAAGCCTATGCGATGGCAGGGGTCGATCCCAAGGATCTCGATCTGGTCGAGCTGCATGACTGCTTCGCCTCGGTCGAGTTGCAGCATTATGAGAATCTGGGGCTGTGCGGCGAGGGCGAAGGCGTGCGGATGATCCGTGACGGGTCGACCGAGCTGGCCGGTTCGATCCCGGTCAATGCGTCGGGCGGGCTGCTGTCAAAGGGGCATCCGATCGCGGCAACGGGCATCGCGAACATGTATGAGATCGCCCTCCACCTGCGCGGTCAGGCGGGCGAGCGTCAGGTCAAGGGCGCGAAGATCGGCATGACCCATGTGGTTGGCCTCGGCACCAGCGCGGCGGTGCATATTTTCGAGAAAGCGTAAAGCGTAACGTCATCCCCGCGAAGGCGGGGATCCATCTCCCATAAACGCTCAGGAAATGGGTTCCCGCCCGCGCGGGAACGACGATTCCCTATTCAGCGCTCCGTCCATTGCGGCCTGCGCTTCTCCATGAAGGCGGCCATGCCCTCGGCGAAATCAGCGCTGGCCATGACCTGGGTACGCAGTGCGGCTTCCTGCCGGTCGAGCTCCTCCAGCGAGGCGCCTTCAAGGGTCATCTGGACGATCCGGCGGGAGGCTGTAACCGCGAGCGGGGCGCCCTCCAGCATCTGACCCGCGAGCCTGCGCGCGACGGAGAGCGCCTCACCTGCGGGCGCCAGTTCCGACACCAGACCCAGCGCATAGGCGCGGGCCGCATCGATCCGCTCGCCGGTCAGCGCGAGTTGCATGGCGATGGAGGCGGGCAGCTTGCGCGCCAGTTGCGTAAGGCCGCCACCCATGGCGGCTGCGCCAACCCTGGGTTCGGGGAGCGCGAAGGCGGCGCGCTCATCAGCGACGATGATGTCGCAGGCCAAAGCAATCTCGAAGCCGCCGCCCATCGCCAGACCATTGACGGCGGCAATCACCGGCTTGGTCCGGGCGCGGTTGTGGGTCAGCCCTCCCCCACCCTCCGGCGGCAGCGGACGATTGGTGCCCGCGACATAGGCCGAGATATCCGATCCGGCACAAAAGGCGCGGCCCGCGCCGGTCAAGATCGCGACGCGCAGAGCCGGGTCAGCCTCATAATCGCGAAAGATCGCGGCCATCTGTTCGTGCGATTCGGGAACCAGCGCATTCAGCTTTTCCGGATAGTTCATCGTCACGATCAGGATCGGCCCGTCGCGCTCGATCAGGCAATAGTCCATCACCGGCTCCCCTATCAGATTGAAACCACCTCGGTTCGCTTCGAGCGGAGGTTTGGCCATTTCAATAACGGCCGGGTGCGCTCAGCTTCGTGGCGGCGGGCTGGACGCCCTGGATACCGCAGCCGGTCCAGGCAATGACGTCGCCGGCCTGTTCCATCGCTTCGAGCGGCGGCAGGGCCGCATCCCAGAGCCGCGCCTGAATGCGGCGGCCGTTGATCCCGTCGGACGCATCCGAGGCGAGGAACGCCATGGGCGGCCCCATAATCTCCGGCGGCAGCACCGCCTTCCGGGGTAAGCCCATTTCATCGGTCATCCGCGACCCGCAGCCGCCGCCGGGAACCAGGACATTGGCGGTCACGCCGCTGCCCGCAAGGTCATTGGCCATGATCGCCGTTTCTGCCTCCAGCCCCGATTTGGACGCGCCGTAGAGCGAGCTGCGCAGCATCGTATCGAGGCTGGTCGTGTTCGCAACGATCCGACCCCAACCGCGCGCTTTCATCTGATCCACCAGCCGGATCGCGAGGATCATGGGCGCCACCGTGTTGATCGCCAGATAGCGCTCGATGATCGTCCGGTCCGACCGCCAGAAGCGATAGGGATTGGTGAGATAGTCCTTCGACACCTCGTTGATCGCGATGCCGGCATTGTTGACGAGAATGTCAATCGTGCCGAAACGGTCGAGCGCGACATCGGCCAGCCGTTCCGCCTCCCCCGCCACGGCGAGGTCGGCAAGGACATAATCAACCTTCGCCACGCCCAATGCGCGGCATTCGGCAGCGGTCGCGATCAGCGTATCTTCGCTGCGGGAGGAGAGGAGCAGGCTGTGCCCATCCCTCGCCAGCGCATGGGCCATGACGCGCCCCAGTCCCCGGCCGCCGCCGGTTAGTAGAACTGTGCGGCTCATGATGGCGCCTCCTCAATTCATTGTGTTCCTGCGCGGCAGGAATCCAGTTCAGACGGCAGGACTGGACTCCTGCTTTCGCAGGAGTAGGTCGTGCGACAGGCTAGAGCATGTTCCGATCAGATTGAATCGCACCATGCTCTCATTATCTTTTGTTTTCCGCATTTTCCGAGTCGTCAGATGATCCCATCTGACTAAAAAATGCTCTAGGCGGCGGCTGCGACCGGCGCGTCCAGTGCGGCGACCTGCTTGGCGATTTCCGCCTCATAGAGCGCGACATTGGCGTCCTTCACATGGCCATAGCCCTTCACCATGTCGGGCAGTTCGGCGATGGCGGCGATCTGTGCCTGCGAACCGGGCGAGAGGCGCGGCAGCAGCCCTTCGATCAGCGTGCGATAGTCGGTGATCAGGCGGCGCTCCATCCTGCGCTCGGCGGTCTTGCCGAAAATGTCAAAAGCACCGCCGCGCAGGCCCTTCATCTTCGCCAGCAGTTTGAAGCCAGTGAAGATCCATGGGCCAAACTCTATCTTCTTCGGTTCGCCGCCGGGCTTGGCCGGGCGCGCGATCAGCGGCGGGGCGAGCTGGACCTTGAGCTTATAATCGCCCTCGAAGCTCTGTTCCAGCCGCTCGCGAAACTCTGGCGCGCTGTAGAGGCGGGCGACCTCATATTCATCCTTGTAGGACATGAGTTTGGAGAGAGTGCGCGCCACAGCCGTCGTGACCTTGAGGTCGCCGCCAAGCCCCGCCGCCGTTTCCGCCGCGCGGACGCGGGCGACGAAATCGGCATAGCCCTGCGCATAGGCGGCATTCTGATAGTCGGTCAGATGCTGGATGCGACGGGCAAGCAGGCTGTCGAGATCCTGCGACAACGGTTCCTGCGTCGAATGGATGCCGGTGCGGGCGATATAGTCCTGCAAGCGCGCCGGATCATGGGCCGCCAACCGCCCCCAGTTGAACACCTGAAGCGTCGATTTCACCTGCGATCCGTTGAGCTTGATCGCTTCCTCGATCGACGCGATGCTGAGCGGCACGAAGCCCTTCTGCACCGCATAGCCCAGCATGAACATGTTGGTGGTGATGCTGTCGCCCATCAGCTTGGTCGCGATCTGGGTGGCGTCGATGCCCTCGACATGATCGCCCACGACGCTGCGCAGGACTTCGAGCTGCTTTTCCGGACCGAAATTGATGGCGTTGTTCGACTGGAACTGCGCGGTCGGCACGACTTCGGTGTTGACGATGATCTGCGTGTCGGGCGCGACCATATCCAACGTCGCGGGGCTAGTGGTGACCACCATGTCGCAGCCGATGACGAGATCTGCCGACTGGTTCCAAAGGCGCGGCGCATGCAGCTGTTCGGGCGAGGGCGCGATGCGGATGTGGCTGAGAACACCGCCACCCTTTTGCGCCATGCCGGTCATGTCCATCACCGATGCGCCCTTGTTATCGAGATGCGCGGCCATGCCCGCAATCGCCGCGACGGTGAGGACGCCGGTGCCGCCAATACCGGTCAGCAGGATGTTGTAGACATCGTCATGCCGTGCTTTAGCGGGCGCCGGGATGACGCCGAAGACGCTGACCAGTTCCTCATCGCGGAAGGCCGCGCCGAACTTGCGCGGTTCGCCGCCCAGCACACTGACGAAGGAGGGGCAGAAGCCGTCCTGGCAGGAGAAATCCTTGTTGCACTGGGACTGGTCGATCTTGCGCTTGCGGCCGAATTCGGTGTCGACCGGCTGGACCGAGACGCAGTTGGATTTCTTGCTGCAATCGCCGCAGCCTTCGCACACCTCCTGGTTGATGAAGACGCGCTTGGGCGGGTTGGGGAATTTGCCCCGCTTGCGCCGGCGCCGCTTTTCCGCCGCGCAGGTCTGGTCGTATATGATCGCGGAGACGCCGGGCATCTGCTGCATCTCGCGCTGGACCTCCTCCAGTTCGCGGCGGTGGCGGATGGTGGTGCCTTCGGGCCAGCGGATGCCGGCGGGATATTTGTCCGGCTCGTCCGTGACGATGACGATGGGCTTCACACCCTCCCAATAGACCTGGTTCGCCATGGATTCGACTGTCAGCGTGCCGTCCACCGGCTGACCGCCGGTCATGGCGACCGCGTCATTGTACAGCAGCTTGTAGGTCATCTTCGCCCCGCTCGCGACGGCGGCGCGGATGGCCAGAAGCCCTGAATGGAAATAGGTGCCGTCCCCGATATTCTGGAAGGCGTGCGGCACGTCGATGAAGGGGTGCAGCCCCGCCCAGAGCATCCCCTCCCCGCCCATCTGCGCCGACCATTCGGTGGGACGATCCGGCATGAACATGGCGGAAAGGCCATGGCAACCGACGCCCGCGAAGGTCAGGCTACCATCCACCGTGCGGGTCGAGGTGTTATGCGGGCAACCGGAGCAGAAGAAGGCGGTGCGCATCAGGCCGGTCGGCTTGATGGCGTGCACTTTCGACTTGGCCTCGCGGATGCGGGTGATGCGCTCCTTCAGTGCCTCGTCGGCAATGCCCAGCGCCTCAATGCGAGCGATCAGCACATCGATGACAAGATGGACCGTGGTTTCGCCGAAATCGGGGATCAGCCGCGCGCCGCTGGGGTCGGCTTTGCCGGTGATTCCGGGACGTTCATCCGCCCGCATCGCATAGAGCAGCGATATCAGCTGCTCCTCGATGAAGGCGCTCTTTTCCTCGACCACCAGCACCTCGCGATGGCGGCGAGCGAAGGCGGTCGTGCCCTCCGGCTCGATCGGGAAAGTCATGCCGAGCTTGTAGAGGCGGATGCCAAGCGCCCGCGCCCGGTTTTCATCAATACCCAGTTCGTTCAGTGCCTCGCGCACGTCGAGATAAGGCTTACCCGCCGTGACGATGCCCAGTTCGCGCCGGTCGCTATCGAAAATGATCTTGTCGAAACCATTGGCGCGGGCAAATGCCTGCGCGGCGGGCAGCTTATATTCCACCAGGCGCCGCTCGATAGGCAGCGGCATGATATCGCCCTTGATCTTGTTGACGCCGCCGGGAGGCATGTCGAAATCGGGCAGGACCGGCAGCGAGCGGGCAGGATCGACATCGACAGTTGAGGTCCGCTCGATCGTGTCGGTCACGACCTTGAAGGCGGTATAGACACCCGCGAAGCGCGACAGGCCCCAGCCAAGCAGACCATAGTCCAGATATTCCTGCGTATTCGCCGGGTAGAGGATGGGCATCAGCGCCGCCTTCCACACCGGGTCGGAGGAGGTGGCGGTGACGGTGGACTTCCCGCCTGTGTCATCGCCGCCGATGACCAGCACGCCGCCATGCTTGGCGCTGCCCTCCAGATTGGCCTGGCGCATCACCTCAAAGCCGCGGTCGACGCCCAGATTCTTTGCATACCAGATGGCGAAGATGCCATCATATTTGGCCTGGTTATAATAATGCAGCCATTGGGTACCGCGGATCGAGGTCAGCGCCAGTTCCTCGTTCACGCCGGGCTGGAAGCGGATATGATTTTCCTTGAGCAACGCGGAGGCGGCCCAGAGATTGCTGTCGTAAATGCCGAGCGGCGAACCACGATAACCGGTGATATAGCCTGCCGTGTTCAGCCCCGCCGCCAGATCGCGCTGGCGCTGCATCATCGGCAGGCGCACCAGCGCCTGGTTGGAGGAGATGTAGATCCTCCCTTCATCCTGCGTATATTTGTCGTCGAGACGGACGGCAGCAGTCTTTGTCATGTCGTTATGTCCAGCAAGCGGGCGGCATTGCCGCCGAGAATGGCTTTGCGATCGGCCTGCGATAGTCCGGTGGCCGCGAGGAAGCCGGGAAGGTCGGTCTGGCCGATTTCGGTGGGACCATCGCTGCCTGCGATGATCCGGTCCGCGCCGAAGCGGGCGGCCAGATAGGCAAGATTTTCGGGCGAGAAGACGACCGTGTCGTACCAGAAACGCCGGGCATAGGCGGTCGGCGGTTCCTTGAGCGCCGATTGCATGGCACCGGGGAATTTGCGCCAGACCAGTTCCATCCGGTCAATTACCGAACCGATCATGCCGCCGCCATGGGCGAAGACGATCTGAAGATGGGGGAAGCGCGCGAAAATGTCGGTCGCCATGAACCCGGCGAGCGCCATCGTCCCTTCATAGGGGATGCCTACCACCGCGCCCATCAGCGCCGGACCTTCGATCCGCTCCAGCCCGCCCGGCTTGATGCCGTGGATGAAGAGGGGAAGATTGTGGCGCTGCGCCTGTTCCAGCACCGGATGGAAGCATTCTGCGGCGATGGACTGGCCGTTCACATGGCTGCCAAGGAAAATCCCCGACAGGCCGAGCGCCGCGACCTCTGCCACCTGTGCCGCCGCCCGCGCCGGGTCTTGCAGGGCGAGGATGCCCATGGCCTTGATCCGCCCGCCCGAACGGGCCGCCATGTCCGCGCCCGCCCGGTTGATCGCGTCGGTCAGGATCAGGCCAGCTTCCGGCGCGAGCCAATAGGAGAAAAGTTCGGGCAGCGGCGAGATGACCTGTACATCGACACCGGCCGCATCCATGGCGGCGATCCGCCGATCCACATCCCAATAGAGCGGTTCGAAATCGCGGAACTTGCTATCCCCCACGAACAGGGTCGCGCCGCCATCCGCCGCCGGGCGCAGGGTCGGCCAAGCGGGTTCTGCGATCCCGGCGGGCTTTGCCGGGAAAGCGGCAGGGATGAAATGGGTGTGAAAGTCGATGACCATTCACATCATCCACTGTGCGCCGTTGATCGAATGAATCTGGCCGTTGACAGCGCCGGCATCGTCGCTGGCGAGGAAGGCCACATAGGCGGCAACCTCGCGCATTTCGGTGAAGCGCTGGGAGGGGATTTCCCGCTTGGCGACTTCGCGGGGATGGACGCTCATCTTATATTTGGCGAGCGTCGCCGGATCGTCGGACATCATCGCCTGCAAATCCTCGGTTAGCACGCCGCCGGGCGAAACGACGTTGAAGGTCACGCCCTCCTTGGCGAACTCGAAGGCCAGCCCCGTCACCAGCGCATGCACCCCACCCTTGGCGGCGTTGTATCCGGCATGGCTGTAGGTGCCGGTGTGGACCGAATCCGCGCCAATATTGATGACGCGGCCATGCTGCCGCCCGATCATGCCGGGCAGGAAGGCGCGGGTGCACCAGATGGTGGTCCAGAGGTTGCGGTCGATCGTCTGGCGCAGCGTTTCGGCCGTATGCTCCAGAAAGGGGCGAATGACGCCCCCGCCCGCATTATTGACCAATATGTCCGCCCGGCCATGCGCCTCCAGCGTCGCGGCGAGCAGTGCCTGCGCGCCCTCCTCCTTGCTGAGATCGGCGGCATGGGCGATGGCGCGGGGCGATCCGGCCGCTTCAAGCTCGGCGCACAGCCCTTCCAGCGCGTCGCCGTTGATGTCCGACAGGACGAGCGCAGCGCCCTCCTGTGCCAGCCTTGTCGCTATGGCCTTGCCAATGCCCCGCGCCGATCCGGTGACGACGGCGATTTTTTCCTGGAGATTGCCCATCGCGTCAGCCCGTCACCAGACCGGGGAATTTCCCGGCATGAACGGTTTCGGGTACCGCATCCCACAGGTCGAGATTGGCCGGGTCCGCCGACATGCGGCGTGGTTCGCGCGCGCCGTCTTCTGGGAACTGCTCCATGCCCAGCGTATATTCCCATACGAAATAGTCGGGGTCGTAAATATAAAGGTGAATACTGCCCGATGTGGGATGACGACCAATGCCGAACTGAATCTGCACATCGAATCGCTTGATTCGGTTGAACAGCTTGCCGATGTCGTCAATCTCATTGACCATGAAGGCCAGGTGATGGAAGGTCGGCCGGGGTGCCGGGAATTGCAGCGGCGCGAAGCTGTGATGGTTGGGATTGGGCCAGGCGCGCAGCAGCGATGCCTTCCACCCCTCCAGATAGTCGGAGACGAGGAAGCCCATATTCTCGACCATATAGTCGGTCACGGCCTTGCAGTCGGGAATGACCAGCCCGTAATGTTTGCCGCCCTGAAAATTGGTGAGGGTGTTGGTGCGCGGGACGGTGGTGTAGTTCATCCGCGCATAATATTCCCACACGGTATTGAGCTGCGGCTCGACAATGCGGAAGGCCCGCTCGAGGCCCAGCATGTTCGCCTCTTCCTGCGGAATGAGCTGCGGCGACAGGCCGATGCGCTGATAATGGGCCAGCGCCCTGTCCAGATCTTCCTCACTTTCCAGTTCCCAGGCCGACCGGACGAAGCCCGGCTGGTCCGCCGGTATCAGCATGATGTCATGATGCGACGGGCCGATACGGAAGAAGCGGGCGCCCTTGTCGCCCTCCCCCGACTGGTCCATGCCGAAAACTTCGGTCGCGAAGGTCGTGGACTTTTCAATGTCGCTGACATTGAGCGCAAGATAGCCGAGACGGCGGTAACGGAAATCGACACCCATTTTATTGCCCTTTGCCGTTACAGGATGATGGTAAGCCGCCCCTGATTATAGAGGCTGTTGAGATCGAGCACGCAGCGTTTGTGGCGAATACGCACGCCATCGCCGGTCTGGACGAGGGTGAAGAAAGCCTCGCCCATATAGATGGTACTGGTATCCTCCTTGGTGCGGAACACCGCGAAATTGGCCCGCGCCCTGGTTTCGTCGCCCTCCCCACCCAGCACGCGGACATTGGAAATCATGTGCCGGGTTTTGGAACGGGGATATTCGGCGTGGGCCGTCTTCTTGGTCAGGCGGACGGCGCGGCCCCGGATGCGGTCGATCCTGTCGGAGATCAGGAACAGCGTGTTGCGCGCGTCCGCCCCCACCGGATCGTCGCAGGCGGGCGACGTCACCTCATAGAGCGAATCCTCGGTATAGAGGTTCGCCCATGCCTCCGTCTGCCAGGCGTCGAGCAACTCCGCCTCGTGGAACAGAAAATCCTCTACCTCTGCGCGGTTCATCGTCATTTTTCTTATCCGTTCGCTTATGCTTCCAGCGTGTCGATGCCGCGCATCACGCGATCCCACATGGTCCAATAGGCCTGCATCTGAATCTCATCGTCGGGCGGCCCTTCGGCGTAGAGCGGGTTGGCCGCCTTGCCAAAGCCCTTGGAGATTTCACTCCATTCAATCGGCGTGTGGTCGGCCGCGTCCTGGCAGATTTCCAGCATTTCAATGTCGTCGGGCGACCCGAAACCGGCCGGGCCGAGGAAGGAAACGAAATTGTCGAGCCGCAGCGCACGAAGCTGTTCGCTCTCATCATCCGGTCCCATCGCCCAGGCGGTGACGCGAATCTTGTTTTCCGATTCCGGCTCGATGATGCGGACCGTGACGGACAGAATGTCGTTGATGACGAGATTGGGGAAGATCACCAGATTCTTCTGCGTTTCCGCAATATATTTGGCGCGCTCTTCCCCCAGACGGCTGACCAGATTGGCGTAGCGCGCCTCAATCTCATCCTTGACGTCCGGCCCCATGGAGGGCAGCCATTGCGCCACCGGGCGGCCGGTCGGCACATAGCTGTCCAGCACTGCATGTCCATTGCCCAGCGCCCGCGCGCAACCGGCGCTGTTATAAGTCGCCAGCGTCTTGTCGATCAGCCCTTCGCCCGGCGTGCCGAGCATCTGGTCGCGCAGATAGTCGAAGTAAGAGGCATGGACGGGGAAGAGATGATAGCCGTCATAGCTATTCTCGCAGAGCAGCTTGTAATTGGCGCGGATCGAATAGGTATGCTCGCCCGACAGGATGATCTGCTGCCCTTCGGTCTGGTCCATCAGCGCGTCGATCTGGTCGCGGGCGCCGTCCAGATAATCGTAGAGGCTGATCGCTTTCGGATTGTAATTGACGAACCAGAAGCCGCGATATTGCTCCAGCCGCTCGACCGAACGCAGGTTGAGGTGGCCGTCCTCATTGATCCCCTCGGCATAGCCGGTCTGGGCATTTTGCGAGATCAGATTGCCTTCGGAGCTGAAGACCCAGCCATGATAGGGGCAGGTGAAGTTGCGCGCATTGCCATGGCGTTCGCGGCACACTTTCGCCGCGCGATGGGTGCATGTGTTGTAATGGGCGCGCACATCGCCCTTCTTGTCGCGGATGAAGATCAGGTCGCGTCCGCCGACCCGGCGGGAGAAATAGTCGCCCTTCTTCTTCAATTCCGTGTCGTGGCCGACATAGAGCCAGCATTTGGAGAAAATCTGCCGCTTCTCCTCCTCGAAAACCTCTGCGCTGCGATAAGCGTTGCGGTGGACGCGAAAACTACCCTTTTCAGGATCTGCCTTCACCAATTCCTCGCGGACTGGATCATACAGGGCCATGTCTCTCTCCTTATCTGGTCGAATCCGACCATTCACCCGCACATGATACGCATGCGAACCTTTTTCGCAACAGGCTTTTGGCCTCTATTTCAATTAATCGACGGCCAGCACGATCTTGCCCCGGATATGTCCCGCCATGCTGGCACGCAGGGCGTCGGCGGCCTGGGGGAAGGGGTAAGTCGCCGCAATCTCGACCTTGAGCGCACCCTGCTCGACAAGCACTGCAATCTCGCGCAACTGGCCGCCATTGGGTCGCACGCGCACCTTATAGGCACGGACGCCATCGACCTCCTCGACATCGGGCGCTTTGGGACCGCCGGCGATGCGGATAACCGATCCGCCCGGCTTCACCAGCGACCAGAGGCCGCTTTCCTGGGAATTGCCGACCAGGTCGAGCAGGATGTCGACGTCCTGCGCCCGGCCCTCGACCGGCTCGCTGCGGAAGTCGACGACGTCATCAGCGCCGAGCGACCGGACATAAGCGGCATTCGCCGTCGAGGCTGTGCCGCTGACGCGGCCGCCCTTGGCCTTGACGATCTGCACCGCCACCGTCCCCACACCGCCCGCCGCATTATGAACCAGCACATGCAGGCCGGAGAGGTCGCGCCCGTCCGCCAGCAATCCCTGCCAGGCGGTGAGCGCCACCAGCGGCAGGCTGGCCGCCTCCCTCGCGCGCAAGCCCTTGGGGCTGACGGCGCAGGCCGCCGCATCGACCAGGATCGACTCGGCATAGCCGCCCATCAGCCCGGGATGGGCAAAGACCGGATCACCCTCGCTCCAGCCTTCGACGCCATCCCCCACCGCGTCCACGATTCCAGCAACGTCGCCGCCCGGCACGAGAGGCAGCGGCGGAAGCACTGGGGCTTTTCCGCTCAACAGCTTCCAGTCCACCGGATTGACCCCGATCCCCTGCACGCGCAGGCGGATCTGGCCCGGTCCCGGCTCCTGCTGGTCGACCTCATCAATGACCAGCCTGTCCGGTCCGCCGAACTCATGGGCGCGGATGATCTTCATGGGGACCTCCCGCTTCAGGGATTGACGAAAGAGTCGCGTTCGATGCCGGCATTGTAACCGGCAGCGGCGAGCGCATGGCGCAGCGGGCCTTCAACCTCCTTCGCATCGCGCGACGCGGCGGCGCGGGGACCATGTTTCCAGCCATCGCCCACCGTATAGCCAAAGCCCCAGACCTCCGCGAAGATTCGGCCGGTGATGTCGCTGGCCGCCGGGCTGGACAGGAAGGCCACTAGGGCGGCGATCCATTCAGGGTCGCGCCGTTCCAGCATTTCGCCGGACACTTCGCGCAGGCTTTCGGTCATGCGGGTCTGGGCGCGAGGCGCGAGCGCATTCACGGTCACGCCGATGCGCGACAGCTCGCGCGCGGTGATCAGTGTGAAGGAGGCGATGCCGGCCTTCGCCGCGCCATAATTGGCCTGCCCGATATTGCCGAACAGCCCAGAACCGGAGCTGGTGTTGATGATTCGCGCATCGCGCTGGCGCCCGGCCTTGCTTTCAAGGCGCCAATAATTGGCGGCATGATGGCAGGGCGCGAAAGTGCCCTTCAGATGCACCTTGATCACCATGTCCCAGTCTTCCTCGGTCATGTTGACCATCATGCGGTCGCGCAAAATGCCCGCATTATTGACCAATATGTCCAGCCCGCCGAACGTGTCGATGGCCTGTTGGATCATGCCCTGCGCCTGTTCCCAGTCGGACACGTCGGCGCCGTTGACCACTGCCTCACCGCCAGCCTTGCGGATTTCCTCGACCACTTCCTGCGCGGGGCTCAGATCGGCACCCACGCCCGACGCCGTGCCGCCCAGATCATTGACGACGACCTTCGCGCCTTCCTCCGCCAGCTTGAGCGCATAGGCGCGGCCTACACCGCGCCCTGCCCCCGTCACGATCGCCACCCGTCCTTCACAAATGCCCATTGGCCTCTCCATGCGTTTCACAAAAAATAGGACACATCATAATTGTAATGTTGCAAACTATATGCATCACGGCTTATTTGAGCATGACGGGCCTGTCAACGGGCAGCCGCGCCGGAGGAAGAGAGATGGCCGAAGAGATATTCGAGAAAATGGCGCTGACGCCGGCGGACGAATATCCGTTCCATGCAACGCCTTATCCCATGTCCTATGTTCCCAACTCCGACCCGGCCTGGGACGATGGCTATTATTTCCTGGCCTATGATCTGGAGTCGGGCGCATCGATCTGGACCGGCATGCGGGTCGCGCCGAACAGCAATATCATCGGCGGCTATGTGAACAGCAATATCCGGGGCGTGCAGCGCGCATTGCGCCTCAGCCGCATCTGGCGCGACGATTTTTCGGTCGCCATCGGCCCGCTGCGATTCGAATTTGTCGAGCCGTTAAAGACCATCCGCCTCATCTGCGAGCCCAATGAATCGCAGATTGCCTTCGACATCATGTGGCGGGGCCTATCCCCCTGCCATCTTGCCATGCATCACCGCGCGGTGCGGGCCGGGCGCTTCACCACCGACCAGAGCCGCTATCATCAGGTCGGGCGCTGCACCGGCTGGATGGAGATCGCCGGCCAACGGTTCGACATGCCCGAAAGCCAGCCCTGGGGCGGATCGCGCGACCGGTCCTGGGGTGTTTATGAAAGCCGTCCGCCGTTGGGCGTCGCGCCGCAATGGCTGCCGCCTGTCGATGTGCCCAGCATTCCCCGTGCGCTGAGATTTTCCTGCTTCCTCGAAGCGGAGGACCTTTCCGCCTATTTCCATTTCCATGAGGGGCCGGATGGCGAGCGGACCGTGCTGAACGACGCATTCGGCGTGCCGTTCGAAGGGTCGATCGACCATGGCTGGGACGGCGGCAAGCTGGAACTGACCGATTACGACCATCGGCTCAACTGGCGGCCGGGCACCCGGTCGGTGACCGATGGCGTTGTAACGCTGAAGGATGTGAAGGGCGAAAGCTGGACGGTCGCCATCGACTGTCTCCACCCGCCCCATGTGCTGGGCCAGATCGGCTATCATGTCGGGGCCTGGCACGACGGCGGCACGATCCATAGCTGGCACGGCCGCAGTCCGGCGATGGAATGGGACGAATATGACTTCTCGCAGCAACCTTGCGAGCATCGCTTCCCCGGCAATGGCGAAACCAAGACCGTCTATGGCGTCGAACATTATGCCCGCATCACGCTGACCGCGCCAGATGGCAGGATGCGCCATGGCCGCGCCCAGTTTGAAGTGTTCCTGAACGGCCGCTACGCCCCTTATGGCTTTGAAGCGCAGGGCAATCACGGCGGCCTCACTGGGCGAGGCATCGCCTGACCCGCTTTTCCGACATGGAGACAGACCTGTGAAGACCCTACCGCGCCCGATCTATGGCGAAGAACATGAGATGTACCGCGAGGCAGTGCGCCGTTTCATCGACAGTGAAATCACCCCCTATCACCGCCAATGGGAGGAGGATGGCGTCGTGTCGCGGGAGGTATGGCGCAAGGCGGGAGCAGCGGGCTTCCTCTGCTCCAACGCGCCGGAACAGTTCGGCGGCGCGGGGGCGGACTATAAATATAATGCCGTCTTCACCGAGGAACTGGGCTATGCCGGGGCGACCGGGCCGGGTTTTGCCGTTCATTCGGACATGGCGGCCAACTACATCCTGAATTTTGCGAGCGAGGATCAGAAGGCGCGCTGGATACCGGGCATGGTATCGGGTGAATGCATCGCCGCGCTGGGTCTTAGCGAACCAGGCGCGGGCAGCGACCTCAAGGCCATCAAGACCAACGCCGTGCGCGACGGCGACGATTATGTGATCAACGGGCAGAAGACCTATATTTCCAACGGTCAGCTCGCCGACATCGTAATCCTTGCCTGCAAAACCGATCCGGCGGCAGGCGCACGCGGCATGACCTTCATCGTGGTGGAAACCGACCGGCCGGGCTTTTCGCGCGGGCGCAATCTGGAGAAATTCGGCCTGCTCGCGCAGGACACGTCCGAACTCTTCTTTTCCGACGTCCGCGTGCCCGTCGCCAACCGCATCGGCGCGGAGGGACAAGGCATGGGCATCGCCATGCACAATCTGGCCGAGGAGCGCCTGTCCATCGCCGTCCATGCCATCGGCATGTGCAAGGGGATGCTGGACACGACCATCGCCTATACCAAGGATCGAATGATCTTCGGCAAACCGGTGTCTGATTTCCAGAACACCCGGTTCAAGATCGCCGAACTGGCCGCACAGACCCAGGCGATGCAGGTGTTCGTCGACCGCTGTGTCGAACTGGCGACCGAAGGCACGCTTGACGGCGAAAGCGCCGCCATGGCCAAGATGCTGGCGGGCGAACTGCAATGGCGGATCGCTGACGAATGTCTGCAATTTTACGGGGGCGCCGGCTATATGCTCGAATATCCCATCGCCCACGCTTTCATCGACAGCCGCATCCGCAAAATTGCGGGCGGATCATCCGAGGTGATGCGCGAAATCATCAGCCGCAAGCTCTTCTCCTGAGAGGGACAGTCATGGAAATCGAACTGAATGAAGTCCAGCAATCGGTCCGCGACGGCGTTGGTCGCATCGTCGATCAATTTGGCGACGAATATTGGTCGAAACTCGACCAGAGTGGCGATTTTCCTCATGAATTCCATGCCGCGCTGGCCAAGGCGGGCTATCTGGGCATCACCATGCCGGAGGAATTGGGCGGATCGGGCCTGGGCGTTACCGAAGCGGCGATCATGATGAACCGGATCTGTCAGGGCTCTGGTGGTTATTCAGCGGCGTCAACCATCCATTTGAACCTTTTCGGACCGCATGCCGTCGTCGTCTTCGGTACGCCGGAACAGAAGGAGCGGATGTTGAAGCCCCTGATCGCCGGGACCGATAAGGCCTGTTTCGGCGTGACCGAACCCGATGCGGGTCTGGATACGACCAGCATCAAGACGTTCGCGACCAAGGTGCCGGGTGGATACCGCATCACCGGGCGAAAAATCTGGACATCATCGGGTCAGGTCGCGAACAAGATCGTGATCCTCGCGCGCACCACGCCCAAGGATCAGTGCAAACGGCCGACCGATGGCATGAGCTTCTTCTACACCGATCTCGATCACAGCAAGATCGAGGTCCGGCGCATCCCGAAAATGGGCCGCAATGCCGTCGATTCCAATGCGACCTTCATCGACGATTATTTCGTGCCGGATGAAGATTTGATCGGAGAAGAAGGCAAGGGCTTTCATTACGTTCTGCACTCGCTCAACCCGGAGCGTATCCTTGTCGCGTCGGAGGCGGTGGGCAATGGGCAGGGCGCGCTGAAGCGGATCGCCCAATATGCGCAGGACCGCCATGTTTTCGGGCGGCCAATCGGCATGAATCAGGGCATCCAGCATCCACTTGCGGAAAGCTGGATGGCGCTGGAATCCGCCTTCTGGATGGTGATGCGCGCAGGCTGGCTCTACGATAACGGCAAAAGCTGCGGGGCGGAGGCGAACAGCGCCAAATTCCTGGCTGCCCGCGCCGGGTTCGACGCCTGCACCCGCGCCGTGATGTTCCATGGCGGCATGGGCTATTCCAAGGAATATCAGGTCGAACGGCTGTTCCGCGAAAGCATCTTGCTGCGCATCGCGCCTGTTACCGAACAGATGATCATGAGCTTCATCGGCGAGAAAGTTCTCGGCCTGCCGAAAAGCTATTGAGAGGGACCCCATGGATCTTCAGAAAGTCGTCACCCGGGTCTTTCCCGATACCGAGCAGGCCTATAGCGCCAAGGACACGATCCTCTACGCGCTGGGCGTAGGTTTCGGATCGGAACCGCTTGATCCCAAACATATTGATTATCTGTTCGAGGAGCGGCTGAAGGCATCGCCCACCTATGCCAATGTGCTGGGTCATCCGGGCATGTGGATGCGCGATCCACGCTATGGCATTGACTGGAAGAAGCTGCTCCACGCCGAACAGCGGCTGGAAATGCATGGCACTTTGGCGCCCGAGGGCCGGATCATCGGCAAACATTTCATCATGGGCGTGCGCGATCTGGGCGAGCGCGGGGCGATGGTGCATCAGCGCAAATATGTGATCGACGCGAACAGCGGGGAGAAGATCGCAACGGTCACCAACACGCTGATGATGCGCGGCGACGGCGGTTGCGGCGATTGGGGCGAGGTACCGGCGGAATTGGAAAAGCTGCCCGAAACAGCGCCCCACAGCGCGCTGGAGGTGCAGGCGACCGAAATCCAGCCGCTCATCTATCGCCTCTCGGGCGATCTCAACCCGCTGCATATCGATCCTGAAGTCGCGAAGATCGGCGGCTTCCCCCGTCCGATCCTGCATGGCCTGTCGACCAAAGGCATGGCGGGCTATGCTCTGCTGCGCCACTTCTGCGATTTCGTGCCCGAGCGGCTGGGATCGATGGCGGTGCGCTTCAGCCGTCCGGTGCTGCCGGGCGATCGCATCCGCTTTGAATTTTGGGGCGGATTGTCCAGTGGGGGGGCGGGCACGGTCCGCTTCCGGGCGGTGGTGCCCAATCGTGACAATCTGATGGTGCTCGATCGCTGTACCGCTGAGATCGGATGACGGGCAACGTGACGCGGGCCGCGCCGTGGATCGCCCTGGCCCTGCTCGCGGCGATGAACCTGATGAACTATTATGACCGCCTGCTGGTGGTCGTGCTGTCGCAACCGCTGCGGGTGGAATTCAGCCTCAGCGATACCCAATATGCGCTACTGACGGGACCGGCCTTCGTGCTGGTCTATGCGGTTGCCAGCCTCCTTTTCGGGCGGTTGGCCGACAGCCATGGCCGGCGGTGGCTGATCGCCTTCGTCATCGCGCTGTGGAGCGGGATGACGGCGCTCTGCGGTTTCGCGAAAAGCTTTGCCCTGCTCGCCATGGCACGCGCGGGCGTGGGCATTGGCGAGGGCGGCGCCAATCCGGCGGGCATGTCACTGCTGAGCGATCATTTCCCGCCGCAGCGCCGGTCGCTGGCCCTCGCACTGTTCCAGGTCGGCGGCAATATTGGCATGTTGGCCAGCTTCATGGCGGCGAGCTGGATCGCGGCCCATCATGGCTGGCGTGCGGCCTTCTGGGTGGGGGCGGTGCCAGGGCTGGTGCTGGCAGTGCTGATCTTCTGCTTCATGCCCGACGCGCAACGCGGTCAATATGATGGTGAGACGCAGGCGCCCATCCCCTTCGCCCGGACCATGGCGCAGCTCTGGCATAACAAAGCCTATGTCTGGCTGTGCTGGGCCGCGTCTTTCGGCGTGTTCAGCAGTCTGGGCATGCTGATCTGGCTTCCGCAATATTTCATCCGCCTGCATGGCATGGATCAGGCACAGGTCGGCTTTCTCTTCGGACCCGCCGCCAGCTTCGGGCTGATCATCGGCATGGTGATCGGCGGCTGGCTGGGCAACCGGCTGGCGGTGCGGCATCTGGCGGCGCCGGTGTGGCTCTGCATTGCCGCCAATCTGTTGCTGGTGCCCGTATTGCTGACCATGTTGTGGAGCCGGTCGACCAGCCTGGCCCTGCTGGCCTGCTTCATCGGCATGGGGCTGGCGGTAGTCTATGCCCCCGCCTTTCAGGCGACGATGCAGAGCGTCTGCGCGCCGCGCCAGCGCGGCATGGCGGGGGCCTGCTCCAATGTGCTGAATGCGCTGATCGGACAGGGACTGATCCCGCTGTTCGTCGGCATGGTGAGCGACGGGTTGATGCCCGCTCTCGGCGCGCAAAGCCTGCGTTGGGCGCTGACGGCCGCGACGGGCTTCACATTGGTATCGGGGCTGCTGTTCATCCTTGCATATCGCCATGCGCGGCGGTTGTTCGATGAGCGCAGCTCCCCTCCCTGAAGGGAGGGGAGCTTTGAACGCTATGTCCGTTCTCCACCCCCGTCACGCCGCCATCAGTGCGCTGTCGTCAATCGCCTGTACCCGCTGCCATGCCGGCCGCGCCGTACAGCGCGCCAGCCAGTCGCTGATCACCGGGAAGGCGCTCATATCAATGCGCGGGGCGATGCCTGCGATCGGGAAAGCCGTGTTGATGTCGCCCAGCGTAAAGCTGTCCCCGGCAACATAGGCATTGCCCGCCGCCAGATGCTTTTCCAGCGCGCCCAGCGTATCGGCCACCTCCTTGAGGCAGGCCCCGACAAGGCCGCCATCAGGCGCTTCGCCCGCCTGCCCGGCGCGGCGGATTTCGCGCACCATCACGGTGAAATGAAACTCCACCTCGGTAATCGCCCAGCTGGTCCACTGGTCCATCCGCGCCCGCGCCCGTGCATCGGTCGGCAGCAGAGCATTCGACGTCAGCGTCGCCAGATAGGCGGTGATCGCGACCGACTCGGTCAGGACGAAATCGCCATCGACCAGCACCGGCACCTTGCCCATCGGGTTGAGCGCGAGGAAGCTGTCCGCCTTGCTGTCGGGCACCGCGACCTGGGTATAGGGCAGCCCCAATTCCTCCAGCGCCCAGAGGCAACGGGCAACGCGGCTCGGCTTGGTTCCATAAATTGTCAGCATGTCTCTCTCCCGGCTTGACCGCGATTTAACACGCTGGTTTAATATATGCTAGCGAATAAGATCAGCCATGGAGAGGACGCACCGGCATGACCGGCAACAACTATGATGATTGGCGCCGTCGTTCGCCCTTTTACGGCGAAACCCACGAAGCCCTGTCCAGCAGCGTTCGCGCCTTCATCGCGCGGGAGGCGACGCCTCATGTCGAGGCCTGGGAAGAGGCCGGCATCGTGCCCCGCGCCTTTCACGAGAAAGCGGGTGCAGCAGGCTTGCTGGGCCTCGGCTTTCCCGAGCAACTGGGCGGCACGGCAGAGGGGATCGACAGTTTCCACAAGCTGGTGCTGGTCGATGAAACCGCGCGCTGCGGGTCGGGCGGCGTGCAGTCCGGCCTCTTCACCCATGCCGTCGCCATGCCGCTGCTGATCGAGCATGGCGATCCGGACCTCGCCGCATCGGTTGCGCCGCGCATCCTGGCCGGGCTGGATATCCTCGCCATCGCTATTACCGAGCCTTCGGGCGGGTCGGATGTCGCCGCGCTCAAGACCGGCGTACGGCGGGAGGGCGATACCTTCATCGTCAACGGATCAAAGACCTTCATCTCCAACGGCATGCGCGCCGACTGGTTCGTGACCGCCGTGCGCACCGGTGGCCCCGGCATGGGGGGTATCTCCATGCTGCTGATCCCCGGCGATAGCCCCGGCCTGACTCGCACGTCGCTCAAGAAGATGGGCTGGCATGCGGGCGATACGGCGACGCTGCATTTCGACGATGTGCGTGTACCCGTGCACCATCTGCTGGGGCAGGAGAATAAGGGCTTCAAGCCGATCCTGCGCAATTTCAATTGGGAGCGGATACAGGCGGCCCAGCAGTGCACCGCCTTCGCCCGCATCGCGCATGAGGAGGCGGTGGACTGGGCAAACCAGCGCGAAACCTTCGGGCAGAAACTGGGATCGCATCCGGTGATCCGGTCAAAACTGGCCGACATGAAGCGGCGGATCGACACGACGCAGGCTTCGGTCGACCTCAACACATGGCAGTTTGACCAAGGACTCGATTCCGCGTCCGACATTGCCCTGCTGAAAGTGCAGGCGACCCGCATGTTCGAACAGGTACTGCGCGAAGCGGCGCAGGTGCTGGGCGGTGCCAGCTTCATCCGGGGCACCCTCACCGAACGCATTTACCGCGAAGTCCGCGTCGTCGCCATCGGCGGCGGGTCGGAGGAAATCTTGCTTGATCTGGCCGGGCGGCAGCTTGGCTATGGTGCATCATAAAGGGAGTGGACATGGCTTATCAGACGACGGAATCCCTCTGGACCCCGGAACATCAGATCTTCCGGGAAACGGTGCGCCACTTCATCGCGACGGAAGTGGAGCCGAATGTCGACCAGTGGGTGGAGAATCATGCCATTCCCCGCAGCTTCTGGCTGAAGGCGGCGCAAGCTGGCATTTTGGGCGTGGACATTCCCGAAGCCTATGGCGGTCCGGGCGGCGACTTCCTGCACCGGCTCGTGATCGCGGAGGAGATCGGCTACAGCCCGGCGGGCGCGGCGATGGCACCATCGCTGATCGCGGACGGCACCTGTGAAATCCTCTATCGCTCCGCCAATGAGGAGCAGCGGCGGAAATATCTGCCGCCGATGGTGCGCGGCGAGATGCTGTTCGGCCTCGCCATTACCGAGCCGGACAGCGGCAGCGACGTGTCCTCCATCCGCACCACCGCGCGGCGCGATGGCGACGACTATGTCATCACCGGCGCCAAGACCTATATTTCGCAATCCTCGATCGCCGACGCCTTCATGGTCGTCGCCCGCACCGGGGACGAGCCGGGTTCCAAGGGGCTGTCGATGATCATTGTCGAGGCCGACCGGCCCGGCTTCAAGCGCGGGCGGGCACTCAAGAAGATGGGCGTCAATGCCTCCAACACGGGCGAAATCAGCTTTGACGAGGTCCGCGTGCCCGTCACCAACCTGCTGGGCGAGGAAGGGCGCGGCATGGCGTTGTGCCTGGGCGGGGTGAATATGGACCGGATCACCTGGCCGCTCATCGCGCATGCCGCCTCGCAGCGTGCGCTCGAGGAGACCACCGAGTTCGTGAAGAACCGCAAGGCTTTCGGCCAGACCATCTTCGATTTCCAGAACACGCAGTTCAAGCTGGCCGAAATGAAGACCGAACTGGCAGTGGGCCGCGCCTTTCTGGACGAGGTAATCCGAGACTATCAGGCGCATGGCAAGCTCGACACGCTGAAATGCGCGATGGCGAAGATGTGGCTGCCGGAAATGGAAGCGCGTATCATGGATACATGCGTGCAATTGCATGGTGGTGCAGGCTATATGGACGAATATCCGATATCACGGCTCTATACTGCTGCCCGGCTGCATCGTATCTTTGCCGGAACGGCCGAGATCATGCGTGTGATCGTCGCACGGTCACTCTGATGTTCAAGGTCATGCTGTTAGCGAAGAAACGCCCCGACATCAGTTTCGAGGCGTTTCGCGACTATTATTCCAACCATCATGTGCATCTGATGAACCGGCTGCTGGCGCATGGCGCGGCGGTGCATCGGCGCAATTTCGTGCAGCATCCCGATCCGGCGCATCCCGGCGACTATGATGTGATTTCGGAGGTCTTTTACGAGGATCGGGCAACGGCGGAGGCGACCATGCGCGAAATGGCCGATCCAGAGGTCCATCGGCAGCGGATCGAGGATGAGAGAAAATTCCTGATACCGGAATCGGTGCGGGTCTTCATGGTCGAAACCGACACCAGCCTGTTCCGCCCGTTGAAGGAGCTGACGCCGTGAATGTTTCGGAAGCAGTGACGAGCCGGCGGTCGATCCGCCAGTTCCTGCTCGATCCCGTCGATCGGGCCGTGTTGGAGCGGGTTCTGGAAAAGGCGCAGCGCGCCCCGTCCGGCGGCAATCTGCAACCCTGGAACGTCCATGTGGTGAGCGGCACGGCGCTCAACCGGCTATGCGGTGCGCTGGCAAAGGTGCTGCCGCAGGGGCGCGCGGGGCATAGCGGCGAATATGCCATCTACCCGGCCGATCTGGCGGATCGCTACAGCGACAGCCGCTATGAGGTAGGCGAGAGCATGTATGCCGCGCTGGGCGTGACGCGGGACGACAAGCAGGGGCGTCTTGCCCAGTTCGCCCGCAATTACCGGGCCTTCGGTGCGCCGGTACTGATGCTGGTGCACACACCGCGCTATATGGGGCCGCCGCAATGGGCCGATATCGGCATGTGGTTGCAGACGGTCATGCTGCTGCTACGCGAGGAAGGGCTGGACAGTTGCGCGCAGGAGGCATGGGCCGTCTATCAGAAGCAGATCCGCGAGCATGTCGCGATCCCGGGCGACCATATCTTCTTTTGCGGCATTTCGGTCGGCTATCGCGATCCCGACGCACCGGTGAACAGTTTTCCCGTCGCGCGTACTCCGCTGAAGCAAGTCGTCACATTCGTCGAGTGAAGCAAGGCGCGATGAGCCTGACTCATCGCGCCTTGGTCAAGCCCGCGCAGCGCTTGAGAGAAACCCGCTTGTGATCGGTCGAAGACCGGACACGATGGTATGAGAAACGCGTCAGCGCATTCGGATATCCGGCTCTATCCGGTCATTCCAATTGGGTTGGCAAAAGGCCCTGTCGTCTGACAGGGCCTTTTCAGATGGGGTCGATTTTTCTGTGCGATCCGAAGGCTTGGCGATATCGGCGCAGGCGTACAGATAGGACTGATCTTCCGCTGTCAGCGCATATATCCGGCAAATCCAGTCCACACCCCATGCCAGATAATTCATGACTATGACCCTCTCCCGATCAAAGATCGTCCGCCAGCCGCCATGCTTGTGGTCGACTCTGACGGGCATATGATAAATATGCTTACTAAAAAAGCAATGCTGTTCTCAACGAGCCTCATCATCGTCCGCCCAGCTTGAACCCCAGCGTCACGCCATAGGTCCGCGGCGGCGCGTAAAAGGCATTGTCGCCGATCCCCGAGACGGTCACATTCTGGAAATAGCGCTCATCCGTCACATTGTTCATGAACAGCGCCAGCCTCCATCGCTCATCGGGCGCGGACAGGCTGAGGCGCATGTTGAGCACGCCATAGGCATCCTGCTTCACATCCTTGCGATTGCCCGGGTCCCAGTAAAAGCCGCCGTTGAACAGATAATTGGCGCTGAACCCGGCCTGCAAGCCACCCACCGGCCGTTCATAATCGACGCCCAGATTGATCGTGACCGGCGGCGCGTTGACCAGTTGATTGCCCGAGGCGTCGGTGATGGTTTCCACATTGCCGAAGGGCGCAACGGTGCGCGGCGTATAGATGCGCGCATTTTTGAACTCGCTATATTCGCTGTCGAGCAGCGACAGGCCCATGCGGAATTGCAGGTCGCCGGTCTGCACCGGCGGGGCGATGATCGCCTCCGCATCCAGACCGTAGATGCGCGCCTGCGCTGCATTGTAGATGAAGCTCGCCCCGGCGATCAGGCGGTTGAGCTGCAAATCCTTATAATCATAATAGAAGCCCGACATGTTGAGCCGCAATGTCCGGCCCAGCAGGTCGGATTTGAACCCGGCTTCGAACGCATCGATCGTTTCCGGCCGGGCAGGCGGGAAATAGGGACCACCTAGGTTGAAGATGCCGCTCTTGAACCCCCGACTGTAGGAGGCATAGAGCAGCACATCGCGGCTCAGCTGATGGTCGATCGCCAGCCGCCAGGTCAACTTCTTAAAAGCCACATTGTTGGAAAAGGCCCCGTCCGGAAAGGCCGCACTGACCGGCCGTGTCGGGTTGTCGTCCGTCGTGTTGATGACCGTCCCCGCGCCCAGCGGATGCCCGGCCAGCGCGATCGTCTCGCCATCCAGCGTGCGTTCGTCACGGGTATAGCGGACGCCCGCCGTCAGCCGCGTGCTGTCGGTCAGCCTGTAGGTGCCCTGCACGAAAGCGGCATAGCTGTCGGTCGTGACATCGTCATAAATGGCACTGTTGAGCGCGGCCGTGGCGCTGCGTACCGCCAGCGGTTCGAACGCCGCCTTGGAATGGAAATAGAACAGCCCCGCCGTATATTCCAACCGCCCAGTCGTGCCGATCAACACCAGTTCCTGCTGGAAAGATCGGGTCGATTCATTGAGGATCGCGTCGACTAGCGATAAGGGCGAGGCATCCTGATCGTAACGGCTGTCATTTTGATAATCCCTGTAGGCGGTCGTGCTTTTCAGCGTCGCATCGCCGACCTGCCACTCGCCCACCAGCGACACGCCCCATTGCTTGAACGTGCCGAAGGAGGTCAGATTGCTGATCGTTCCATAGTCATTGCCGTCGAAACTATAGCCGCCGGTGGTGCGCGTGCCGGGATAGATGATGCGCACATTGCCAATGTCGGAATCGCGATGCGTATAGTCGCCGGTCAGGCGAAAGTTCAGCGTATCGCTCGGCTCGAACAACAGCGAGCCGCGCACGCCCCATTCTTCCTTCCGGTTCACCTGCTCACCCGCAACGCCCGGCGTCGATCCGCTGTTGCGACCATAGCCCTTATTCTGGTTGACATAGACCGCCGCCAGATCGACCGCGATCCTGTCACTGAGGCCCGCGGTGCCATAGACCTTGGCGGAATAGGTGTCGTAATTGGCATAGCCAATCTCGCCATCCAGCATGGCGTCGTGAGATGGCTTCTTGGTGATGATCTGGATGAGACCACCGGTCGCGTTGCGACCGAACAGCGTGCCCTGCGGCCCCTTCAACACCTCGATCCGCTCGATATTGTTGAAGATCAGATTCACGCCGGAGAGCGCTGCGATATAGACGCCGTCGACATAAGTGGCGACGCCGGATTCATCGCCGGGTGCGGAGTTTTTCGAGCCCACGCCGCGCAGATAGGGGGCGATGGTGCTACGCTCCCCGCCAAGCGTCAGGCCGGGCGTCACATTGGCGAGTTGCGTCGTGCCCTCGATCCCCGCCTTCACCAGACCGTCAGCGGTGATCGCCGCGATGGCGATCGGCACTTTCTGCAAGGATTCCGAACGCCGCTGCGCCGTGACGACGATATCGCCGATCGCGCCCTGCTCCGGCGC
Organism: Sphingobium sp. EM0848; assembly: GCF_013375555.1. Lineage (NCBI taxonomy): Bacteria > Pseudomonadati > Pseudomonadota > Alphaproteobacteria > Sphingomonadales > Sphingobiaceae > Sphingobium > Sphingobium sp. EM0848. The sequence continues at coordinate 341,701 of NZ_JABXWB010000005.1, forward strand.
CTGCGCATCGGACGCTTGCGCCCTTGCCGGCATTGTCGTTACGATAGCGGAACCTGCCGTCAGCACAGCCAGAAAATGACGCAGTTTCACCGACATCAGCCCATCCTCCCAGAAACAATTTTTTAGTTTGCTAGATTATGATATGCTGACAATCAATATAATAATGCATATCCGTCAAATGGATGCGTCGGCCCCGTCCTGACCGAAGCGGATGCGCCGCAAAAAATCCACCACGCTGTCGTTGAAGGCATCATTGCGGTCGCCCGCGACCATATGGCCTGCCTCGGGCACGCCATGCACCTCCGTCTGCGGCACCAGCCGCACCAGTTCGGCCACCCCGGCATCATCGACAATGTCGCTGCGCCCGCCGCGCACCAACAGGGTGGGAATATGGACATGGCTTGCCGCTGCCAGCAATTGCTCGGTCCAGCCGGGCGGCTCCGCTGTCGGCCGAACGGCCATCATGCGCGGGTCCCAATGCCAATAAAGCCGGCCATCCTCGCGGGCGCGCAGATTCTTCATCAGCCCCGACGGGTCGCGCCGCGTCTTGCGCTCGGGATTATAGGCAGCCACAGCGGCAAAGGCTTCCTCCAGATTGGCAAAGCCATCATCATGGGCGCGCATGAAGCGTTGGATTTTCTCCACCCCGCCCGGCGCTGGCCGCAATACGATGTCGACCAGCACCAGCGCGGTCACCTGCGGAAGCAGCCCGTTGCCCACCGCATGGAAGCTGGTCATGCCGCCCATCGAAGCGCCCACCAGCGCGACCGGCCGCGCATCGCCCAGCACGAACTGCAAATCCGCCCCGCGCGCGCCGAGCGAATAATCGCCACTGTCCGACCAGCTGCTGTCGCCATGCCCACGCGCGTCGAAATTGATCACACGATAGCCCTCGCCGATCAACCGGCGCATCGCCCCTGCCCAGCTATGGCGCGTCTGTCCGCCGCCATGCAGCAAGGCAATGGTCGGCGCCTCCTCGGGACCGCCAACATCTGCGATCAGCGTCAGCCCGTCCGGGGTCCGAAATTCACGGCGGCTTATGTCCATGGTCAAACCCTTTCCTCCCCCCGGCCCTGACCTTGCCTACAGCCCCTCATGAAAATATGCTAGCGTACTTTATAAGACCGAGGCACGACGCGCAGCCTGTTCAGCCAAAATCTCGGCATCATGTTCGCCCACGCCATGCAAAGGGACATAGTTGCCCAAGGGCGAACGGGACAGGCTGAAGCATGGTCCCAGATCCTTCATCCGGCCCATGACGGGATGATCCGAAATCCGCACCATGCCCCGCGCCGCCAACGCCTCATTGCCCAGCATACGGGCCTCCCCATCCCGCACGCAGATTTCCGCCCCGATCCCGGCGTCCCGAAGCATCGCAATCGCGTCCGCCATGGACAGCGGCGCCAACATCGCGCCGATGGCAGCCTGCGTGGGTTCGGCAAGACCTGTCATCGCCGACAGGGCGTGCCGGACCTTTTCCCCACGCGCCGATAGCGCAATCCAACCGTCGCGGGCAGGATAGAAGCCCTCCCGCGGATGGATCGCCGTTCCGCTGTCGTTGATCGGGTCAGCGCCTGCAAATTGCCCATCAGGCAGACGGATGAGTTCCGACAGCAGGAAAAGCCCGGCATTGATCAGCGGCATTTCCATCCGGCTTCCCCCACCATCCCGCCGCCGCGCGTACAGGGCGCAGAGCAGGCCGATCGCGCCCAGCGTGCCCGCCGCGAAATCGACCATCGACAGCCGGTTCCATAGTGGCTGCCGCAGCTTTGCTCCGCGCCGGATTTCGATCCCCGCGCGCTGCTCCAACCCTGTCACCGCCTGCATCACCATGTCGAACCCGGCACGCTGTGCGCTGGGGCCGTCCGATCCATAGGCCGGGCTCTCCAATATGATGAGGTCGGGTTGCAAGGATGCCAGTGTCTCGGCATCGATGCCCAGCCGATGCGAGACGCCGGAACGGAAATTGCTGGTGACGATATGGGCGTCGACCGCGAGCGACTGCGCGGTGTTCAGCCCTTCGCGGTCTTTCAGGTCCAGCGCGATGCCGCGCTTGCCCCGGTTGGAGGCGATATAGCCGCGGATCAATCCACGGCTGGGATCGCCGCTCGGCGGCTCGACCTTCACCACATCCGCGCCCAGACCCGTCAACAGTTGCGAAGCCAGCGGCCCAGCAACATAGGCGCCGAAGTCGACCACTCTGATGCCTTCGAGCGGGCGCTGCCCAACGGGCAAAGGGCGCGGCTTGCCTGCGGCTGTTCGGGTGGCGCGCATGGGCAAGCCTACAGAGTCGACCCCTTCGGCATGGCGGACGATCACCCCGTTGCGGATGATCTGCGGATCGTCCCAGCACGCGCCGGGCGCCAGAACCGGCTCGGCTGGCAAGCCCTCCGCCCATAGCGCCTGCAACAGCGCATCCCGCTGCCACAAGGCGCAACGGGACGCGATCAGGTCGATATCCCCATAGAAATTACGCGGATCACCGCCCGGCCGGGGCATGCCGCTGTCTCCGGGCAATACCGTCGGATCATCAATGCCCAGCAGGCGATAGAGCTTATATTTCGACCCCGCAGCGCCGATCACCAGATGGAGGAATTGCCCGTCCGCACATTGGAAGATCAGCGGCATCGCATCCTTGGGCGTGATGAAGGCGGCCGCCGGTGTCGGCTTCTCTATGTCCATCCAGAACATCGGCAGCCAGCTGATCGCGCCTTCCAGCAGGGACGTCCGCACGACCTGCCCCAAGCCACTGCTCTCCCGCTCGATCAGCGCCGCAAGCCCGCCGAGCAGCGCCTGAAAGGCTGCACCGATATTCGCCGGCGCAAAGGCCATGGCAAGCGGCCGATCCGGATAATGTTCGAAGGCCAGCCCAGAAAGCGCCTGCGCCAGAAATTCGCTCGACGGGCGGCCCGCGCCTTCCATATCCGGTGGATTGCCATCGATGCGGATGGTGATGAGACGCGGATGGGACGAAGCATCGACCGTGAAGGGCGTCACGTCGGGATGATCCTCTCCCCCGATGAGGCACAGATCGGCGCTCGCCAGAAGCGTTTCCCTGTCATCCATCCCGCATAAGTGGCCACCTGCATGCCAAGTCCGGTAGGCGGGATAGAGCGCCTCATAAGCGACGTCGCCCACCGGCGGAACGCGCCAGACTTCGGCACCGGCATCGGCCAGGAACTTGGCCACCAGGGCAGCGGCCATGCCCGATCCCAGATCGAGGACTTTCAATCCTTTCAGATATGACCCGGCTTCATTCATCCCTCACCTCCCCCATCGCTGATCAGATCGACTTTGCAATCGCATTTTTCTGAATTTCCGACGTTCCCAGGAAGATGCGGTGAATACGAGAGGTAGTGAAGATTCCCGAAATCGGCGTTTCCACCGCCAGACCCATGCCGCCATGCAGTTGCAGGCACCGGTCCGCGACGCTGAACTCCAGTTCCGATGCCGCGAGCTTTGCCATGGCCGACTCCGCCGGGGCCAGCGTGCCCAGCTGTATCTTGTCCAGACATTGATCGACAAAGGGTCGCAGCGTTGCAATTCCGGTCTTCATCTCGGCCAGCGCGTGCTGCGTGGCCTGAAAGTCGAAGATGCTCTGACCGAAAGCCTTGCGGTTGCGCACATAATCGACGGTCAGGTCGAAGGCGAGTTCGGCACCCGCCAGAAAGCGGCACGCCTGCGCCACCCGCATGTCGGTGATGACCTTGAGGACATTGGGCAGAGCCGCCGAATCCCCTTCTCCGACCAGCCGGTCAGCGGGAACGCGCACATCTTCCAGAAACAACTCGATCTCCGCGCCGCAGCCTCTGTGGATGGTTTCGATCGGCTTGCTCTTATTCACACCGGGCATGCTGGCGTCGATCAGGAATATGCCCGCGCCCGGCTTGCCGCTGCCCTCATCGATTAGCGCGTAGGTCGGCAGCAAATTGCAGTGGACGCCGTTGGTCACCCATAGTTTCGCGCCGTTGATGACATAGTCACCGCCATCCCGCCGGGCGACGGTGCGGATCGCACGCAGGTCGCTGCCCGCCTGCGCCTCGGTGAAACAGGCCTCCGCGATCACATCGCCGGATGCATAGCGCGGCAACCACGCCTTTTTCTGGGCTTCCGTGCCGCCCGCATAGATGAGATAGCTGGAACTGTCGGTGCTCAGCCCTCCGCCCATGCTGATGCCGCCCAGCGAATAGCCGGCCTCTTCATGCAAGATCGCATGATGCAGGAAGTCGCCGCCCATACCGCCATATTCAGTCGGTATCCCCGCCTGCAAAATCCCATATTCGCCCGCCTTGCGGAAAATATCGCGGTCATAAATGCCGTCACGTTCCCACTGTTTATAATGGGGATCGACTTCGGTTCGGAAGAAGCGGCGGACCGTCTGCCGGAATTGCTCATGTTCCGGCGTAAAAACAGGGCGCTCCTGCATGGCCAGCATAGATAATGTCTCCCGTAAGATGCGGATCAGTCGAAATGATAGGACAGGGTGAAGCCATAGGTACGCGGTTCCGCCGCACTATAGAGGCGTCCGGCCGAGGTGCTGTTCGCCCCGGCAAAATACTGCTCGTTCGTCAGATTCTTGCCCCACAGACGCAAGCCAAGCCGCTGGTCCGCCGACCGCCAGCCGAGCGACGCGCTGAGCAGCCCATAGGGATTTTGCGCAATCGAATGATCCGGTTCGAAATAGAAGCGAGCGGTATGGAAATAGCTGAGATTGAACAGCAGATCGCTGCCGTTCGCCAGATTCAGCGTGTAGTTGGCCGCCACATTGACGGTCATCGGCGGCGAAAAGATCATCCGGTTGCCGGAAAAATCGCATCCGCCCGCCACTTGCGTCTGCCCGCCGGGCGCATTGGCGGGATAATCGATGATCGCACAGGTCGCCGCCGCCCCATTGGGGGAGAAATGCGGACCATTGCGGAAATCCTTATATTTGGCGTCCAGAAGCGACAGGCCGCCGGTCAAACTGAGCCCCTCCACCGGCATGGCGGTCACTTCCAGTTCGGCGCCATTGACCCTTGCCTTGGCGGCGTTCACCGTGATGGCCGTCGTGCCCAATATTTGCGTGACCTGGATATCGGAATAATCATAATGGAAAGCTGAAATATTGACGCGCAAATGTCGGTCGAACCAGTCGGTCTTCAATCCGACTTCATAGGCATCCAATATCTCGGGAGCGACGGCTGGATTGAAATAGCTGGTGACGTCGTACACGCCGCTCTTGAACCCGCGATTATAGGAGACATAGGCCATCACATCATTGGTGAAGCGATGATCCAGCGAAAGACGCCATGTCATCTTGTTGAAATCGGTGTCGCCCTTGGCGGACAGGGTCTGGATGCCGTTGACGGTCGTGCGTCCCTCGATCTTCCGCTTGTCCGCCGTGTAGCGAAGTCCCGCCGTCAGGCTGGTGCGGTCGAACAGCTCGAAGGTGGCCTGACCGTACAGAGCAAAGGACTGGGTGCTTTGCCGCGAATTGACATATTGCTGCGTCGTCGTTCCGATCAGAACGCCCTGAGGCGCATAGCCGGTCTTGTCGTTGAAGTAGAAGGCACCCAAAATCCATCGCACCGGTGCTTTCGGCGCTGACTTCAACTGCAATTCCTGAGAGAAAGTATCGACTTCCGTTGCCAGAGTGACAGCTGTGCGCGGCACCACGGACGCATCGAGATCATAAAGGACGTCCTGCCGGACCGAACGATAGGAGGTGATGCTTGTGATATTCAGACCGCCGAAATCCTGATCCACGCGGAGACTTCCGCCCTGGGCGTCGACCTTGTTCCGGGCATCGACGTTGTTGTTGACATTATAGAAGCCAGCATTGGCCGTAGCGCCTGCTGTCACGGTTCCGGGAACGGCTGTTCTCAGGACGCCTTGATCGCCGTTGAACCTGTCAATGTCAGCGGCCAGCAATATCCGGGTGTCCGGACCCGGCGTCCATAGCAGCTTCGCCCGCGCCGAGATGTCCGAATAGGTATAGACCTCCTTGCCCGTCGCGATATTGCGGCCCCAGCCTTTATTGCGGTCCGCAATATGGCCGGCAAAATTGACCGACAGATTGTCGCTTATCCCGCCCGAAGCATAGGCATTGGCGACGACGGTATCGTAATTGGCATAGGTCAGATCCATATCCATCGCCGGTGTCGCGGTCGGATCACGGGTTATGACATGCAGCACGCCACCTACGGCATTTCGGCCGAACAAGGTCCCTTGCGGACCTCGCAAGACTTCGATCCGCTCAATATTGTTGAAGTCGAACACTGTTGCGACATTGCTTGGAATATAGACATTATCCACATAGGTCGCGACGGACGGTTCATTCGACGGAGACGCCGCAGCGGCGCCGATCCCTCGCAAAAAAGGCGTATTGGATGTCGCACTGCGCACGAGAACCAGACTGGGCACGGCTTCGTTCAGAGCCTTGAGGTCCGACAGGCCGCGCGCCGCGACCAGATCGGCCGATACGGCGGTGACCGACGCGGGGACATCCTGCAACCGTTCTTCGCGGCGGTTGGCCGTAACCACAATATCGGCAATGCTGCCGTCACGGCCTTCAGTCACGCTCGTCTTCGGCCCCTCCTGGGCGGATGCGGCATGGGCGTGAATGGCAAAAGCAAAAATGGCGCATCCAGCCATTTGGCGCGCGCGTAGGCATCCGAAATATCTCGGCATTTATCCCCTCCTGTTACCGGCCATCATGATGTCCTGAGCATGGTCCGATTCTCAGCATGTGCATAATATACAAGCATACCATTATACGCAATAGGCTGGGCGCGACGCCTCCGAATTAATTAATATATTGTTTTATATGATTATTTCCAATTTCCGTCCGGCAGGGCTGTACCGTCTAGGCTTTAAACAGCACACTATTAAAGCATATAGAGTCGCTTCCGACTCGTTCGACCGATTGACGATCGGTCCATCTCGCGGCATGGTCGCAGCATGGGGAAGCTCAGCGCTCAGATTGCGCGATCAATCAGCGAACAGATTGCGAAGGCTGGCTGGCCGGTTGGGGAAATCATCGCCACCGAGGCTGAACTGATCCGCAATTTTAGCGTCAGTCGTGCCGTGCTGCGCGAGGCGCTCGGCCTGATCGAGCTGCATGGTATCGGCACCATGAAGGCGGGCAAAGGCGGGGGGCTGCTCGTCACGGCCCCGGCCTATGAAGCCAATGTCGGGGAGTTGGCTGCCTTTCTGGAAGTGTCCGATGTCCGCATCCACGACCTGATCGAGGTCTGGCAGCTTTTGGAAGCCAAAGCCGTCGAACTGGCCATCCTGCATCTGGATGAGGAAGGCACCGATCAGATCGCCGCGTTCCGGGAGAATTTCGCGGCGCCTTTTGGCGATGTTGTGGAAGAATCCACGAAATTCAGACAATTTTGGGCGCTGATCGCAAAATTGTCACGCAACCCGATACTGATGACGTTGATCGATGCATTTCAGCTTTCCCTGTCGGGTTTGAGTGTCGCTCGACTCCATCAGCCGGAAAATCTCGCGCACCATCTCCACCAGTCGCGAGGAACCAAGCGTGCCATCATTGATGGCATCCTATCCTGCGACAGCTTCACGGCGTTGACTGCGCTGCGGCAGGATTTCCTCAACCAATATCGTGCGGTCGAGCGGTCGCAAATCGCCACGATGAGCCGGATCGCGACGGACGATGCCCGCGGCGACCGCAAATTGCCGCGATGGATCGCTTTCAAGATCAGTCGGCAGATTGCGGAACTCGGCCTGCAACCCGGCGATTCCATGGGTTCGGAATCCGCACTCCTCCTGCAATTTGGCGTGAGTCGCTCCGTGCTGCGCGAAGCCATACGCATGTTGGAAGCGCATTCTGTCGTCGAAACCCGGCGGGGCAAAGGTGGGGGTCTGCGTGTCGCGCTGCCTGATCCCGGCCCTGCCTCTGCCGCTGCGGTCCGTTTCCTCATGACGCTCCCGATCACGCGCGAGCATGTCTTTGAAATCCGCTATGCGCTGGAGATTCGCGCGGCCGGGATGGCGGCGAAGAATGAGGCACACATCCAGGCTGCCCATGAGACGCACAACTCAGCTGCGCTGTTTCAAGCCATCATCGAAAGCTCAGGCAATAATGTGATGATTTTCGTCTCAGGGATCATCCATCAGATTTTATCGGAATTGGATGCCCAGCCCACTTCGGACTATTTACAGGACTATGAAAAGATCATCGGATCGATTTGCGAGGGCGACGCGGCGGGCGCCCGACGGCAGATGAAATTCCATCTCGACCGTTCATCGCGGCATTTGTGAGACCATTGCTTCCTGCTCGGCAACGGCGCGAGCAAAGGCATGGCGGCCGAGCAGCGCGAAAGGCAGGCCGATCGCGATCAGCATCAGCAGCGTGAGGGTGATGGACAGACCCAACTGGTTCGGGTCTTTCACGATCCTGTCGCCGATCAGGCCTACGATGAGCGGACCGAGGCCGAAGCCCAGCGCATTATAGGTGATCAGGAAAATTGCCGACACGACGCCCCGGCGGTCGGCTGGCGTCGGCAATTGCACGCCGCCAAAGGCCGTAGGGCCAGCGGCGCAAAGGCTGAAATAGGCCAAGCCATAAGCGACAGCAGCGACGACCAGCGATGGAGCCAGCGCGAACAGGCTGGCGAACAGGACCGCCGCCAGCATCACTCCGGCCAGGATCAGCGGCTGGGCGCCGGCAATATGGCGTCGGCCGAGGTCATCATTCAGCCAACCGCCGAACAGATGGCCGACAGGTCCGGCCAGCAAGCCCGTCAGGCCGACAAGACCGCTCGCAGCGGTGACATCCAGTCCATGATCCCGGACATAGAAGCTGACCGACCAAGCGGCGATCGCGGCGGTCATCCCCGTCGTCATGCCAAACGGGATGAACAGCGCCGCATAGGCCCAGCGATGACGCCAGACATGGACGAACCCGCTGGCGATGCCCGCGCGCGGCCCTGTCGGAGCCATGCGCGGCGGCTCTCGAACCAAGAGCAGGAACAGCAACGAAAAGCCAAGGCCAGCCAAACCTGCGGTCATGAATACCGAATTCCACGGATCAAGCGTGCGGACACCCGCGACCCTCAACCCTCCATTCGCGACAAACCAGGCCAGCAGCATACCCCCGCCGCCGAAAGCCACAGCTCGGCCAAAGGACCCACCCATCGAAAAGATCGAAACACCCCGGCTGAGCCTGTCGCGCGAGAAACAGGCCGTGATCATCGACATGGCGCAGGGAATCAGCGCCGCCTCGCCCAAGCCAACCATCAACCGGGCGGCCATCAATTCCGCGAAACTGCGGGAAAGGCCACACCCTATCGTCGCCAGGCTCCAGCAGACAAGGCCGCCCGTCACCGTCAGCTTGCGATTGGCGATATCGGCCAGCCGCCCGAACGGAACGCTGGCGATCAGGAACATCATCACGAACGCTGGTCCCTGAAGCATGCCCAACTGGGTATCGCTGAGCATCAGCCCGCGCTTCACATCCTCCATCAGCACGCTCAGCAGATAGCGGTCGAGGATCGACAGCAGATAGGCGATCGACAACATGCCAGCGACGAACCAAGCATAGCCTCCGGTCTGGGCCGGCGCCATATCGGCGCTGAAGAGCTTGTCCGCTACCGATCCTGAGCTTGCCATACATCTCCTTCCGCGCTTGAGCGCCTATCGGCTGCACGCCGCTTCTATTTCGCTTTTCAGCCAGTTCAGCCCCGGGTCCTTGTCGAAGCGCCGATGCCAGGTCTGCCTGATCGGAAAGGCGCCGAAATCGAACGGGGATTCGGTCATCGCCAGCGCGTAACGCGCCAACATCGGTTCGGCGATCCGCCGGGGTAAGACCGCGATCAGATCACTCTGTTCGATGATCGAGGGAGCGACCAGAAAATCGCCTATCGTCATGGCAATGCGTCGTGTCACGCGCTGGCTTGCCAGCGCCTGATCTATCGCCCCCAACGCGCCGAAGGGCGAGATGTGGAGATGCGCGCAGTGCAGGAAATCGTCGCGCGACAGTCCACCAGAGAGGGCCGGATGTCCCGCGCGTGCCACACAGACCGCCTCGTCGGCGTACAGCGGGGAGGACGCCAGAAAATTAGGCGGATGGGGCGGTTCGCTGCCCACATAAAGATCGATCCCGCCATTTTCGATCATCTGTCCGCAGCTGCGGGCGTTCGATGGCTGCACCACCAGTCGAACATGCGGCGCACCCGCTGTCATCCGACGCGCCAGGGCAGGCATCACCACCGCCGCGACATAGTCGGTCATGCCCAGTGTGAAGCGCTGGGTGGAAGTCGCCGGATCGAATTGCGCGCTGGGGACCAGCAAGGTCCGAATGTCCCGAAGGACAGCAGCCACCGGCCCCGCCAGAGCCTCGGCATGCGCAGTCGGCTGCATGCCCTGCGGCGTTCGCACGAACAGCGGATCGTGCAGCAATAACCGCAACCGGGACAGCGCATGGCTGACCGCCGACTGGGTCAGATGCAGCCGCTCGGCGGCGCGCGACACGCTCTGTTCGATCAGGATCATGTCGAAAACGACCAGCAGATTGAGGTCCAGGCCGGAAAGATTGACGTCGCGCACGGCCGTTGATCGAGATGCCGATCCCGTCATGTCCTGAACCTCGTCCCATTGGCTGGCCCGTCGATCTTGCCGGTGCGATGCCTTGTTCGCCGGAAACCTGCCTCACGCAAAAGGATATAGCAAGCTAGTTAATGATCATCTGAATTACTATGAATCCGCTGCATGATCGGAATGACAAACCATCACTGGCTCACACCCTTCCGCCGCCCTTACTGTGCGCCCCACAACATCAGGAGGCGAGAGGATGGCGACAGCAGCGGTTCAGGGATCGGCCAGCGTCGATCATGACAGGCTCAAGGCCGAACCCCACAGGTTGATCGAACTCACGATCACGGAGAAATTTTCCTTCGACCGCGACGAACTGGAGGCGATCCAGCTGGCGGGACTGAAGAAGCGCTTCAACGACCTGCTGCCGCATGTTCAGGTGCTGCAACGCTTTGCCGAGGAACAGGGACTGAGCGAAATCACCAGTCTGGAAGATGGCGCGCTGCTGTTGTTCCCGCACACCATGTATAAAAGCTATCCAGCCTCCGCGATCGAGAAGAACCGCTATGATCAGATGACCCGCTGGGTCGGAACGCTGACCGCCATCGACCTTGACCATGTCGACAGCAGCGCCTGCCGATCGATCGACGACTGGATCGACCTGCTCGATGCCCAGACCGACATCCGCATGCGCCATTCATCCGGCACGACCGGCAAGCTGTCCTTCGTGCCCATGGCAACGGTCGAAACCCGATCCTCCGTCATCGGCATAAGGCGGTCGTTCGAGGGCTTTGGCGATGAACCCGATGCCGGGGTCGAAGGTCTGGGCACGCTGCCCCTCATCGCCTTCGGCTATCGCCATGGCTCGCAAAGCTTCCCCCGCTCTGTCGATGCGATCATCGAGCATTTTTACGGCGGGGACGCAAGCCGGGTCCTCTGCCTCAATCCCGGCCGGATCAGCGCCGACGTCGCCTCGCTCGCCGGCCGGCTGGAGGGCGCGCGGGCCAAGGGCACGCTGGGGCAGAAACAGCTCGCACCGGGCCTGATCGACCGGCGCGAGCAATTCCTGCGTGAACAGGCGGAAGCACCCCGGCATCTCGATCGCTTCTTCGAGCGCTGCGCCGATGAGTTTCGCGGCCAGCGCGTCGTGCTGAACGGGGTCTTGCCGCCGGTGGTCGATACAGCCGTCAAGGGGTTGGAGCGCAAGCTGGAGGGGCTGTTCGCCCGTGACAGCCTGTTCTTCATCGCCGGGGGCACAAAGGGCCAGTCGCTGCCAGCGGATTATCGGGAACAGGTGACGCGCTTTACCGGCGTGCCCTTCCCCCGGCCGGGCTATGGCATGACGGAGGGGGTTTCCGCGATCACGCGCATGTGCCCAGCGGGCCATTATCATATCGTGCCGAACCTGATCCCCTATCTGCTCGATCCGGATAGCGGTCAGCCACTGCCGCGCGCGGGCACGCATACGGGACGTCTGGGGATCATCGATCTGGGCACCCAGACGCGCTGGGGCGGCTTCCTGACCGGTGACGAGGTCACACTGAACCATGGCGGCCTCAGCCCCTGCGATTGCGGCCGCAAGGGCGCGTTCATCCAGGGTGAGATCCGCCGCTACAGCGAATTGCGCGGCGGCGACGACAAGATCACCTGCGCGGGGGCGCCCGGCATCGCCGACAAGGCGCTCGACTTCATGGCCACCATTGCGGGCTGACCATTGACCAAAGGACCAATATCCCATGATCACTCATGTTCCGCTGATCATCCGCGGCCGCATCATTGAGGATGCCGATCTGGAATTTGGCGGGCGGCGCAACGGCCTCGCCTTCACCACGCCCGACGTCCGGCAACATCTGGACGCGCTGACGCTCGATGATCCCGCCGCGCTGGCGGACATCCATGCGCTGAAATCCGAGGAGATATTCGACTATCTCGCCGCGCTGGGCGAGGAACTGGTGCTGGACAGGAACCCCTATCTTCAGGAAGCCTTCGAGCTTTCGGCGCAATCGTCCGGGCTTTCGGCGGGCATCGTCCATCATCTCTACAGCACGCTGGGCAGCCTGTTTGCCAAGCCCTTCGTGCGCGAGCTGGCGGAAAATGCCATCGGCCTCCGCTATCTGGACGGTTGGGTCGAACGGAAGATGGCGAGCGGCTGCGTCTGCAACATCCGTGCTTTCGGCGCGCGCACTGCCCATGTACTGGCCGGCAATGTGCCCATGCCCTCCGCGCTGGGTGTGATCCGCAACGCCATCACCCGCAGCGACGCGATTTTCAAGACGCCGTCCAATGACCCGATCACCGCTGCGGCAATCGGCCGGACGATGATCCGCATGGCGCCGGACCATCCGGTGACCAGACATCTGACGATCGCCTATTGGAAGGGCGGCGATGAAAGCATCGAATCCCATCTCTACAATCCCACCCGGATCGAGAAGATCATCGCTTGGGGCGGCCAAGCCTCGATCACCCATATTTCCCGCTATATCCAGCCGGGGATCGACCTGATCACGATGGACCCCAAGCTGTCCTCATCGATCATCGGCGCGGCGGCGTTCGAGGATGAGGCGACCATGGCCAAAGTCGCGGAACGGGCCGCGCTGGACGTCGCCTATTTCAACCAGCAGGCCTGCGCCAGCGCGCGGGTCATCTATCTGGAAAGCGGTACGAGCGACGACGGCCTGGCAAAAGCCAACCGCTTCGGAGAGCTGCTGTTCGATGCGATCCAGAATCTGCCGAGGACGTGCAGCGGTCCGGGCGCGATCGATGCGGAGCTGCTGGAGGAAATGCAGAGCCTCAAAATGGTGAGCAACGACCACCGCATCATCGGCGGCGGGGAAGAAGGGGCCGTGATCATCTCCCAGATGGACGAGCCGGTCGATTTCGCCCCGCTGCTCAACAATCGCGTGGTCAATCTGGTCCCGGTCGATGATCTCGACGTGCCGATCCGCTCCGTCACCGCCTATACGCAGACGATCGGCGTTTATCCCGACCGGCTCAAGGCCAGCCTCCGCGACCGGCTGGTGTTCAATGGTGCGCAGCGGATCGTCTCGCTCGGCTATGCGTGCAAGGCGGCGATGGCCGGGCCGCATGACGGCATGGAACCTCTGCGCCGCATGTGCAAATGGATCAGCGACGAGACGAGCGATCCAAACATCGTGCCGTTGCTGTCGCATGTCCGGCCTGTTGTCGCACCCGCGCATGAGCGCTGATCAGCCCTTTTTGCATGCTGATCCACAAGCTGGGCGGACATTGAAAAAGCTGCCGGTCGGCCTTCGGGTCGATTCCCGCCGGGCCGGTCTCCACGAAGGCATTGCAACTCGCAGGCCATTCCCCGCGATCAAACCGGCACAGAAAATCCCGCAAGGAACCACAAAGCTCGATAATTCTAGCTTTTAAACCGGCACAGTAACCGGCATGAATGTATTCACGATGGAGCCCATGGTGCCGGAAGAGGCCGCTCGCGGCCTTGAGGATGGCGCAGTGACGCTGATCGCCGAAGCTAACAGACTGGTCGGTCGCATTCACCCCATCTTACAGGAAGCGGTGGGGACGCACGTCCGCTCCATGAACTGCTATTATTCTAACCTCGTCGAAGGGCACGACACCCATCCGCGCGGCATCGACCGCGCCCTTGCCAATGATTTCTCCGTCGAGCCGCGAAAGCGAGAACTCCAGCAAGAGGCGTTGGCCCATATTCATGTCCAGCGCCTGATCGACGAGGGGCGCGATCTGGACCTCTGGCCGGACGGGGGAATATGCGGCATGGCTGCATCGCGAATTCTGTAGGCTCCTGCCGCCGGAAATACTCTGGGTTGGCAATCCCGGCACGGGTGAGCGCCTTCCCTTGGTCCCAGGCGAATGGTGTGACCGGCAGGTGATTGTCGGGAGGCATATGCCACCGGATCCTGACGAACTCCCACGCTCTGGCGAGGTGTGCGCTCTATGGCCAGCTTCACCCGTATATGAGCGGCCAGCGCTGACGCTCCGACAGAAGGCATGCCGGATCAAAAGCCGATCTAGCTGTCAACGGCGGTCGGATTTTAGGCCAGCGTGGCAGAGTAAAAACAGGCCATTGAGAGTGCGCGCTGATATGCAAAGGGCCCCGATTGGGGGCCTTTGCATATTTGGCGTTTCCCGGGGGAGCCGGAGGCGGCGTGGGTGGCCTATTTTTACTCTGTCCCAGCCGCGCGGCGGGCGGACTTCTTAAGGCGGAAGCTATCACCATTCATGGTGAGGATGCTGACATGATGGGTGAGCCGATCGAGCGGCGCGCCGGTGAACCGTTCAGACCCCAGAACCTGTGTCCAGTCCTCGAACGGGAGGTTGGACGTGACGATCGCTCGTAGCTCTGCGAGAAGGTCTCGAACGATAGCTCCGCCCCCGTTCAGTTCGTCGACGATGAGCAGCTTCACAGCCGCCAGGTCGCGCTGCGTCTTGAGCAGCCGCTTTTCGTCCCTGGCTTCCGTCAACTGGTTCACCAGTGCTGCGGCGGTCGTGAACGCGACAGTGAAACCTTTCTGGCAGGCCGCCTGCTTCAGGTCGTCCGAGACAATGGCCCCTGGCCGCTGATCATGGCCGAGAATTTCAGGACGCCGAAGAGGTCATCGCCACGACCTCCGGCTCCATACCCTAAGGGGTGACATTGGCCGGGGACATGATCGGACTCAACCCGGTGTTCCGCGGCTATCTCGCGCGTGGCGGCACCTGATTCTATCCGGAGATCGAGGATTGCTATTATAACAGCCGCTTCCTCGAACTGATCCCCAACTATTGGGATTGCCAATATGCGGAGCCGGAAACCTTCCTCTTCAACATTCAGGGACCGACGTCGATCAGCGGACCGCCGCATCTGGACGGAACGGTCTTCCGTGGCATGACCATCGAAAACACGCCGCTCTGGTTGCTGCTGACCATGGCCAAGTCCCGCCTGTTCGACCGGTGGTGCTCGGAAAAGGGGCAGATCAGCTGGGACTTATCGCTTCGCCCGCTCTGGAGCGCAACCAGGGTCATATCTGCCGTTAGCGTTGGCACTCCCATTTTCTCCGACGTGCCAGCCGACAATTCAGCGACGATGTAGCAAGCCTGAAACCAATCATTCCCGCGCATCCAACCGCGACTGACGGCGCGACCTCGGTGATCTTCAACAAAAAAACGCTTTTTTTGACAAGTAGTTACCTGTATTTAATAATATTGTTCAAAAAAATGTCCATCTTATCCAATGACTTGATAATTCATTTGACAAAATTAGAAAGGACGCATGATTTTTATTTGCGATTAAATTCGGTCATTTAAGAAAATATCCGGCGGGGCGTTACTTTGCTGCGGCAGATTGTGTCCATAACCACTTTTTCACCATGTTTTTTCATGTGTAAGAAGGCGGCGGCGGGGTAATAAGCTGCGTTCATTTAATCTGCGTTCGCACGACATGCGGACCGGTTTGGTTCGTTTGTCACGCGCTGCCGAATGTCGGAAACAAGGACGAGAGCTATGGGCAAACCGATCAAGGCGAATTCCACCACCGCAGGCAATGATATAATCAAGGGCAGTTCGGGCAGCGATTATATCGACGCCGGGGCCGGTAACGACACGCTGACCGGTGGCGGCGGAGCAGATACCTTCGTTTTTCATATCGGCAGTGGGCATGACGTCGTCACTGACTTCAACCAAGCCCAGGGGGATCACCTGCTGTTCGATTTCGGCAGCTATTCCCAGTCGATGGTGACGGGCAATCTCTATGATGGAGAGACGTGGTGGAATGCCGGCCACACCGCGCAATTCACGGTTTCGGCTCTGGACACGAATAGCGATGGCCATATCGACAGCACGATGATCTCGATCGCGACCAGCGGCAGCACCGATAGCGTGACGCTGCTTGGCGTGATGCCATCGGATATTTCCGGATCGTCACTGATCGGTGGCTGATCCAGTAGGATCGCCAAAAGACATAAGGGGCGGCCCAAGCCACCCCTTATTATCTCTGCTTCATATAAGGTCGGCTCCGACCATGTTCGTCACGCCAACCAGTTGGATGAGCGCGGTGATGCCCACCCCATTATTGTCGTAGGCGAGATAGCCGTTGCCGCCAAAGGAATCGAAATAGAAGTCGACGCTGCCATTGAGTTTGGTGTCCGCCGCGGCGATGAACGCAGCGAGATTGGTGGCGTGCGTGACCGTCTCAGCCGCGAACGAACCGCTGATGCTGGCGAAATCAAGCTTGTCCGTGCCGGAGGTAAATCCGGACACTATTCTCGTCGGTTGCGTTGGCAAGGAGTCTGTGTCCAAGGAACTAATACCCGTCAGGTCGAACAACCCGGAACCATTCACGACAACCGAAAAATCATCCACCGTCGTCGAGACAGCGCCGGGGAAAATATCCCGGTCATAGTCAGTGACTTGGGCAGAAAAATCGAACTGCTGATCGGGAATGACCGTCGATTGCGAAATCGAATAGGCGCCCAGGTCGAACGCACCCTGGATATTGGTAATCAGCGCCGTGTCGTGGACCGTCTTGGTGTCGAACTCGATCCGCATATTGGACTGCATGCCCGTGAGGTCCACGAAACTCAGGCCCTGGCCGCTCACCAAGCCATTGAACGCTGAAGCAACGACGCCGGTCGTCGCGCTGTCGACACTATGGTGCAATGGGTCGCCATCGCTCACATAATCCCATTGTTCGACCAAAGTCTCCTTGAACCCGGACTGCGTGTTCGGATCGACCGTTTTCGCGTCAACCTGATACACGCGTACCGACGTAATCGGCACGCTGGTCGCCCCGGCGATCGGATTGAGCGCGAAATCCCGATTTTCTGACGTAGGGCTATCGTCAAGCGCTAGCCCGCCTTATTCGTGACGCTCTCCCTTCTGCCGCTCACTGGCCTTTTGCACCATCGGGCTTATGATCAGGACAAGCGATCATGCTGCGTCTATTTCAGCGCGAGTGTCTGATAGGCTTTCGGATTGAGGGACGGGGCTTTGCGGTTCGGCGGCGCGGCCGCGCGGGCTATGTCTGGGTGGCCCTGAGCGCGGTGGCGATGGTCCGGAACACGGCGGCGTCGGGACAGGCCGAAGCGAAGGCGACCCGGACGCGGGAGGCGGTTTCGATGACGCGGGCGGCGATCTTGAGAAGCCGCAGGCGCAGGGTTGCGAACTCGGCGGTGGCGAGCGCGGTGGTCTTGGGGATGACCTGCTGGATGCGCCACATTAGCCAGTAGGCCGCGGTGTGCAGAATGAGCCGCATCTGATTTGCGTTGGCTGATCGGCACGAAGTGCGATCACTGCTGAGCTGTGTCTTGTGCTGTTTGATCAGGTTCTCGGCCTGGCCGCGGGCGCAATAGAGGCTGTCGTAGATGTGTTCAGCGGAGCCTTCTGCCAGGGAAGTGACGACATAGCGGATATCCATGCCCATGATGCTGGCTTCGATCCGGGTTACGACGCGGCGCTGGCATTTCCAGCTTTTCGCCCCATAGCGGATCTCGGCATAGCTGCGCAGGACAACCCGGTCTTGCTCGGCGCGCTTGACGGCGCAGGCATCAGCGGCAGCGACAATGTCTGTATTGGCGCGCAGCGCGGCATTGGTGGGAAGGCCGAAGACATAGTCGATGCCGTGCGCCTCGCAGAAGGCCATGACCTCTGGCCGGCCATAATGCCCATCGCCGCGGATGGTGATGTGCGTTTGCGGCCAATGCCGACGGATATGCCGGACAAGCCGTCGAATGTGCCCCGCAGCCTCCGCGCCTGACGGCGTCTTGCCGGTACGCAGCAGCATGGCGACCGGCCGTCCCGTCGCCGTGTCATAGATGTGGATCGGCAGGAAGCAGCGCTCGCCGTGATGGCCGTTCCAGAACGAAAGCTGTTGGTAGCCATGCACGACATCACACGTATCATCGATGTCCAGTATCACCGCCTTGGGCGGCTCGGGGTAGCTGGCGCAGTAGATGCCGACCATCGCGACCAGCATCCGCGCCAATTCGCGCGTGGTCGGCGCATTCTCCCAGCGGCTCATTGTCGGCTGGCTCGCCAGGCCTGCGCCTGAACCCAACAGTTTGCCCAGCGCCAGGCGAAAGCCTGGGTCGTCGCGCAGGGCGTCGAGATCATCGGCATCCTCGTAGCCGCAGGCAATAGCCAAAACCCGCGCTCGCAGAATGTCATCGAGCCTGTGGGTCACACGGGAAGGATCGCGCGGATCGGCAATGCAGGTGGCGAGCTGCCGGCAGATACCCATCTCGCGCTCGGCTTGCGCCAGTAGCAAAACCCCGCCGTCCGAGGTCAACCGGCCACCATCAAAGGCGGCCGTGACTTTCTTGCGCGCGACCGCTGGAAACGAAATCAGAGGCGCGCTATCGTCGCCCCCGGCGGGTGTGGCCTGTGGCATTTTTTGCCTCGTTGCAGGTTGGTCTAGACATCCAATTTCCTACAACAAGACAAAGTCTTACGCCACTCCCGCCACCCCTTCACGTCCAGCCTCATGAATACGACGGGCTAGGTTCTCGTTGGTGTGATGGAAGGCCTCGATCTTCATGCCGACGAAGGGATTGCCCTGAAGTTGTGCTTGCACCGCCGTCACGGACGCCGTCCTGACTTCGAGCAGACCCGTGAATTTGATGCTGTCCGCATCATCAGCCGTCGTCGATGTCAGCCCTCCGGACCCATTGGGCAGGCCCGACGTCGAGCTGACATAAGGATTATCGACATAGACGAAGAAAGCGGCATCGCCCCGCGTGTCGGCGCCCGCGGGATTGAAGGTGCCGCCCTCGAACGCCTGATTGGACACACCGATCGTCGCACCGCTGATCTGCGAGGCGCTGGATGTGTTGATGGTCTGACTGGTGTTGCTGTAGCTATTGTCCGCCTTCAGGTTGACGCCCTGGGCGATGATCAGCACACCGCCGTCTGGCAGGGTGTCATCTGCTTTGGTCACCGTGCCCTTGGTATCTATATTCCCTTCATTGGCGGCGATCAGCCCGAACAGATTTTGATTCGCGGGCATGTTGCCAAAGTCAAAGTCGAAGCTGAGATTGGGAGCAGTCTGCTGCGCGGTAAAGGTATAGCTACCGGCACCGCCCTGATCACCAAGGACGATCTGGTAAAGGGGATTCGCGGTACCCGCCGTCGAATAATAATTGACCGTCGTGCCGTCAGCCGAGAGCACGGCGTGAATGCCAGGGAACAGGGTCGTCATTGCCGCGGAGAATGGCGAATCGGCGTCTCCCGTGTAGGAAGTGAAAGTGTATGTCTTGGTACCCGCCGCGGACTGGTTGGTTGCGTTGTTCTCGTCGAAGCCCACCGAGCCGTTGAGCGAACTGCTCACCGAACTGCCGTTGGTGAAATCGACCACGCCACTGATGATCTGGGCCGCGATAATCGGGGAATCGTCATCGACGGTGATCACCAGCTTCTCTGCCGCAGCCGTCGCGGTGTCATTGTCGCCATCGACCACCTGAAGGACCGAGCCGAGATTGAGGGTGATCTCATTCTCGAACGCAGTTCCGGCGGGCGGCGCCGCGTGGTCAAGCTGGTCTACGAGGGTGAAGGTATAATCGCTGTTGTTGGTCCCGCTCAGTGCCAGGGTGAAGACTGTGCGATCGACAAGGGGATCGAAACCCGCGCCGCTGACCTCGACATAGCCGGTCAGCGTCTGGGTGACCGTATTGACATTGTAGACGATAGTGCCGCCCTTGGATGTCAGGACCGCCGGGAGGCCGCTTGTGTCTGTGGAAAGCTGATAGCTCTTCACGCCGTCACTGCCACCGGCGAAGATCCCGGCGATACTGCCGGTTGCGCTTCTCGCTGACGTAGGATCATCACCCGGACCGCCCGGATTGCCCGTCACGACGATTGCACCGTCCTCGTCAACATTCGCAGTCACTGCTGTGCCATTGGCGTTCGGCCCGTCGTCGTCAAACCTGAACAGGTCGCCGACATTATTGTCGGAGTCGGCGATGCTGTCGCCGTCACCGTCGGTACGGGTGACACTCATCTGCACCGCTGCCGCAAGCAGGGTGATTGTTTCGTCATAGGAGGCGCCGCCGGTCGGATGATTGAGCGACAGATATTGGGCGATGAACGCCTCGCCAGTGCTGCTGTCGACCGCCAGGGCGAAGGCGATGTCGCCATTGGCGTTCGCCGTATCACCGCCGGCAAGCTCATTGCCGACCCTGCCGAGGATCAGACCAGCGGTCGCCCCGGAGCCGTTGTAGAGGAAGATCTGGGTACCGCCTGTCGTCGAGACGCCTGAATAGGTACCGTCGCTGACGCTGAGCGCATAGCTGAGCGGAACCGTCCCTGCGCCATCCGATCCAAAGCTGCCGGTCGGGGTGGTCAGCAGCGAGCCGCCGCTGCGCGCAAAGCCGATCGCATTACCGGTGTCCTTGGGCGTGACGTCCAGGTCGCCGGTACTGACCACGCCCGAGAACAGGCTGTCCACGGTCGGGCCGCTGCTGCCGGCGATGAAGGCGCTGCCAGCCACATCCTTGTCGGCCGGATCGGCACCGCCATTCTGTACCCCCGGCGTCTCGTCATGCTGGACGAAATTGGTGCTTGGCGTCGCCGCCACGGTCGGCCCGTCGTCATCGAACTTGAACAGGTCGCCGACATTATTGTCGGAATCGACAGCCGTGTCGCCGTCGCCATCGGTACGGGTGACGCTCATCTGCACCGCTGCCGCGAGCAGGGTGATCGTTTCGTCATAGGAGGCGCCGCCGGTCGGATGATTGAGCGACAGATATTGGGCGATGAACGCCTCGCCGGTGGTGGAGCCCACCGCCAGGGCAAAGGCGATGTCGCCATTGGCGTTCGCCGTATCGCTGCCGGCCAGCTCATTGCCGACCCTGCCGAGGATCAGACCAGCGGTCGCCCCGGAGCCGTTGTAGAGGAAGATCTGGGTGCCGCCTGTCGTCGAGACACCCGAATAGGTACCGTCGCTGACGCTGAGCGCATAGCTGAGCGGAACCGTCCCTGCGCCATCCGATCCAAAGCTGCCGGTCGGGGTGGTCAGCAGCGAGCCGCCGCTGCGCGCAAAGCCGATCGCATTGCCGGTGTCCTTGGGCGTGACGTCCGGGTCGCCGGTGCTGACCACGCCGGAGAACAGGCTGCCCACGGTCGGGCCGCTGCTGCCGGTGATGAAGGCGCTGCCGGCCACATCCTTGTCGGCCGGATCGGCGCCGCCATTCTGTACCCCCGGCGTCTCGTCATGCTGGACGAAATTGGTGCTCGGCACCGCCGCCACCGTCGGCCCGTCGTCATCGAACTTGAACAGGTCGCCGACATTATTGTCGGAATCGACAGCCGTGTCGCCGTCGCCGTCGGTACGGGTGACGCTCATCTGTACCGCCGCTGCGAGCAAGGTGATCGTCTCGTCGTTCGAGCCGATGTTCCCGTGACTGAGCGACAGATATTGGGCGATGAACGCCTCGCCAGTGGTACTACCGACCGCCAGGGCGAAGGCGATAGCGCCGTTGGCGTTGGCGGTGTCGCCACCGGCCAGCTCATTGCCGACCCTGCCGAGGATCAGACCAGCGGTCGCCCCGGAGCCGTTGTAGAGGAAGATCTGGGTACCGCCTGTCGTCGAGACGCCTGAATAGGTACCGTCGCTGACGCTGAGCGCATAGCTGAGCGGAACCGTCCCTGCGCCATCCGATCCGAAGCTGCCGGTCGGGGTGGTCAGCAGCGAGCCGCCGCTGCGCGCAAAGCCGATCGCATTGCCGGTGTCCTTGGGCGTGACGTCCGGATCGCCGGTGCTGACCACGCCCGAGAACAGGCTGTCCACGGTCGGACCACTGCTGCCGGCGATGAAGGCGCTGCCCGCGACATCCTTGTCATCCGCATCGGCACCGCCATTCTGCACGCCTGCCGTTTCGTCATGCTGGACGAAATTGGTGCTTGGCGTCGCCGCCACGGTCGGCCCGTCGTCATCGAACTTGAACAGGTCGCCGACATTATTGTTGGAATCGACAGCCGTGTCGCCGTCGCCATCGGTACGGGTGACGCTCATCTGCACCGCTGCCGCAAGCAGGGTGATCGTTTCGTCATAGGAGGCGCCGCCGGTCGGATGATTGAGCGACAGATATTGGGCGATGAACGCCTCGCCAGTGCTGCTGTCGACCGCCAGGGCGAAGGCGATGTCGCCATTGGCGTTCGCCGTATCACCGCCGGCAAGCTCATTGCCGACCCTGCCGAGGATCAGACCAGCGGTCGCCCCGGAGCCGTTGTAGAGGAAGATCTGGGTACCGCCTGTCGTCGAGACGCCTGAATAGGTACCGTCGCTGACGCTGAGCGCATAGCTGAGCGGAACCGTCCCTGCGCCATCCGATCCAAAGCTGCCGGTCGGGGTGGTCAGCAGCGAGCCGCCGCTGCGCGCAAAGCCGATCGCATTACCGGTGTCCTTGGGCGTGACGTCCAGGTCGCCGGTACTGACCACGCCCGAGAACAGGCTGTCCACGGTCGGGCCGCTGCTGCCGGCGATGAAGGCGCTGCCAGCCACATCCTTGTCGGCCGGATCGGCACCGCCATTCTGTACCCCCGGCGTCTCGTCATGCTGGACGAAATTAGTGCTTGGCACCGCCGCCACTGTCGGCCCGTCGTCCTGGAAGATAAGCTGGGCGCCGATATCCGCACGGGCACTGTTCGGCTGGTCGATATCAAAACCGCCAATGTCGAACTTTTCACCCGCTCCGGAACCCAGCAGCACTTGGTCGTGAACTGCGCCCTGGCCGTTATATTGGGTGTACCATTTGATGGTGTAATTATCGTTGAGGTTCGAGACAGTATAAACGCCATTACTGTCGGCAACAGGGTTGGTGATCAACTGCACCAATGCCCCGTTGGCATCGCGAACCTCGATCCGCAATATGGGCACGGCCGTGCCGTTACCAAGCGCGCTCGCGCCACTTGGCGGGGTTGGGTCGAACGCGGCTCCATCAAGGCTATTGTCGCCATTGAAAGCCTTGATCGTCAGCACGGCCAGGTTGTTGCCGGACACTTGAACGATCTTGGTCGATGCGGCGCCAACCTCGATCCTGCTCGTGAAATCGATATTGGCAACATTATCCGCTTCATTGGCATCCAGGGCTGCGCCGACAAAGTTGGCGTTCGCGCCCGAAACATAGGTGAAGTAGGCAGCCTCGCCCGGGTTGAAATTCTGGTCATTGACGCCGATCGTGACGCTGCCCCCACCCTTCGAAGTGTTGATGGTGTCGCTGGTGTTGCTGAATCCGGTTCCGACCGGGTCGGGATTTGCGCCGATCACAACAATTGCATTGGTGGTGGTCCCGACCATGCCGAACAGATTGTTGCCTGACGGCAGGGTGCTGAAATCGAAATGGGTCGTCGTACCGGCCGAGACGCCCAGCGTGTCGAAGAGATTGACCGGGTCATCATAATTGCTTGGAAAATCGGGATTCTTGATGGCTTCGAACTGGACCATCCAGACCTTCGCCTGCGTCAGCCCGGCGTTCGGGTCCAGCAGCAGGGCGAAGACGAGGTGGCCGCTGCTGTCATAGCCCAGCGCGGCCCTGCTACCCAGTACCGGGTCGGCGAACAGACGAATGTCGCCGCCGTCGACGGAATCGAATGTGGTGAGAACGCCGGCGCTGAAATTGGCCACACCGGTCCAAACCGGAAGCGCGCCGCCGCTGCCATCGTCGAAGCCGAGGCTGTTCACCGTGCCGCCAGCGGCGTCGACGCTGATGAAGTTGTCAGCCGTTTTGGCAATGCCGTTTGCAGTCGCGAACGAAGCGCTCAGCGCAAGTTGGCCGGCTCCCGTGCCGAACAGGCGATTGTAGAATGCCAGAACGTCGGCATCGGTCGTGGCCGCCGCCTGGAGATCGCTAAAAGCGATGTCATTGCCAGTGTCGGACGTAGCCGGCGTCTGAAGGCCGAGTGATTCATCTAGAATCGCGGTTCCGGTGATTGTGATCGATGCCATTTGAGGTCCCCTCGGGTCTAAGCCGACATGTCGAGAACTCTTGCAGGCGAGCAGAAATGTGGTGCTTGCCCAAGCAAATGGGCATCGGCTTCAGCCCGTCGGGCAAAGCAGCATGCGCAGTAGATGGTGCCATTGAATGGTGCGGTTCAGATGTTTGGTCGAGCCGCCAGCATCAATTAGGCCGGGCAAACCATCCGCGCATGGCACGTTCCCTCGCCTCAAATTGAGTTCAGCGATTAAGCCAGTCAACAATCTAACCCGTCGTATTCATGAGGCTGGACGTGAAGGGGTGGCGGGAGTGTAAGCGGGGCAAATTTCCGGGCAGGGGGACTGGACAAGGTTGGTTTGGCGTGATTCACACTGCCGATGACTTCGGGCAACGACATTGGCGGTACAAGAGGCGAGGAGGATATTCGTCGGGTTGTTGCTGCGCTGGTTGAGCGTTGCGACCGTCTGGAAGCGACGAACCAGGATCTGCTGATCGAGAGGGCGGCTGACAAGCTGGAGATCCAGGCATTACGGGACGAGATTGCGCGATTGAAGGGCGATCCGCCGCGTCCCCGCTTCAAGTCGAAGCCATCGGGGATGGAGAAGTCGACGTCACCGACACCGGGGAAGAAGCGGAGCAAGCGGAGGCGTGGGGCGGTGCAATCGAAGCTCACCGTCAGCCGGGATGTGACGCTGAAAGCGGCAGTTCCTGATGGCTCACGTTTCAAGGGTTACGAAGACGTCTTGGTGCAGGATCTTCGGCTTGAAGTTGACGTCATCCGCTATCGTCGCGAGATTTGGCGGGGTCCTGATGGTAAGCGGATCGCAGCAGAGTTGCCGGCGGGCATTTTGGGAGGCTTTGGCCCCGAGCTACGGCGCTTTATCACGGCGGGTCATTTCCAAGGTCAGATCACCAGCGAACGGCTGTGCTCGATGTTGAACGGGATGGGTTTGGCCATTTCCAAACGCCAGGTCGTACGACTGCTCAGCCGTGGGCTCGACGATCTGGTTGCCGAAGATCGGGCGATTTTAGCCACGGGGATTTCCACGGCGCAATGGATCAATGTCGACGACACTTCCGCTCCGCATGCTCGCAAGAATGGGTATGTCACCCATCTTGGGGATCGGCGCTTCGCGGTGTTTCGCAGCAGCTTTTCCAAATCGCGGCGCAATTTTCTCAATCTTCTTCAGGCGGGCATCAGCCATTTTGTCGTCAACGACGAAGCGCTAGCCAAAATGCGCGAGATGAACCTCGCGTCCGAACCGATTGCCGTGCTGGAAGCCCACGAAGCCAAGCATTTTGAGAGCCCCGAGGCGTGGCAGGCGCATCTTTGCGCGCTGGGCTTTGACAAGTTGAGCGTCACGCCCGATCCCACCAAGGTCGCGACCGAAGGCGCGCTATGGGGCGCCCTTTGCGAACAAGGTCTGCTCGGCGACACAGCTATCGTCTCCGATGGCGCCGGTCAGTTCCGCGTCGGCAGCAACCATGCGTTGTGCTGGGTACATGCAGAAAGGCTGGTCCACAAACTCCATCCCCGCTCGAAGAAAGATCGTGAAGCGCTCGAACTCATCCGCACGTTGATCTGGTGGTTCTACGCCGATCTCAAAGCCTGGCAAAAGCATCCGGATCCCAAACGGGGCCGTGCCCTCAGGGTTCGTTTTGACCGGATCTTTGCCCGCAAAACCGGCTTTGTGATGCTCGATCGGCAATTGGCACGCCTCTACCGCCAGAAAAACGATCTCCTGCGCGTTCTGACACGTCCCGAAATCCCGTTGCATACCAACGGTTCGGAAAACGATATCCGCAGCTTTGTCACCAAGCGCAAAATTTCCGGTGGCACCGTTAGCGAACAAGGACGGATCGCTCGCGACATCATGCTCGGCCTGATCAAAACCTGTGCCAAGCTTGGCGTCTCCTTCTACCAATTCCTCGGTGATCGCTTCGCCGTTCCCGGCGCGCCATCCGTTCCATGGCTGCCGGACCTCGTCAGCGCCGCTCCCGCCTGACCGCCCGGGAGTTTGCCCCGCTTACGGCGGGAGTGGCGTAAGACTTTGTCTTGTTGTAGGAAATTGGATGTCTAGACCAACCTGCAACGAGGCAAAAAATGCCACAGGCCACACCCGCCGGGGGCGACGATAGCGCGCCTCTGATTTCGTTTCCAGCGGTCGCGCGCAAGAAAGTCACGGCCGCCTTTGATGGTGGCCGGTTGACCTCGGACGGCGGGGTTTTGCTACTGGCGCAAGCCGAGCGCGAGATGGGTATCTGCCGGCAGCTCGCCACCTGCATTGCCGATCCGCGCGATCCTTCCCGTGTGACCCACAGGCTCGATGACATTCTGCGAGCGCGGGTTTTGGCTATTGCCTGCGGCTACGAGGATGCCGATGATCTCGACGCCCTGCGCGACGACCCAGGCTTTCGCCTGGCGCTGGGCAAACTGTTGGGTTCAGGCGCAGGCCTGGCGAGCCAGCCGACAATGAGCCGCTGGGAGAATGCGCCGACCACGCGCGAATTGGCGCGGATGCTGGTCGCGATGGTCGGCATCTACTGCGCCAGCTACCCCGAGCCGCCCAAGGCGGTGATACTGGACATCGATGATACGTGTGATGTCGTGCATGGCTACCAACAGCTTTCGTTCTGGAACGGCCATCACGGCGAGCGCTGCTTCCTGCCGATCCACATCTATGACACGGCGACGGGACGGCCGGTCGCCATGCTGCTGCGTACCGGCAAGACGCCGTCAGGCGCGGAGGCTGCGGGGCACATTCGACGGCTTGTCCGGCATATCCGTCGGCATTGGCCGCAAACGCACATCACCATCCGCGGCGATGGGCATTATGGCCGGCCAGAGGTCATGGCCTTCTGCGAGGCGCACGGCATCGACTATGTCTTCGGCCTTCCCACCAATGCCGCGCTGCGCGCCAATACAGACATTGTCGCTGCCGCTGATGCCTGCGCCGTCAAGCGCGCCGAGCAAGACCGGGTTGTCCTGCGCAGCTATGCCGAGATCCGCTATGGGGCGAAAAGCTGGAAATGCCAGCGCCGCGTCGTAACCCGGATCGAAGCCAGCATCATGGGCATGGATATCCGCTATGTCGTCACTTCCCTGGCAGAAGGCTCCGCTGAACACATCTACGACAGCCTCTATTGCGCCCGCGGCCAGGCCGAGAACCTGATCAAACAGCACAAGACACAGCTCAGCAGTGATCGCACTTCGTGCCGATCAGCCAACGCAAATCAGATGCGGCTCATTCTGCACACCGCGGCCTACTGGCTAATGTGGCGCATCCAGCAGGTCATCCCCAAGACCACCGCGCTCGCCACCGCCGAGTTCGCAACCCTGCGCCTGCGGCTTCTCAAGATCGCCGCCCGCGTCATCGAAACCGCCTCCCGCGTCCGGGTCGCCTTCGCTTCGGCCTGTCCCGACGCCGCCGTGTTCCGGACCATCGCCACCGCGCTCAGGGCCACCCAGACATAGCCCGCGCGGCCGCGCCGCCGAACCGCAAAGCCCCGTCCCTCAATCCGAAAGCCTATCAGACACTCGCGCTGAAATAGACGCAGCATGATCGCTTGTCCTGATCATAAGCCCGATGGTGCAAAAGGCCAGTGAGCGGCAGAAGGGAGAGCGTCACGAATAAGGCGGGCTAAGGCATGTTTGAGGTTGAGTGCAGCCACCCAAGCCTCAATCACACGCTAAACACGACTCGAAGGTAAACCGATTTTTAGTCAATGAACCAATATTTCATAATTTAATGAAGGTGTTGCCTCCTGTAAGTAGCAGTCTGAATATGCGCCCAAGCGAAAATCTATTCAATTCACCAGGTGCAATATACCCGAGGAATCTGCCTCGTGCATCGACAGATATAATCTTTTTTTGCGCCATGGTATCTACCTATCCCACAACCTGCTCCAGAACAGGCTCCTTTCTGACTCCGCTCCGCGTCAACGGACCTTCCAGAGGCCGGCTGATGCTGACAGCCTTGACCATGATGATGATGGAACTTGGCTTCGGGCCGGGCCTGTTCGTGTCGTGGTCAGGCATCGATATTGTCGCGGGAACAGCGGGTGTCATCCTTACCATTCTGTTCATTGCCCAGGCGCCTGTGACCGGGCGGCAACTGGCCCGACAAGATGCAAGGCATCGATAGTTCAGCTATTCCACTGTTGGATGGATCCTCGAGAGAATGGCATTTATCTTTTCCTGCGTGATACGCCCCTTCTCCAAATCTCGCGCAAGGCGCTTAGCAGCGTAGCCCTTCCCGCGTTCGGCTGCTTCGATACCGCGGTCGATTAATCTTTGCCTTCGCGGCTGCGAACGCAATGCCGGTTCCCACGGTGCGAGCGCCGATGACGCCAATCCGTGTGAAGCGTGTCTTCTAGATATTCTTTGGGCGAGCGAAAAGACCGTCCGCTTTGCCCTTGTTTACGAACATCGTGCGGATCAGGCTTCGTGCGACGGGGTCGATCATCAGCTGGACGAAATACTTTGCTTCGACCTGAAGCGCCTTGTCCATCGGAAGTTGCAACCCCTCATAGAGCGCCGAAGCGATTTTTTCCGGCGCGGGCATGTTCCCAAATGCCGCTGCCCGCGTAGTCGCATTGGTGCCAATGAACATAGTGCGGAACTCGGGAGTGAGGGTATCGTCACCCCCAGGTACCTTAAAGTCCTTGCGGTCCCACGGTTGGACGGGATCGCCACACTCGCGCAACCACCGCTTGGCGACCTTCATCAGTTCCTCGCGCGGGACCACCGCATGCACGACGCCCAAATCCAAAGCCTTAGCTGGCGAGATCTGACGACCCTGCATAAGAAGCGGAAGAGAAGCTGCAAGACCAATAAGGCGAGGAAGGCGCTGCGTACCGCCGCCTCCCGGGAGCAGCCCGACCTGAACTTCGGGAAGGCCCAGCGCGATCTTCGGATCATCCGCCACGACACGATAGTGGCAGGCCAAAGCAATCTCCAGTCCACCGCCTAGCGCTAAGCCGTTGATGGCGCATGCAACGGGCTTTCCAGCGGTCTCCAGCCAGCGTAGCAGGCGCGAGAAAGACGAGAACATATGGATCGCGTCCTCCGACGGCATTGCCGCGACATCGATGCCTCCACTTAGCATCTTGAGATCGCCACCTGCTACGAAGCTGTCCTTTCCGGACGTGATGACAACGCCCTTCACCGCTTCATCCGTCATTGCGCGACGAAGAGTGCTTTCCAGGGCGTTGGACAAGGTCGCGCCAAGGACGTTCATTTTCGAATCAGGAAGATCCAGCACTAATGCGCAAAGACCGTCCGAATCTACGTTATAGCTGACTACTTCGCTCATATGTGTGCCCTTCAAGCAACCCGTTCCAGCACCATCGCGATGCCCATTCCGCCCGCCGCGCGGAGCGTGGCCATACCAAGACGACGCTCCATCTCCGTCGATCAGCGTACCCACAATCATCGCTCCGGTGGCGCCTATGGGAGCGAAGCCCGCCCTTCGCTCGTAGCTGAGACGTTCCGTGGGCCAGTTCTGAAACGCCCATTCTTCGAACAGGCCGTTGAACATGAGCTGCCATCAACTGAGATGGCTTGGCCTTTGGTTCACTCCCTTACGAAATGCGAATATTGCAACCGTGACCACAGTATCTCGAACCTCGCCGAGCCGCAGTGAGGTCCGACAGAATGAACGTCTTCTTGAGAAACAAACGCATGCGCGATCGCCGCCCGCCTGAAGTTGTCATGCTCAGGGACGAGAATACACGTACTGTCCTTCTTTCAAGGTAGCCGATACTTTTACGTCCATCAGTTGTTCCGGCGGAATAGCGAGAGGGTCGCGGTCGAGAATAACGAGATCTGCCATTTTCCCCTTTTCCAGGGTGCCCTTCGTGGCCTCTTCATGCAGTTCGTAGGCAGCGTTGCGCGTAACTTCCAGCAGAGCCTCATAAGGGGTGACCCGCTCCTCCGGACCGAGGATGTCGTTCGACCGGGTCCGGCGTGTCACCGCCGACCAGATAAGCCGAATCATGTCGGGCGGAACCACCGGGGAATCGTTATGAATGGTCGGATGCAGCCCAAGATCGAACGCATCGCGCTGGGGCGAGATATGTTCGGCACGCGGCAATCCCAACGTCACCTCGCGGTGCCAATCGCCCCAGTAGAAAGTGTGCGCGGCGAAGAAGGACGGCTCGATGTCCAGCGCCTTCATCTCTTTCAACTGGTCGACGCGCGCGGTCTGGGAATGGATCGCGATCGTGCGTTGCAACGGCTTGCCGCTAGCCTGCCCTACTGCCCGGACGCTGTCGATCAACTGCTGGATTGCCGCGTCGCCGTTGACGTGGACGAAGACCTGCCAATCGTGATCTGCCGCCTTGCGCAACAGCCCCTGCAGGACGTCGTCCGGAATCTGCCGATAGCCGCTATAGTCGTTCTCGCGCCCCGGAGGCACGATATGATAAGGATGGGTCAGCCACGCGGTGCGCCCCTGCGGCGAGCCGTCGGCCAGGATCTTTACCCCCGCTGCGCGCAAATGCTGCGTGTATGTCCGCGCAAAGGGAACCTGGTCCAGCCCCGTCGGCCAGGCCTGCATCAGCGGCAGGGCATGAATATCGAGAAAGAGCGCATTTCGCTTCGCAGCCGCCTGGAGCAGGGTCCATGTCTCAGGCAGGGAGGCGCCATCCTGCGCCGTGGTCAAGCCGTTACTGGCATAGATTTCCTGCGCTTTTTTGAGCTGCTCTATTTGTTTTTCCAGAGTGGGGCGCGGGGTAACGGCATAAGCAACAAAGATAGCGCTTTCCTCGACCACCCCCGAGGCCGTCTTGCCGTCGGCTTCGCGCCGGATAACGCCGCCCGGCGGATCACGTTCGGGATGCAGCATCCCTGTCAGTTCCAGCGCCTTTGTGTTCATCGCCGCAAGGTGCCCCGAGACGTGGCCGAGTATGATGGGGCGGTCGGCGGAAACGGCATCCAGCTCCTGACGCGTCGGATGGCGCCTTTCTGTAAGCTCGGCATCGTCGTAGCCCATGCCCATCAACCAGCCGTCCGGATGAGTCTGCGCATATTGGCGCAGGGCGCCCTGAAGACTCGCGATGTCCTTGACCGTGCCTACGGGGGGGGGCTGCAGCGCGGCAAGATCGGCCTGCTGCGCAAGGCCGGTGATATGGCCATGCGCATCGATGAAACCAGGTAGCAGGGTCTTGCCATGAAGGTCGACCACCTTGGTCGCACTTCCGCGCATACGCTGGATCTCAGCTTCGCTGCCCACCGCGATGATCTTGCCATTCCTCACGGCCAGCGCCTGCGCGCGCGCATCGGGCGCCGTCATCGGGACAATATTTCCGTTCACAAACAGGATATCCGCTTTTCCCGCTGCAAGGGCCTGCAACGGCACCGTGGCTAGCAGGGTCGCCAGCGCCACGCTCACCGCGCTTCCGGCTATTGCAGCCCTTTGCTTCCTGCCAACTTTCAAGGGGATTGCAAACATCGTATTCCTCCCTGGCATTCTCGATTCCGTGACTTTACGCTTCTTGTTTGCTTCACGCTTCACGCTTCACCGCGCTTACGGCGAGGGCCCGCCGATCAACCTTGTCCAGGGCATTGAGCGGCAGCGCATTCATGAACAATATGCCCCGCGGAACCTTGTAGCGGGCGATCTTCCCGGCGAAGTGTTCGATAAGCGTGGCTGCGTCCGTCGCCTGCCCCTTGCGCAAGACCACCGCCAGCAGCAGCACTTCGCCCAGCCGATCATCGGGAACGCCGAATGCCGCCGCCTGGTCGACCGCCGGATGGGTCAGCGCCACGGCCTCGACCTCGGCACAGCCGATATTCTCTCCGCCGGAAATGACGATGTTCTTCTTCCGGTCGACGACATGGAGATAGCCATCGGCATCGAGCCGTCCGAGATCGCCGGTCGCGACCCACCCGTCCTGCTTCGTGCGCGCGGTGTCTTCGGGCCGGTTGCAGTAACCGATCATTATCGTTGCCCCGGCGATGCAGATTTCGCCCACCTCGCCCGGCGGCACATCGACGCCCGCGTCATCCACGATGCGCACATCGACAATCGGGATCGGGCGGCCGGACGAGGTTGGCCGATCAAGCAGGTTCTGCCCGGCGATGCCGTTGACCGACCCCGTTTCCGTCTGTCCGTAGCCATTGCTGACCATCACCCCTGGAAAGGCCGTGGTCAGTTCGGAGAGGAGCTTCGGCGTGATTCCCTGCCCGCCGACCGACAGGAAACGCAGGTTAGACAAATCCCGCCCTTCGCGGGGTGCCTTGAGCAGATCCCACAGCATCGCGGGCGAGCCGGAGAACCCGGCCAACCGTTCCTGTTCCAAAAGATCGATCACGTCGCCGACACGCCATTTGCTGATCATGACGATCTTGCCACCGCGCCGCAGGCTGGGCAGCAGCACCCCGTTGAGGCCGGAGGAATGGAACAGCGGATAGACCAGCATCACGCTGGGCTGTACCGCCGGCTTGACCGTCAGGCTTTCCAACGGCGCCCCCGCCTGAATGGCCACATTGGCCATGCTGTAATCGATCCCCATGATCGTCGTCATCAGCGCGCGTTGGCTAAGCAAGATGCCTTTTGGGGCACCCGTGGTGCCGGTGGAGAAGATCACCACCGCCTCATCGCCCGGCCCCATCGCAGCGGCTTGGAACGACGCACCGGCGTGGCACACCAGCACATCGTCGAAAGCTAAAGCGCCGGGCAGTGATGTCGCCTGTTCTCCGGCTGTCAGGATGACCAGCCGTTCCGCGCGCCATCCTTCCGCCACATGGACGGCGATGAAGGGCTCCGCGATCAGCGCCTTGGCCTGCGTATCCTCCAGCGCCAGCATCAGTTCCGTTGCCGATGCGCGATAGTTGACCAGAACTGCCGTTGCACCAAGCGCGGAAACCGCAACGAAGGCAACGATCCATTCCGGCCGGTTGTGCATCGCGATCGCGACCCGATCCCCCTTGCCCAGCCCGGCTTCGGCCAGCGCCGCCTTCAAGGCTGCCGCTTTGGTGAAAAGCTCGCTGTAGGTGAGCGTGCCGGTCGGCCCGCTGAGGCACAGGGCATCGGTGTACGCCATGGCTTCCGCATAGACATCCGCGATCGCGCGCGGGCCATGCCGGAACACCCGACACAGGCGCCCTTCGACCAACTCCTCGATCAGTTCGAACGGGGCCCCGGGTGCTGTCAGTGGATTGGTAGCGAGCAATCCGGAACACGCTACGGACTGGGTATGGGACATCTACTTATCCTTAAGCAAGCTGCGGGATACAGGAAAAAATACGAGCGTCCCGAGAGGCCCCTAATCTCGGAAATTCGGATCCAGGCAAGGGCAAAGAACCTTTCAAAAATAACGATGCATCCAAAAACTAACATTTTCCGATATGAGACGAGCTTTTAGAATCAGGACCAATTCGTTAACTCTGTGGGCACAGACGGAAGGTTCTGTCGGAGAGGTGCATCGATGATTGAACAGACGCTCGTGGGGCCTAAGCGCACCTATGAACTCGATGCGAATTTCGTACTTCCCGGTATTGATGTGCAAATACGCACCTATCATCGTGAGGCACCTACCCACACTGGTATAGTATGCTCCCGTCACCTACTCTCCGTCAGCCTTAGCGGGCGGCCCCGTAGCTCCATCGGACGCTATATCCCGGATCGGCGAGAAACTGAGCCTTTGCATTTGGGGAATATCATATTCGTTCCGGGCGGCGTACCGGTAGTTGGCTACGGACCAGGTGGCGTTGAGCAGAGTCTATCGTGCCGGTTTGACTTTGGCGCCTTCCCGGAATTGGCCCAATTCGAACGAGACATATCAGAGGATTGGCTGCGAGCCTGTGGAGATATTCGCGCGCCGCAAATGAAAGAAATGATGCGGCGTCTTGCATTTGAATTACGGTCGCCTGGCTTCGCGCGTGAAACTATAATCGATCTACTTGTTCGCGCAGCGATCGTCGACGTCGTGCGCTGCACCCGGCAACCTGAAGAAAAGAAAAGACATTATTCGGGTGGACTTTCACCGATGCAATTGCGGCGATTGACCGACTATATCACCAATTCCCTCGAACGCAGCCCAACGATTCCAGAATTGGCACGGGCCTGCGATGTCAGCGCGGGACATCTGATGCGCAGCTTCCGCCAATCAACCGGTGAAACGATCCACGCCCATGTCCAGCGGATCCGTATTGAAAGAGCCAAACTCCTGTTGAAGGAGAAACGGTCGGTCAAGGAAACGGCTTATCTGCTTGGCTTTGCTACCCCAAGCGGTTTTGCGGTAGCCTTCAAGCGATTACATGGACAAACACCTTCCGAATTTCGCCGTAGCGCATCGTGCTGAGGTGCGGCCGAAGATAGCGGCGGCAGATGGAGCAGGCGACCCAAGGCTTTGCTGAGGTGCAGGTGCTGCCTGGTCCGATAGCGATGATCGGACCGGCAATCATCGTTGAGTTCGAGCGGGCGATCGCGCGCATTCCCGCCGGCGCTTCGCCAGGGCTGGTGTCGGCAATGCTGCGGTCGATCAAGCCTGGTCCCTGTTTCCTCTGGTGTTCGGATGGGCCCGTGCCACATGTGATCGTGAAACTTTGGTCGGGGAAGAGCGAGACGCAAAAGCGCGAGCTGACCGATGCTATAGTCAGCGCGACCCGCCGCGTGTTGGGCTATAGCGAAGATGCGGTTTCGGTTGCCTTTGAGGAAGTGCCGCCTGGCGCTTGGACCGCCTGCTCGCCGCGTCTGCGCCACTTGCGGACTGCCTCGTCGCTGATGCCATAGCGCTTGGCCACGACACTGGCGGGCTCGGTAGAACGGGCAATTTCCGCCCGCACAGCAGGCGTGGTCCGGGCCTGGGGATGTATCTGCACCATCACGAAACCTCATCAGCAAGAGCGGCAAAGCGCCACGCGTGATCCGCGATGGCGCTACTTACCAAGTCCCAATGATGTCTCGCAACCAGACAGCTAAGGCCAGACTGGAAAGCAGCCGGCTTTGATCCCGTTATCGCCGATCTCCCGGCTTTGCGCTGGAAGGCACTCAATCTCGAGCGTTTACAACGGAACAATCGACCAAATTCGCCGGCCAATTGCGGACGCTCGAAGACTGTCTCTGGCTCGACTCGACCGGAGCGGAAGTCGTTCCTACCACATAACATAGCCGCCAATCTGGAGGCGCCAATCAGCCATGTTATCGCTGATGGCAGAGGCCGTGGGCGGAAGCAGATACGCCCTCGAGCGATCGACTGCCAGAAGCGGCAATGGTGCTCACGCTGCCAAGCAGGGGGCGGCCGGGTGAACGTAGCCTCTCTCGGGTACAGCGTTCTGATACTCGACGGCCTGCCATGTTCACGACCTCCAATCTCTCGGTGTTGCGACGACCGGTTGAATCCGCCCTATAGGCGCCGATCTCAACTCCGCGCTTCAGGTGAATAGGAAATAGAATCAATATAGTATGCACTCTTTGGTGGGATTCCACTTCGATGTCGGCCCACACGCTTCACCGATGGTCAAGAGAAAATCCGTGACCGTTAGCGGCCACTCTCACCCATTCCTCCACAGCGGCTAATCATTTCTTAAGTATGTTGACCTAGGCAGTCCTCTTCAAGACGAGGAAAAGATGAGCGTCGAAGTCAAGCTTCCACCTGAGGACATGGCGGAGTTCCGGCTGTCGCAACAGCCGAAGACAAAGCGCCTCTCTCTCCCGCGCCGCGTACTTGTCGGCGGCTTGCTGTCGGTGATGGCGCTTGCGGTGTTGATACGCAGCTTTATTTTCACAACAGGCTACAACACGACATTAGTCGCGGACATGGGCGTCGTCAGGGCGCCGGTCTCGGGTATTGTCGATCAGTTGAGCGCCGATGTCGGTGATCGTGTCACGCATGACCAGTTGCTGGGATCATTCGCTGTCCCTGTAGGACTGTCATCGGCCGTGCAAGCCGGATCGGAAGATATCGACCAGTTGAAGGCTAAGCTGGTGAGTATCGACGCCCGGACCGCAGCGATCAATGAAGATACTGCCCGCATTCGAAGGGAATCCGGCCTCTACCGTTCGCAAAAATCGTTGCAATTGCGCAGCGTCAGTATGGAGGCGTCGGCTGAGCTTGCCGCCACGCAGGCACGCCTCGATTTTTCGCAGGGGCAATTGGCGCGGACTCATGCGCTTGCCAAGCAGGGGTTCATCAGCACGGCTGGCCTGCAAAGGGCGGAACAGGATCAACGCGCCGCGCTGGCGGATCGCGACGCAGCCTTGGCCCGTCAACGCACGGATAGCCTGGAAGCTCATGCTGCCGGTCAAGGTCTGTTTCTCAACAATGGATATAGCGACGTCCAATATTCCACGCAGCGCCTGAGCGATCTCAATCTGGCCCTGAGCCAGCTACGCGGCGAAAAGGACATTCTGACTGCGACCCTTGCCAATGCGGAGCGGCTGACCGGCCACAACAAGAACAGCGCGACAAGGCGCCTGCAATTGCCGCTTCAGGCCAGCGTCAATGGCCGCGTCTGGGCCAAGGTCGCGGCGGCTGGGGAATCCGTGCGGGAGGGAGATCCCATCTACATGCTCGCTGATTGCTCCTCCTTCTTCGCCTATTTCACGGTCGGCCGCAGCACGTACAGCAAGCTCAACATTGGCGCCCCCGTGCAGTTCATCGCATTTTCCAATGGTGATCGTTGGCCTGGCACCATCGTTAACATGGGCGTCAGCAATCCGTCACAACTCAGGGTCACCAGCCAGATTTCCGAGCCTGCGCAGGGCGAATATCTGATTGGGGCCCGGATCACGCTCGATGCAAAGGACCAGAAGCGGTGCCCGGTGGGCACGGCGGGCCGGGTGGTTCTGTAGCGCGCCATGAATGCGGTCGAGATTCCGCCTTATTTCTGGGGTTTGGCGACCCTCGCGCTCTGCCTGCTCGTCTTCCCTCTGCTCCACCCGACAAACCGTCTGCACCGGCTGATCGTCAGTGGGGCCGCGATCCTGTCGATTCTGGTTTATATGGGATGGCGTCTGGTCGCGACGCTCGATCTGACAACCCCAGTCGCCGCCCTTCTGTCCATCGGCTTCTTCATGCTGGAAGTCTGTTCCACCCTGGGCGGGATGCTGGTGCTGTTCGTTCTGACACGCCGGGGAAACCGGTCGCAGGATGTCGCCCGGAACATCCGCTGGCTTCGCACGACCCAGCCTACCGCCGCCATCTTCATCTGCACCTATAATGAAGAAGTCGGTATTCTAGAGCGCACCCTCACCGGTGCGCTGAACCAAAGCTACCCGGCAAAAGTCTATATGCTGGATGACGGCCACCGCCCGGAAGTAGAGGCGCTTTGCCGGCGCCGTGGCGTGGAATGGCTCACCCGAACCGACAACAGGCATGCCAAGGCAGGGAATATGAATGCCGGCATCGCAACGCTCGCAGCGCGCGGCGAAATGCCGGACTTCGTCGCCATTCTCGATGCCGACTTCGTGCCCCTGCCGAATTTCATGAAGCGCTCCATCGCCTTGTTCAAGGATGCTGCCGTGGGCGTGGTCCAGACCCCGCAGCATTTCTTCAACCCCGATCCGCTGCAACATCGGATCAAGGGACATCTCGACCTGCCGGATGAGCAGCGCTTTTTCTTCGACACTTTGCTCCCAGCCAAGGATGGCTGGAACACCGCCTTTTCCTGCGGCACATCGTCGGTCGTACGCACAAGCGCCCTGACGCAGATCGGCGGCTTCCCGACCGACAGCATTACCGAGGACATGCTGCTGTCGATCCGCATGAAAGAGCACGGCTTCTTCACCGCCTATCTCAATGAAAAGCTGAGCCTGGGCCTCGCCCCGGAGGGGATTGGCGAATATTGCACCCAGCGTATTCGCTGGTGCGTGGGTGCGATGCAGATCGTCCGCAGCGCTGACGGGCTGTTTTCCCGCAGACCGCTGAGCTGGATCGATCGGATGAGCCTGGCGGAGACATTGCTTTATTGGGTAGGTAGCTTTCCCTTTCGTCTCGCCTGCCTGCTGGTGCCGATCCTTTATTGGACGACGGGCCTCACCATCATGGACGCACCCATGGACCAGCTTGCAGCGTTCCTGCTACCGCGCATCCTGGTGGAAGCCTTCGCCATCAGCTGGTATTCCAATGGGCGCATCATGCCTTTGCTGACCGACACGTCTCAACTGTTGATCGCCCCGGAGATCGTCGCAGCGTCACTGCACACGCTTCTGTTCCCCGGCGAGCGGCCCTTCAAGGTGACCAACAAGGGCGGGGACCGTTCGCACACAGTCATCCACTGGAAGTTGTTGTCGCGTTTCGCCATTGTACTGCTTTTCACGGCAATGGGAATGCTCGTGAGCTATTGCTCGCCGCTGGCACCCACATTCTTCTCGGACCAGAAGGGCGTTGTCGCCTTCTGGAGCATGTATAATGTCCTGGTCTGCATAATGGCGATGATCGTGTGCGTCGAAACGCCGCGCAGGGCCGATGAGCGCGCGCCGATCGGCGGGACGGCTGTCTTCAGCGCCGCCGATTCCGAGACTGTCGTGCAGTTGCTCGACATTTCATCGAGCGGCGTGGCTTTCGCCAATGAAGGCGGCTGGAAGGTCGGAGACAGAGGGACGATCTCCATCAAGGAATTGGGTGAGATGCCGGCATCGATTGCGCGGATCACCGATAACGTGGTGGGAGCAAAGATATTGCTTTCCCCACAACAGCAAACCGCCCTGACGCATTTTCAATTCGCCGGCGAGAGAATGCGCACGCCGGATGTGTCGACGCTGGGCAGCTTCATAGCCTTGATAAGAGGGCTCGCCTTGAGTTGAGCGGGAGCCGGACTTCATCCCTGTCGTCAATCCCGAAGATCCAGCAGTCGCGTAGCAAGGAAGAGCTTCTCGCCCGGTCCGCACCCTCATCGACCGGCGCGCGGCGTCCGTCTGATAGCCCGAATCGACGCCATGCCGGGAACAAGCGGTAACCAGAGCGTGAACAGGCGCAGAAGCATGATCGCCGCAAAAGCCGCCTCCAGACCGACGCCCAGCAGATGGAGTGCTCCGACAGATGTCGCTTCAAAGCTGCCCAGTCCCAATGGAACCGGCCCCAAGGTCGTCACCACTGATGCCATAATGAGCGCTATGAACGCCGTTCCGAACGCAACTTCCTGCCCAAGTCCATGAAGGCAGGCGAACAAGGTTCCGGCATCGGCAAGGAAGATCATGGCATTGCAGGCCGTAACGGCGGCGACAAGGGCGGGATCGCGCAAAAGATCGGCGGGTGCCTGGGCGACTGTTTCGAGCAATTTTCGTATGAAATCCAGTCTACCGATTTTATCGGGCAACTGCCTGCGCCCTCGGCGCCGCAGCCAAAGCGCCAGAGCAGGGATCGCGAAGGTCACGACGAGAAACAGCGTGATAATCCCCGCCATCAACGGCGTCGCACGGTCATGCAGCCAAAGCAGCAGAAGCGCGATGACAGCAAAAAGGGCGTAAGCCGCGTAAAAGCCGATCATCGAGATCAACAGCGCAGCAACTGCGGTGCCCTTCGTCACACCAAGCCCGCGCAATTGATCGACAAGCAATATGTTGCCCCCCCATGCCCGCGCTGGGGAGAACCTGATCGACAAACAATTTGGTCAGGGCAATCCGTAACAGCGGCCCGATGGGACGGGGCGTGGAAGCGTGGCGCAGCACAACCGACCATCCCCCTGCGACGCTGGCATAAGTGGACATCTGAAGCAGCAGGGCGATGCCGATCCAGCCGGGCTCCGCCTGCGTCAACAAGGCCGCGAACTGCCGAACCTCCCCCCAATGGATGATCGCGCCAACCAGACCGGCCACCAGAATGACCGCAAGGAACCAGCTTCGCCATCGCGTGGGGGCCATGCGTTTCCTCTGATGATGAACAGACCGAAATTCTGGCACTTTACTCAGGCCACCCGCCGAACGAACCCCGCACAGTTACGTAGTTTAACGGATTCGGATAAGGAACGGGATAAGCCAGTGCAGGCGGTGATCCCGATGAGGCCAAGATGACATCCTTTCCTCTGCCGCGACTCCGGTATCGCGCCCATGACATGGTCGAGCCGATGGCCCCAGGACAGGTCACTGCGATCCCTGAGGAGTACTGGCATTGCACCCCCACTGAAATCCTCGCCGCACTGCACGCAAGCGACCAAGGGCTGTCCTCTGCCGAAGCCAACCGCAGGTTGACGGTCAACGGTCCCAACACGCTGTTTGAAAGAAG
This sequence comes from Sphingobium sp. EM0848, assembly GCF_013375555.1. Lineage (NCBI taxonomy): Bacteria > Pseudomonadati > Pseudomonadota > Alphaproteobacteria > Sphingomonadales > Sphingobiaceae > Sphingobium > Sphingobium sp. EM0848. Next base: position 382,314 of record NZ_JABXWB010000005.1, read on the forward strand.
AGGGCGGCGCCTGTCTGCCGATCTGGTGCGGCGTCTCGGCAATCCGCTCGTGCTGATGCTGCTCGCCGCGTCCACGGTCGCGGGGATGACGGGGGACATGACGAGCTTCGTCATAATCCTGTCCATGGTGCTCCTTTCCACTGTGCTCGACACCGCGCAGGAACGCCGCGCTGAAGCGACCGCCGCGGCGCTGCGGGCATCGATCGCCCTGACCGCGACGACATTGCGCGACAAGGCCACGTCGACCCTGCCCGTGGTCGATCTGGTGCCGGGGGATGTGGTGATGCTGTCGGCAGGCGATCTCATCCCCGCCGACGGCCTTGTCCTTTCCGCCAATGCCGCACAGGTTAATCAGGCTGTGCTGACCGGCGAACCCTTCCCGATCGAAAAGTCACCCGGCGCCAATCCCGGTGCCACCATGGGCGAAGCAGGTAATCTGCTGCTGCACGGCAGTTCGATGATCGGGGGCAGCGCGACCATGCTGGTGGTCCGGACCGGCAGCCGCACGCAATTCGGCGGCATCGCCCGATCACTGGACGACGAACAGCCGCCGACCGCCTTCGAACGGGGCATCCACCGGCTGGGCCTGCTGATCGTCCGGCTGACGATCTTCCTGGTACTCTTCGTCCTGCTGGCGCATCTGGCGCTGGGCAGGCCTCCGGTCGAATCCTTCCTCTTCGCCATGGCTCTCGCCGTGGGCCTGACGCCCGAACTGCTGCCCATGGTGATGACGATCGGGCTGGCGCGCGGTGCCCAGCGCATGGCGGCGGCCAAGGTGGTGGTCAAACGGCTGTCCGCGATTCACGATCTGGGCGAAATGGACATATTGTGCACCGACAAAACGGGCACGCTCACTCAGGCGCGGATCGCGATGACGGGGCATCCTGGCATTGACGGCGCGGACAGTGAGCGCGTGTTCGAACTCGCCGCGGTCAACGCCCGTTTCGAAAGCGGTCTGAGGAGTCCCCTTGACGACGCTCTGCTCGCGCATACCGGCGATCATCCGCTTACCGGCTGGGACAAGCTCGATGAACGCCCCTTCGATTTCGAGCGGCGGCGGATATCCGTGCTGGCCGAACGGCGCGGCGAGCGGATCGAGATCGTCAAGGGCGCGCCGGAAACTGTCCTTGGCCTGTGCGACCGGGCCGAAACGGCAGACGGGACATTCGTGCTGATGGACGCTGCATTGCAGGCGAGCCTGCGGACCATGCACGACCACCATGCCGCCCAGGGCTTGCGCCTGCTCGGCATCGCATGGAAACCTGCGTCGGGCCGCACCCGTATCGAAACCGACGATGACGACCATCTGATCTTTGCCGGCTTCTGCCTCTTCCTCGACCCGCCCAAGACGTCGGCCGCCGCCGCGATCGAACGGCTGGCAACCGCCGGCGTCAGGGTCAAGGTCATATCCGGCGACGCCCCGGTCGCCGTCCAGCATCTGATGGAAACGCTGGGACTGCCCAACGCGCCAATTCTTGGCGGAGATGAAATCGCCAGGCTCGATGATCAGGCACTGGCTGCGCGGGTGGAAACCGTGAATCTGTTCGCGCGCGTCACGCCTGACCAAAAGCTCAGGATCGTGCGCGCGCTTCAGGCGCGGGGACATACGGTCGGCTTTCTAGGCGACGGCATCAACGACGCGCCTGCGATCAGGGCGGCCGATGTCGGCCTTTCCGTCGATGGTGCGACCGATGTTGCGCGCGAGGCGGCGGATATGATCCTGCTTGCGCCAGACCTCGGCGTTCTGGCCGACGGCGTCGCCGAAGGCCGACGGACCTATGCCAATATCCTGAAATATATCCGCATGGGTACCAGTTCCAATTTCGGCAATATGTTGACCATGGCGCTCGCCTCGCTCTTCCTGCCCTTCCTGCCGCTGACACCGGTCCAGATCCTTCTCAACAACATGCTCTACGATCTGTCGCAGACGAGCATCCCGTTCGACCGGGCCGACAGCCGCGACCTTGCCGCCCCCCATGGCTGGGACATGCGCGGTCTTGTCCGCTTCACCTTCATCATGGGCCCATTGTCGTCGCTGTTCGACATCGCCACTTTCGGCGCCCTGATCGCGCTGTTCCATGCCGATATTCCAACATTCCGCACGGCCTGGTTCGTCGAATCCATGGCGACCCAGATATTGGTGGTGTTCGTCATCCGGACTTCAGCGCCGCTCTGGCGGCAACGGCCTCACCCCCTTCTGGTGGCCACAGCCGCCCTCTGCCTTGCAATGGCGATCCTGCTGCCGTTCCTGCCGGTCGCTTCGGCACTAGGTTTCGTCTCGCCGAGCCTTCCCATTGTTGCCGCCACGGCGCTGCTGGTCGCAGCCTATCTCGTCGCAGCCGAAGGATTGAAGCGCGTGGCGATGCGGTAACGCCGGTTCATGGCGTAATCAGAACCTTGAGCCCCCGGGCCTCGACCGCCACTGATTGCAGCAGCACCGCCAGCCCGATCGGTCCAGCGCCAACGATGCCACGCTGCTCGCTCCTAATCTGGCAATTGAACCGATTGCCTCTTGCATGGTACAAACGGGGGTCACTGGAGCGTCCGTTTGGGGCGCCTCTTGGGCGCATTTTTTGAGACTCCGGTGAGCAAATGAGGAGTTCCTCCGATGAAACTCAAGACCCTCCTCCTTGGCGCCACTGCCATATTGCTTGCGCCTACGCTTGCATATGCCGCCGGTGGAAACGGTGCCACAAGTCCCGGATCGACGAACGGCGTAGGCTATAACCATTCCCAGGTGACGGAGACCGGCCAGCCTGGACAAACATGTGGCGTAAACGGACCGCCTCCCGGCCAAGCGGCGGATGCGCCTGGCTCTGCATTTAATCCCGATGGGACTGCCGGCTCTGTCTACGCTGGTCAACAGCTCCAGAATTCACGCAATACGGCCTCCGTGTCGCAATATGATGTCGCTTGCTCCAACCAAACGCCTTGAACTGCGCTGTTGCACTATGGTCCAACCCTGCGCGTCATTTTGCACTGGCGATTGCTGAACTTGCGGCGTGATGACACTTTTCCCGCTGGGGTGCGGTGATGCGCCGCTCCAATGGGAGGGTATTCTTGAACCTCAATTATTGAGCTCACGAGGCCCCCAAGAGCATCATGCGGAAAAGTGGGAACCGGTCTTCCGCACGTTGCTGTAGTCTCGTGGCGCATGGCAGGCGAGGTTCACCAACCGGCATCGGGACTTCAGAACGTCTTGCGTAGTTCGAACATGACCGCGCGGCCAACAGCGTTGAGATAGGCTGGCTGATAGGCGAGCGGCGTCACCCCTTGTGCGTCGACGACCCGTTGACGGGCGTTGGCGATATTGGTTACGGTAATGCTGATCCGCCCATTCCGAACCCAGCTGCTTCCTGGGAATAAGCGCTGTGTGCTCGTAAATACCGTAAGATCGAAGTCGGCCAGTGCCTCAAAGTGGAGCTGACTGGTTGTGCTTGTGCTGACAAATAGCGTGGTTGGGCTTTGCCAGGCGCCGGTTAGGCGAATTCCGGAGCCCCGGTCGGTGAAGGAAATAACGCCGTTGATCAAGTGACGCCGTGAACCACCGGCCGGGTCGATTGCGCCGTCGTGGAGCAAATCAATGCGAGAGAGACTGGAAACGAGCACCGCTGTGCTTTCGAGAAATATGGTATGCGCAAAGTTCACCTCCAGCCGTGGCCTCGGCAGGTCGACGAAGGCTGGATTGGTGTTTTCACCACCTACTCGCACTGAAGGATCGCTTGGGATCGACCGATGGTAGAAGGGGATGACGAAGGAGACACTGTATCGCAGTGCTTTTTCCTGTAAGCTGGCGAAGTTGGCCGGCCGGCCATCCACTTGGATCAACTGGCCCGAAGCATCGCGAATGAACCGGTCAGGGAAAGCAGCCATCTCCGCCGCGCTGGCGGTCGAAACGACGCCAACCTGGTCACGGCTTCTCCTGTCAGTGTACGCCGCCTGCAATTGCAGATCATAATGCGGCAGCGGCGTTATTGACAGCGCCACTCGGTAGACGTCGTCGGTCTCTGGCTTTAGCCCCCGATTCCCGCCAGTTGAATAGGTCACGTCCACGGTCTCGTTGCGCACGGGATCATAGGTGCGGACGTTCTGATAGACCCTTGCAGGTGCGGCCAATATGCCCAAATCGACTGGGTTGCGGGTGCGGTTAAAGCCTCCATTTATCCGCAGCCATGGCCGCAGCTGCCAGCCGACCGCCCATGAATAACGGTCGAGTGAAGCTTCATCCGTGAGTTCTGTCCGGGCTATATCGAATGACAGTTCGAGATCACCGAGCGGTGAAAACGCCTTTTGCTTGTTGGTGATCGGAATTGTGATGCCCATCTGCTCGGTAACGTCCGTTCGGCTGAGCAGCGTTCCTCCAAACGACCCGCTTGGCGTAAGCGTGCCGTGCCCAGCGACAACTGAAGCACGAACTCGAACGTCGCCTGCCGGCAACGAGAAGAGCGGTCCATCAATATTTGCATGTGCCTCGTAGCGCGATGTGCGACTGCGGCTCAGGTCGATGCTGACCGGAATGAGCGAACCCAACGAAGGATCAAAGGGATTTCTCCGCATGTCGAGTATGATGAAGCCAGGGAATGCAGGAGATTGGACGATATCGTTCCGGTATTCAACAATGCGGCTTTCGTAATGGCCGCCCAGGTTGGCATGCCATTTGCCTAAATTGGCATCGAAATTCAGGAAAAGCGATCCGCCGATGGAGTGGCTGCGGTTTTGAAGTGGATGAGCCAAATCGCTGCGGGCAAGCAGGACATCGCGCGAAAATGGCGTATTGATGTTGTCAGCACTGATAAGGAGCAAAGCGGAAGGCAGGCCAGCCAGCCCATGGCTGTCACCCCACTCAAGATTTCCGCTGAGCGAGGCCGCGAACCAGGATGCAAGTTGTTTAGTCCAGGCGAGGCTCCCCACATAATTCCGGCTGGCCTGAAGCAGGCTGCGATAGCGACCAAGATCGGTTGTATTTGCCAAGCCGCCCCCGGCGGAGAAGTCAACGAGCGATGGGTGCAGATTGTTTGCCGGCACGGCTGCGATACTAACGGGAAACCCAACCAGCGCGCTTAGCCGAGGATCAATCGCGACGGCCCCCAGCGCCGGGATTATGTTGCCGGTCGGGTCATATGGCTGATCTTGCTGTGGCTGAATGATCCCTCGGTCGGCCTCGCGCAACAGGCCGGAATAATGTGCCCGCAAACTGAGATTGAAGCGGTCTCCATCCCGAATTCGAGTCAGGAGCACTTCGCCGCTGTCTCCGTTCCAATGCCCCTCGGTCGCAAGGTTGTGGCCGAAGGTAGCCGTGACGCTCGTCATCTGACTACGCAGCACTATGTTGTAGGCTCGCTGATTGGGCGCACCGCCAATTCTCTCGGCAGACCCGCGCGGTAATACGTCAATGTGGGAAATCGCTTCGGTTGGGTAATTCTCAATAGCGCTCCGGCTTTGGACGGGCTGGCCGTTGACAAGCAATACAGGCTGCTCATCGCCGTCCTTCGCAGCAATCTTATCGATCGCCTCGCCAACAGTACTAACGACGTAGGAAGTCAAGCGATCGGTATCATATGTCTGTTCGGGTGAGATTCCGTTTAATGCGGCAATCAGTGCCGGATTGGCGGTGACGATGATCGCAGGCCGGGTGAGCTCATTTATCTGCTCGCTAACGCTGGCAACACTCGTGGAGGACTGGCCCTCAGTCGCTAGCGCGGCTGTAGGCGCCATCAACACCAGTAGCGAGGCCAGCGTGCCAGGAACTCCAAAGACTTTCATCGCCTGCGCTTTCACGAAACGAGATGCGTAAACGTCAGCCGTTGCGCAGTAATCCTACGTAACATTCGAAAGGCAAGGCAAGCTGATTCGATAGGATACCGAATTGTCCAACAGAGCGGCCATAGACACTGCCTATGATGGCTCGATGAACGAAGGACCACTCCGGGCCTTCGGCTCTCAAACAGGATCTGGACAGCGCGGAGATTTCCGGTAGCCTTGCGGATGATCGATGCCGTGGTTCGGCGCAGAGAATGGGTACCATAATCCTCGCTAGGCAGCCCAATTCCCGTGACCCAATCATCGACAAGGCGGGCATATTGCCTGGTGCTTATGTGGGCAGCGTGGTCGGTACGGCCGGGGAATGCATAATCCTCCAGGGGTCCACCCCGCAGCTCGAGCCATTTGAGGAGGCTGGCGCGAACATCTGCCATCAATTCAAATTGAACCGGCCTGCCGGTCTTTTGCTGAACGACAGTCGCCCGTGTTCGAATTTTCCGATCACAAACAATCGGGGTTTTCCGGGTAAAATCGCGACAGGTTAGAGCGCAGCAGTCCTGACAGTGAGCCATTGCGACAGACTGCCCAATGGTCCAGCACTGTCATGGATAATGCTGTGCGTCAGGCCACCGCCAGAGCGGCCGAAGGATACTGAGACATCAAGGCCGAGCCACTCGCCAACAGGCTCGCGGAAGAGATGTGCGGTGAGATCAAGATTCGGGAAAGCCGTCGTGGCTGGCGAAGTCAGCGGAGAAATGCCGTTCGCAATGTCGGCCAACATCATCAAACGGGCCGTCGGCGACACAGACTCTCCTTCGACCAGCTGACAGGATGAGCGTACCCAGGCGCTTGCTCTTCCGGGCCGTTCCTCCTTGCGGCGAACCTCCACACTCCGAATAAAACCGCCAGGCCAGAGTAAAGTCGGATCACAGGACGGCATCGCGTCGACTGGGTCGATGGGATGCAGATTGGTCGCGGCCAGTGCGTGGCTGTCATAGCCCTTCGCCAGCCACGCGCGCAGGATAACGGCCGGGCGCCCGCCATGGTTGAGCCGGGCTTCCACCAGCTCGATCGTCCGTCCCGGCCGAATGACCGCGACGTCGATACTGACCGCTTCCATCGGGATCGTGCCCAATATGTCATAGGACAGGCGCCCGATCTGCAACCGATCGGTCCGGCGGCCATGATGATCCGCCTCTATGACGTGGGCCATGAGGCCGAGCGCCGGCGCGACATGCTGTTCCGCCACATTCCACGCGCCGCTGACATGTTCGCTTGGCATGAACCGGTTCGTATCAATCCGGCGGAAATAGGCGCTTGATCCGCCGGTTGCATGCATGAAATTCTTCTCCGTCATCTCAATGAGCGCCAATCAGGCGCGAAGGTCAAGTTCCGCCTCCATGATCCGACGCATTTCGAATTTTTGCGCTTTACCCGTCACCGTCATTTCGAAGCTTTCGACGATGCGGACATAACGCGGCATCTTGAAATGCGCGATCCGTCCACGGCAATGATCCAATATGTCCTGCTCGGACAGGCTAACGCCGGATTTAGGAATGATCCAGGTGCAGACTTCCTCGCCATATTTGGCGTCGGCCACGCCGAAGACCTGCGCGTCGGCGATCGCCGGATGGCGTAACAGAAACTCCTCGATCTCGCGCGGATATATATTCTCGCCGCCCCGGATGATGAGATCCTTGATGCGGCCGGTGATCCGCACATAGCCCTTCTCGTCCATGGTCGCGAGGTCGCCCGAATGCATCCAGCCCTCGACATCAATCGCCTCGGCCGTACGCTCCGGATCGTTCCAGTAGCCCAGCATCACAGCATAGCCGCGCGAGCAATATTCACCCTGCTCGCCAAAGGGCAGGATAGTGCCGTCGGGCCCGACAATCTTCGCCTGGGCGTGGGGATGGATGCGTCCGACCGTGGCGACCCGCTCCTCCAGTGGATCGTCTGTCACCGTCTGGGTCGTGAGCGGGCTGGTTTCGGTCATGCCGTAGCCGATGGTGATTTGCGTCATGTGCAGCCGGTCCATCACCTGCCGCATGACCGTCTCCGGACAGGGCGACCCTGCCATGATCCCGGTGCGCAGCGTCGACACATCATGGCCGGCGAGATCGGGATGGTTGAGGATGGTGATGAACATGGTCGGCACGCCATGCAGCACGGTGCAGCCCTCCGCCGTGACCGCCTCCAGCACCAGCTTCGGGTCATAGGCCTCGCCGGGATAGACCATCGCCGCGCCGCTGGTCAGCGCCGCCATATTGCCCAGCACCATGCCGAAACAATGGTAGAGCGGCACCGGGATGCACAGCCGGTCGGCGGCCGACAGGCGCATCGTCCGGCCCGAGAAATAGCCGTTATTGAGGACGTTGCGATGGGTCAGCGTCGCGCCCTTTGGCTGGCCGGTGGTGCCGCTGGTGAACTGGATGTTGATGGGGTCGTTGCGGTCGAGCGTCGCCTCGATGACGGTCAGGCGGTCCGTATCGGCATCGCGCAGCAGGTCGGCCCATGACAGCAGGCCGTCATGCCGCTCCTCTCCCAACAGGACGATATGGCGCAGGTCGGGCAGCGCTTCCGCCCCGATCTCCCGCAGCATCGCCACATAGTCGCTGCTCTTGAAGCGCGACGCCGTGACCAGCACGGAGCAGCCCACCTTGTTCAGCGCATAATCGACCTCGCTGGTGCGGTAGGCGGGGTTGATGTTGACCAGGATCGCGCCGATCCGCGCCGTGGCAAACTGGATGACCGTCCATTCCGCGCAATTGGGCGCCCAGATGCCGACCCGGTCGCCCTTCCCGACGCCCAGCGCCAGCAGCCCAGTCGCGGCCCGGTTCACCTCGTCCAGAAATTGCCGCCAGCTCCAGCGAATAGCCTGATGTCGCGACACCAGCGCCAGCCCTTCGCCATTTTCCTCCGCGACCTTCAGCAAAGCCGTACCGATGGTCATTTCCAGCAGCGGGACGTCGGTGGCGCCCCGCGTGATCGACAGGCCGCTCATCGCTTGACGTTGATGACTTGCAGCTGGGCATATTCGGCCAGCCCTTCTTCGGCCTGCTCGACGCCCAACCCTGAGTTTTTGAAGCCGGCCATGGGGATATGCGGCCCGATGGCGATATGCTGGTTGACCCAGACCTGCCCGCTTTCGATCCGCGCCGCGATGTCCGAAGCACGCGCCACATCGGCCGACCAGACCGACCCGCCCAGCCCATATTCCGACGCATTGGCTCTGGCGATCACATCCTCCACATCATCGAATTTTATGAGCGGCAGGATCGGGCCGAACTGTTCCTCATCAACGATCTTCATGCCGTCGGTCACGTCGCGCACGATGGTCGGCTGGATGAAATAGCCCGCCCGTTCGATGACCTGACCGCCCGCGATGACCTTGCCTTCTGCCATGGCCGCGTCCAGAAAGCCCTTCACCTTCTCATATTGCATGGCGTTCTGAATCGGACCGATCTGCGTGCCCTGCTCCAGTCCGTCGCCCACGATGGCGGCCTGAGCCAGCTTGGCCAGTTCCTCGCACATCGCGTCGTAGATGTCGGCATGGACATAGGCGCGCTTTACCGCCAAGCAGACCTGCCCGCAATTCAGAAAAGCATTGCCGAAGATCGCCTTAGCCGTTTCGCGCACATCGACATCCTCCAGCACGATCGCCGGATCATTGCCGCCCAGTTCCAGCGTCACGCGCTTCAGGCTGTCGGCACCACTGGCAGCAATGCGCTTGCCGGTCGCGGTCGATCCGGTGAAGCCGATCTTGGCGACATCGGGATGGGCGGTCAGATGCGGCCCAAGGTCATTGGCATCGGTGATGATATTGACCACGCCAGCCGGGAATATTTCGCGGCAAAGCGCGCCCAGCGCCAGCGCGGTCACCGGGGTTGTGGGCGCAGGTTTCAGGACGATGGCATTGCCGGCCAGCACTGCCGGACCGATCTTCCAGCAGGCGACCAGCAACGGGAAATTCCAAGCGATGATTCCGACCACAACGCCCAGCGGCCTGTGCTTGACCGCAATATAGCCGGCCTCATCATCCTGAATCACCCGGTCAGGCAGTTCCAGCGTCGCATAGTGGCGCAGGAAACCCTCGGTCCAGGCAACCTCTCCCTGCGCTTCAGGCAGCGGCTTGCCCTGTTCCTGCGTCAGCAGGCGCGCCAGTTCGAGACCATTGGCGGCAACCGCATCGGCCAGCGCAACCAGCTTAGCCTGTCGTTCGGCAAAGGGCACTGCCGCCCAGCCAGGCTGCGCCGCCTTGGCCGCGGCGATGGCTTCATCCGCCTGACGCGCCGAAGCACGAGCCACGGTCGTGAAGGGCACACCGGTCGCAGGATTGACCACCTCCATCTGCAGCGCACCGTCGACCAGATCGCCGCCGATCAGCAGCTTATAATCCGCCATCTTCCTCTCCTTTGGGGAGCCGGTCGTCCGGCTCCCATTATTTTAGAATTTCGCGCCAACCGTTACACCATAGCTGCGCGGATTGCCGATATGGTTATAATCGAAGCCAAAGCCCGCGAGCAAATCGACCCGTGAAGTGAAGTAGAACTTCTTGGTCAGATTCTTCGCCCAGAGAGAGGCGTTGAAACGCCCATTCTTGCTTTCCCAGTCAATATGGCCGCTGAGCAGGGCATAACCCTTTTGCTTCAGGCGGGGGATATTGAGCACTTCGAAATATTGGCTCGACTGATAAGCGACTTCGGGATGGACCGAGATATTGCCGAAGCTGCCGTCCACCACCGTCCAGTCGATCCCGCCATTCAACGTCAGGGCCGGTGCATTGGACAGATGATTGCCCGACACGTCAACGCCGCTGACGGTGCCCTGCTTGATCTTCGCCGAAAGCAGCCCCATGCCCGCACGCATGGTCAGATCGTCGGTCGCCCGAATGGTCAGTTCAGCTTCGCCGCCATAGATACGCGACTTGGGAATATTGAGAAGTGTCTGCGCGGCGCTTGCAGGATCGACGTTGATGAACTGCTGGTTCTTGTAATCATAATAGAAAACCGCAGCATTTAGCGTGACTCGGCGATCCCAGAACTGAGTCTTTGCACCCAGTTCATAGGATGTGACCTGCTCCGCCTTGGCAACCGACAGTTCCGACGGATCAAAAAATGCCTGAGCATTAAAGCTCGGTGCGCGATATCCACGGCTGACACTGACATAGATCAGATTACCGCCTGCCAGCTTATAGTCGACGCCGATCTTGCCTGAGAAATTATCCTTCTTGAAGCGGAGGTCCGACAGAGGAATGAGTGTTGCGACAACATTATTGTCCACACCCAGCGCCTGCGAAATGAAGCCGCTCTGTCGCCCCGTATCATGGGTATAGCGCAGGCCACCGCGTAGCGTGACAGCCTCCCCGATCTTATATTTGAGATCAGAATAGATGGCGTAGCTCTTCTTGACCTGATCGAACTGGTTCTGGATTTTGCAGGCAACGGGCAAGCCGTCTGCACAATCCTGCCCATTGATCACGCCGTCTTCATTGACATCGACATCTGTAGCGATTTCGAAAGCAGTGCGATTGAACACTTTTTCCCGATTGAAGTAGGCACCCAGAATGAAGTCGAACGGGCCTCCAGTGTCACTGGTCAGGCGCAGGTCCTGCGCGAATTGGCTGGCCTTGTCATAATAGGGGATTTCCAGCAGTTTCGAGGCCGTCCCGTCTGTATCCTCCCGGAAGAAGAGCTTGCCTCGGTCATAGGAAGTAATGCTGGTCAGCGCCAGACTGTCGGAAAGATCGACATTGGTTGTCAGAGCCACCGAAGTCGTGCGCGCGCGGCGTCGGTCAGGCACGTCGGAGGCGATCTGCCAACGCGACAGGCCGGGACGGTTTATGGCTTCGGGCTGCGCATAAATGCCGTAATTTTGGGGATTCTGGAAACTGGTCGACGCGCGCAGAACAAAGGTCAGCCCCTCGACTGGCTCAGCCTTCAGCGTGCCGCGCACCGCATATTCACGGGTGCTGGCAAGGTCAGGCATTCCCGGAACGACATTCTTGAACCAGCCGTCCGCCCGCGCAAAGGTGCCTGCCACGCGCAGCGCGGCCTTTTCACCCAGCGGGACATTGACCGCGCCATTGGCCTCATAGCGGCTATAATTGCCATATCCCAGGTTGATATAGCCGCTGGTCTCGCCCAGCTTTGCCTCGCGGCTGATGATGTTGACCGCGCCGCCCGTCGTGTTCTTGCCATAGAGCGTACCCTGCGGTCCGCGCAACACTTCGACCCGTTCCAGATCGTACATGGCGACGCCCAGAAAGGCGAAATTTCCCTTATAGACTTCATCATAATAGGTTGCGACCGGGCTGGACTGGTTAAGGCTATAGTCCGACATTGAAACGCCACGTAGAGCGAAGATCGGTGTGTTGTCTCCAACGATCGACGTCAGTTGAAGATTGGCAACCTTGGTCACAAGACTATCGACATTGCTGATGCGTGACTTGGCCAGACTATCGCCACCGATCGCGGAAACAGAAATCGGCACCGATTGCACATTTTCTGATCGCTTGGCAGCCGTCACGACGATTTCGCCCTGCGGCGTCTCCTGTGCGAGCGCCTGTCCTGACAGGACAAGGCTGGTCAAGGCGACTGCTACCCCTAGATAATGTTCCCCCATGGACTTATCCTCCGTTCATGGTTTTCCCTGTTCCGATCCTGCATTTTCAAATTCTGCGACCAGCCGCGCTCTTGTAGCGACGCGGTCGAGCCGCAGGGGATTGCGCCGCAGCGCGCCGATTTCCTCGGCCGTATAGGGCCTGAAATCGGGAGGCAGATGCTCTGCGTCGAATCTGTGCAACGTCCAGTTGACCAGTTCCGCCAGCCGCCTGTCGTCCAGATTGACGGTCGCAACGCCGGGCACCTGGCCGACAAATTCCCGCCCGCCCGGCACCGTCAGGAAACGGCCGACAATGCCGCGCATCGGCGGGTTGGAACGGTCATCTCCACCACCGTCCGGGCGATGGCAGCCCTGACACTTCAATATATAGTCCTGATGGGCCTGGGCGGCATTGGTGACACCCGGTATCGGCTGCTCGCCCGCCCGCGCCGCCAGCGCTACGGTCATCGCAGCAAAGGCCGTCAGGACGAGCGGCGCACCTTTCATTTGCCGCCCGCTCCTTCATGCAGCTTCGCGACATCTGCAGCACTCAATCCGCCGCCACCCGCCCGATAACCGGCGACCTCCTTGTCGGTGAAGGGGCGAAAGGCCGGGCCAGCCTTGGCGATGGTGCCGCCGACATGGTTCAGCACGGCCGCGATGCCCGCATCGTCCAGCCCGCCCTGCGCAGGCATCATGCCGCGATAGGGCTTGCCCTCCACCATGATCGGGCCATTCAGCCCCTTGATCACGGCCAGCGCCAGATAGCGGCGTCCTTCCGGCCTGGCCGCCAGCAAGCGAAAATCGGCATTGAGCGGCGGATAGGCCCCCGGCACGCCTGCTCCCGTCCGGGTGTGGCAGGCAGCGCAACGGTTATAGATGGTCGCACCATCAGGCGCGGCATGGGCAGGCGCGAAGGCCATGAACGCGACCGGCAGAACGGACAGAAGCGGCCTCATTTCGGCTGCTCCAGTGCGGTGCCGACAATCGCCGCGACCGAGCAATTATAAACGCTGCTCTCCGTGCCCAGGCACCAATTATAATCGTTGTTGGACTGGGGCCGGACTTGCGGCCGATCGCCCTCGTTGCGATTGCACAGGCACTGGCCGCAGGATGTCGTGCCGCAACAGTCATTGTAGCTGATGATATAGGCGCGGCCGTCCGCCGGGTTGGTGCAGGTGCCGATCCAGGTGATCGGCGACATTTCCGTGCCCGGCGGGCAGCTGTTCACCGTCCCGCCGCAGCAGGAACAGAGGAAGCCGTCGATCGCGCAATAGCGCCAATAATCGCAGCTCGCCTGATTGCCGGGATCCTGCATCGTGCCCGACGTCATTTCCGGGCGCGCGGCATCGGGGTGGGTGGCAGCGCGCGCCACCGGCAGGGCGGGAAAGGCGGCTGCGCCTGTCATCCCAGCCCCCAGCCAGGCGAGCAGTGAACGACGGGACGTGCTGCGCGCAACGCCCCGCGCCAACTTTTCGGTCAGCTTGTCAAAACCGGCCATGGGTCAGGCCTCCTTCCGGCGACGGGCGAGGAAATCCTGGATCGACGCGACACCGCGCTCCTTCGCCTCGAACAGGCTTTCCAGATGCTCGCGGCTGTTGATGAGGCCCAGAGAGGCAACCTTGCCACCTTCATCCAGCAGGACCGCATAGGGCAGCTTCGCCACGCCGTAGGCCCGGCCCAGCGCCTCGGACAATATTAGCGGCAACCCCTCCAGCCCATGCTCGGTCGCCATGGCGCGATAGGCGGACTTCGACCCGTCGCCAGCGATCACCACATCGATCCAATCCGCTTCGGCCCGCGCAGCCGACCGCAGTACTGGCATCAGCGACTTGCAGATCGAACAGTCCGGAGAGGCAAAGAAGAGAAGCTGGCTACGCCCGTCTCGCTTGCCCCCGATGGTGAGCTTTGCATTGTCAATGGTGGTGACATCCATCGGCGTCGCCGTTTCACCGATCTTCACGCCCTGATGCAGGGTTAGTGCACCGGCTGGGGCGATCCGCTCGTGCAGGATACCGACCTGCCGCGCGAGTGCGGCGATGAGCAGCGCCTGGGCAACGACCGCCGCCCACAGCAAAATCTGGGAAGTCAGCATCAGTTTTTCCTCCACGAAGGCTGGGGAATGGCGAGAATTTCCGAAGCGCCCAGAAAGAGCGCCAGAAAAGCGGCGGCGGCGAAGGGCGCGTCCAGCGTGAACGGCGCCTGCGGGACAAGAACCGCTCCAGCAGCCAACAGCGCCAGCGCGACCGGCCGCAGGATCTGCGCCAGACCGACGGGCCGTTCCCGTGCCACCAGATCGCATCCGCAATCAAGCGACTGACCGCGACGGCGCAGCAAGGCCAGCGCATAGCCTGCCCAGAGCGCGATAGCGATGACTGCCCCGACAAGGCGCAAGGCCGGCACCAGCCAGCATAGCGCGGCGGTCATTTCTGCCGCTCCCGCCGCGATCAGCAGCAGCGGCCCGGCCTGCTGGCGAGCCCCGGCCAGACGCGCCGCGGCCAGAGCGAGCCGCTCGCGGTCCACCGCCTTGTGCACCGCCGACATACCCAGCAGCATCGCGAGGAAGAGAGGCAGCGCCGCCATCACGGCACCGCGATCACAAAGGGGTTGGCCGCAACCGTCGCGCCCAAAGTGCGAACGAAGGCACCGCTCGCCGCGTCATGGACGTCAATCACGCCATCCGTCCGCGCGACGATCAGTTGCGGCTTGTCCTCATGTGTAACCGCGATCGCCAGCCCCTGCCCCTTCAGCGCGATCCGTGACAGGCGCATCTTCTTAACAGGGTCGACCACCCAGACTTCGGTTCCGCCGTCCTTATGGCTGCCTTCCTTGCCATTGGGGCTCATCAACACATAGAGCAACCCCTTGGCGTCGGCGCTAATGACCTGCCAGCCGCCAGGTCGCCATTGCGGCGCACCGCCTGCCGCCGTGCCGACGCTGAACATGCCTGGCAAAGGCCGGGCGACCGGGCCGGACAGGTCGATGCCCTGGATCATGCCATAAAAGCTGACGAACCAGGCCGTGCGCCCGACCATCGCCGGAGTGCCGAACAATGGCTGCTTGTCGATATCATGGACCTTGGCGATGCTCTTGGAGGAAGCCGCCTGCCCCTTGTCATCCAGAGCCACGCTGAACATGGATCCATCGGCGCACAGGCTGCTGAAGCCGCGATCCCCGCTGGGATAGATTTGCGTGCAGCCGGGAAGGTCGATCTCGTTCAACACCTTGCGACCTTCCAGATCGACGACCGTGACGGATTGGGCCGGGGTGAAATTGGCAACAAGCGCCCATTTGCCGCCATTGGTGAACTGGAACAGATTGGGATAGGTGACAGACAATTGCCGCTTGCCGCCGGGCAGCAAGATCTCACCCTTGGGCTGGAGCGATTTCATATCCCATATGGTTATCGCATCCGTCCGCTCTCCACGGGTCAGGCGGCTGTAGAATGTTTCCGCAGTGTAAATCTCTCCGCGCTCGGGCGACACCAGTTCATTGGCGAACTGCGCGGCGCGCACCAACCCCTTGAGTGGTCGCCCCGGCGAGGCCGTATCGACCACCGCCAGTTTCCCGTCCAGGATCGAGGCAAAGTTCAGATCATGGATCAAAACCCAGCTTTTGGGCCAGGTTTCCGGCAGGCTACCGACATTAGGTATCTGCTCTTCCGGCAGAGGTTTGGGATAGTCTGCCGTGCCTGCCAGCGCAGGTCCCGACACGACTGCAAACAGCAACGCACTAAGGGCAATCGACCGCATGAGGTTCCTCCCACCAGGAGGCGGCTTATGTCCGCTCGAGCAAAATATGACGAAACAGCAACAAATCTGTCAAGTGACCTAATTTTGTCAGATGACATAATTTATCCGAACCAATATAGTTGACGTCCACAAGCCGAAAATGGCGTCATTTCATTAGGATGAGTTAAGGAAGCAATGATCGAACTCGACATCCCAGAACGCGACGGCGGCTATTCCAAGGGAAATGAGACACGCGAACTCATCCTTCGCACCGCTCTCGAAATCCTGATCGAGGAAGGGTATCGCGCCATGAGCATGCGGCGAGTCGCGATCGCCTGCGGAATGAAATTTGGCAATCTCACCTATCATTATCGCAGCCGGGAAGACCTTGTCCGCGAACTGCTCGAGGCTGTCATCCGCAGCTATGAGGTGGAATTCGACCAGATCGTCCACATGTCCAGCGCTTCGGCGCAGGAGCGGCTGCAGCGGATTTGCACCTTCATATTGGAGGATATCCGTAGCAAGAAGACGACGCGTATTTTCCCCGAACTATGGGCACTTTCCAACCATGACGCCTTCGTCCTGGCGCGAGTTCAGGAGCTTTACGGTCGCGCCCGTGCACCGCTGATCGAGATTGTAGGCGATATCCGTCCCGATTTGCCGATAGCCGACCGCGAAGCCATCGCCCTTTTCATTTCGGCCTCCATGGAGGGGATGACCCCATTTGCCGGCTATGAAAAGCCATTTGAGCCGCTGATGCCCAAGCTGAGCGATATCGCCATTCATTCATTTGTTTCGCTCGTTGAGACCTTTGGTCGCGACAGTAATTGAGCAGGGACCATGTGGTTGGCGATCTGTTTGGAGATGGCAAGAACACTTCGGACCTTGAGGGATACTAGAGCATGATCCGATCAGGTTGAATCAGATCATGCTCTCATTTTCTTTTGTTTTCCGCATTTTCCGAGTCGTCAGATGTTCCCATCTGACTTGAAAATGCTCTAAACGTTTGAAGCGGTCTTGCGATAGATATGCGGCGCTACGCCTGTCGCGCGCTTAAAAGCGGCTGAAAAAGCGCTGGGCCCTGAAAAGCCGAGCTTGTAGGCGATCTGTTTCAGAGGCAACTGCGTCTCGATGAGCAAGGTGCGCGCGCGACGGAGTCGGATGTCCTCAACATAGCGCGTGATCGTTGTCCCTGTAGTCGCCTTGAACAGCCGACGGAGATGTGAAGGGCTCACACCACATAATTCGGTGAGTTTGGTCAATGTGACCGCATGCCCCTCGGCTTCTTCGGCATATTCCCGGATTCGCGCGAGTTGCCAACCAGCCAGCACACCATCGCCATTGGTCGGCAGACAATGGCGTGCCAAGCTACGTCCGAGTTCGGCGAGCGCCAGGCGGCTCAGCCCATCGACAGCAAGCAGGTGAGCAAAGCCGGGACTACCGACCTCGTCGGCCATCATCCACAATGTACGCTCGAGCAGTGGCGTGCTGGCCTTGAAACAGGCTTCCAGGTAGTCGGTGCTGTCATAGCTTGCAATCCCCGTGCAAGCTTCGAAAAAGGCGGCTTCGAAATCGCAATAGATTGCTGATTGGATCGGGTTCTCTCCGCTTAAGCGTGCCTTCCAATCTACACCGGCCGGAATGCAGTTGAACCGGCTCATCGGCACAAATTTCCGAGAACTGCCATAGCAAGCGTAGCCATGCGGACGGTTGACGTCCGACAGCCACATTCCGATCTGATAAGTCTGCTCACATCCCGAGAGTTCAGGCGGAAGTTTGCCACCCTGCGGCTCACACAGCCTGACGACAGCATCATCGATTGTCGTCGTAGCGAGCCGTCGCTCATTCCAGGATGTCGATGCCGTCAATTACCTGCCTCTCCTCATCGCATTCTAGATAGATTGCCGTCCGAGCGCAATCTTGTGAACCTTACCCGCAGGCGCCTGACCGTGTCATGCAATGACCATCTCAAAATGAGCGCTACGAACATGAATGAGCGCTTTGCGTATCACGCGACAATAGCGACTCTCAACCGTAGCGCGCTAACAGAGGATATTGATGGGAGGCTGGCATGGAACCAGAAATGTCGACAGAGGAGCTATTGAAGCTGGCCGGCGGACGCTTTGAGGCCGTGGGCAATGGTGATCTTGAAGGCGCGATGACACTGCTGGTCGACGAACCGGCCAATGCATGATGGCGTGTCTCGGCTTCAATGACGATGTGCTGTGCACCGTCTCCATGGAATTCCGTCCGCTTGCACAATCTTCGCTTCGCCGTGTCCGCGAAGCGGTATGTTCATCTCATCATGAAAATTAGGATTATCTGAATGTCCCGATCACTTATCAATCTCATCTCGGTCGCGCACCGGCACGCGCTTACCGAGGGCGCGCAGGACGTCGACGCCATCATGGCGACGATGGAAGGGGAGCCCGTCTACGAACTCTATCCGGTTGGCAAGCGCTTCTCCGGCATGGCCAATACGCGGCGCTATTATGAGCATTTTGTCGCGCATGTGCAGCAGCGGATGCGGGGCGCGGCGCCGGTAAGCCAATCCTTCGGCCCTGACGGGGTGGTCGAGGAATATACGATCTCAATCCTGCTCGATGGCGCAACCGAGCCTTCGATGCACCGCATCATGGCGATCCTCACCTTTGGCGAAGAGGGCTTGAGCGGCGAACGAATCTACTCGGATGAGGCTTTCCTGCGCACGCTGCTCGGGCCGCTGTGGGCCGAACTCGAGCCGATCGAACTTCATATCTGAGCTGGCGGACCGCTTCATTTGACGCGGCTGCGCCCATTCAAAACCGAAAGGAAGGAAAAGGGGGACAATCTCACCAACCAGAAGAACCTGTCCAATGGCATTGATTTTGGAGCGCTCGGTTTTGCCGGCGCCATCTTCGAACGGCCTGTCAGCTATGGCTTCGATGTCGGGGTCAGCTTCCAGCATCATTCCATCCGGCGACCTCGTGCAGCCACCTTATATTTCTGGATAATTCTCAAGCTATGGCAAACCTGTCGCACCTATTTTCCCCCGGCCAGATCGGGCCGCTTGCTTTGCGCAACCGGATCGCTGTCACCGCCATGGGGGCGTCCCTTGCCGAAGTAGACGGGCAATGCGGTCCACGCATCATTGCCTATCACGAAGAACAAGCGAAGGGAGGCGTCGGCCTTGTCATCACTGGCGTTGCAGGGGTCGCGTGGCCGGTCGGCGCCAACCAAACCAATCAGATCGCCATTTCGGACGATCGCTTTCTTCCAGGGCTGACAGCTCTCACCGAAGCGGTGCACCGGCATGGTGCGAAAATCGCCGCGCAGATCCACCATGGCGGCCTTGTCGCGATGCAGGACATGCTGGCCGGCCGACCGATCTGGGGACCGTCATTGCCGCCTGCACCGAGTGGAGATTTCACCGCGAGTTTCTTGCTGGAGGAACTCGCCGAGGCGCCATTTAGCCGAGTGCGTGACATCGACGTCAAGGTGATGACGGTCGATGACATCCACCATGTGGTCAAGCAATTCGCAGATGCCGCCGATCGGGCACGGCGTGCCGGCTTCGACGGTGTCGAGATACATGGCGGCCACGGCTATTTGCTCTCCTCCTTCATTTCACCCAAGACCAATGTCCGGACCGATGCCTATGGCGGGTCGCTCGAAAATCGGGCGCGTTTCCTGCTCGAGGTCATTTCCGCGGTGAAGGCCCGCACAGGCGGTGCAATCGCGCTATGGTGCAAACTGGATTCCCGTGAAGTCGGGGTGAAGAATGGACTGACGATAGAGGATAGCGTGCAAATCGCGCGCTTGGCAGAGCAGGCTGGCGCTGAGGCCATCACCGTCACCGCTTATCATGATGCGGGGCAGCCCAAACTGCACTCAGGATCGCACACACCACACGAACCGGGCGTGAACCTCCCTTATGCCGCACGGATCAAGGCGGCCGTCAATATTCCGGTGATCGCCTCAGGTCGCGTTGAACCGGAAGCCGGCGACCGAGCGATCGCGAAGGGCACGATCGATTTCGTGTCGATGGGGCGCAAGCTGCTTGCCGATCCTTATCTGCCTGCCAAACTGGCCGAAGGACGGGAGCATGATGTGCGGCCATGCATCTATTGTTACACCTGCATCAGCGCGATTTATCTTGGCCAACCGATGCGCTGCGCGGTCAACCCGGAGCTCGGCTTTGAATATCAGCGGCCACTGCAGCAGCATGGCGGCAGACGGGTTGTTGTCATTGGCGGCGGCCCGGGTGGCATGGAAACGGCCCGGCGGCTCGATGCGATGGGGCACAAGGTCGTCCTGATCGAAGAGGGGGAGCGGCTCGGCGGCACGCTCCGCTTTGCTTCCCTCGCCTATCCAGCCAACGAGCGATTGCTTGACTGGCTGCGCCACCAGATCGAGATGTCGGCTGTCAAGGTGCGGCTGCGCACCCACGCGACGCTGGAGGTGATGCACGCGCTCGCACCTGATGCCATCGTTGTTGCGACCGGCGCGGTGCGCGGTCTGACACCGATCCCAGGCAATCACTTACCCCATGTGTTGAGCGGCGATGATCTGCGCGGACTCATGCTCGGGAAAGGGGGAGAGGCCCTCAAGCAGAAAGTGGGTCTGGCCACACGCATTGCGGCGAAAGTCGGTGCGGCGACCCGGCTAACCTCTAATCTGGCCTTCGTGCGCGAAGCGACGAAGACCTGGATACCGTTAGGGCAGCGCATCGTCATCATCGGAGGCGAGCTTGTCGGGCTCGAACTGGCCGAGTTCCTTATCGAGCGCGGTCGTGAAGTGGCGGTGGTTGATGAAGCACCACGTTTTGGTGCGGGCCTGACAATTGTGCGGCGTATGCGTCTTCTGGCCGAACTGGCAGAACATGGCGTTCGCCTATGCCCGCAAGCGAGCGGTATCGCCATCGAGGAAGGTCTGGTCCACTTCGTGGATAAAGAGGGATCGCAGCAGGTCGTACCAGCCGATCATGTTGTCATTGCCAAGGGAGCGACCGGCGATGCCAAATTGGCTGAGACATTGAGTTTAGCGGGCTTCGAGGTCCATGTGGTCGGCGATTGCCGCGGGGTCGGCTATATAGAGAAGGCAATGCATGATGCAGCAGCCGCCGCACTGGCTGTCTCTATTGCACGCTAATCGAACGCCGCTCGTGTCCTACAGCTGTGGAACGCCATAATGTCATCGAGGATGCTGCATCCTGACTAATCCGGATCATGCTATCGTAGCGCTTCAAAAGTCCGCTTATCGCGGACGCCTGCCGGATAGCTGCCTGATCGGATTGTCCTAGCGCAAGCCAATCAGCTTTCGGTCCGTGTGGCTGCACCAAGGACCGTTCAATTGAAATCGGAAAGGGAGTAGCTGGTGCTTCGTCCGCCGCCTTCGTCGCGGATGAAAATTGCCTTCTCGACAAGATCCTGAATGTCTCGCAGCGCCGTATCGGAGGAGACCTTTGTGATCTTTGCCCATTTCGACGAGTTCAGCTTGCCCTCGAAGCCATTGAGCAACCGATTGATCATGTCCCGCTGTCGGTCGTTCATCGGAACATCCCCGAAGCGTTCCCAGAAACGCGCTTTGCTTAGCACCGCGGACAAGGTCTGTTGGGCGCCATCGAAGGCACGACCTAAGCAATCCAAGAACCATTCCAGCCAGGACGTTATGTCGAGGTCGCCTTTCTGCGTTGCCTCGAGCAGATCATAATAAATTTTGCGTTCCTGTCGGATCTGGGCCGACATGCTGTAGAAGCGCTGGGCAGTATGTTCGGCGCGGGCAAGTGCAAGATCGGCGATCGCGCGCGCGATCCGACCATTGCCATCGTCGAAGGGGTGGACATTCACGAACCAGAGGTGTGCGATTCCAGCCTTTATGACCGGATCGATGCCAATATCGGATTCGAACCAGCGAACGAACCCGTCCATCTCCAGCTCCAACCTGGTTGCAGCCGGCGCCTCATAATGCACGCGCTCGCGTCCGATGGGGCCGGACACGACCTGCATGGCCCCCGTTTCGTCGATACGCCACCCGCCGACAGTGATGGCCGTCATTCCGCTTCTACCGGTAGGAAACATCGCAGCATGCCAGGCAAACAGCCGATCGGTGGTAAGTGGTGCGGCATAATTTTGGGTGGCGTCAAGCATCATTTCGACCACGCCCTCGACATTGCGATCCGCTGGAACCAACCCGGCGATATCCATCCCCAGACGACGCGCGATCGATGAGCGGACCTGGTCTTGATTGAGATGCTCGCCCTCGATCTCGCTGGATTTGAGGACATCCTGCGTAAGTGTCGCAAGGACGGCCTCGTTCCGCATGTCGAAGCCCAACGCGCTCATATGACCGATCAGTCGGCCCTGCTGGTGACGGACCGCACCCAGCCTGGTTGCGAGTCGTTCGTCTCGCCACGTAAAGTTCGGCCATGAAGGAAGTTCGTGGATGTACGTCATATTCACCGCTTCATTTGCGGTGAATATAGGTCTTATTCGCCGCATCGCAAGCGATATTCTCCGCAATATATGCGGTGATAAGGCTGCTATTTACCGCAGAGCGTGTCAAGGTGGGAACCGGCTCCGCTACTGATACGCGGGTTCCAGGTCAATTTCCATGATCTGATCCACCTCCATAGTCGCGTTCCAACTCCGCGCGAAATTTCGCGATCAATTCCTTCTCAGTTGGTCGGAGCGGCGGACTCTCTGTAAGTTCGACGTCCTTTGGCGCTGGCCGGGGTTCGCTCGGATTTTTGGATGGCAGCGAAGCTGGGGGAACGGGCGCAGCCCTATTGCCTGGAACAATGCTCTTAAAAAGGGTCCCTTCTGTCAACGTTCGCTTAGAGGTACGGTGCGGAGCTCCACAAATGACTGAGTTTGGCGCATCACGAAGCCCACCGGTCTTATCGCCGAACGTTCGATCGATGAAGCGATGCCAAGTCGGCCGTTATTCGCCACATGGGTGAACAGTGTAGTGATGATGGTGCGCTTTATCGCCAAGGAACGTCAGTTATCGTTCCACTCAAGAAATGGGCCAGGCAAGAAAGAGGCCACATAATAACGGCCCTAAAGGAGCTGGCGCAGGAGAGGGAGGATTTATGATAATTCGGAACGCTGCATTTTGCGCAGTCATGACCGCGACAGCACTGAGTTCGTCAGTGGTGCTGGCACAGCAAGCCGCCGAGGGAGAAACGACAGGAAATCCGGCAGCCAGCGAGGGCGACATCATCGTTACCGCCCAGCGTCGGGAGGAGCGGCTTGTCGATGTGCCGATCTCTGTTTCCGCGGTCGGCTCCGCTGCGCTCGAGCGCGCCCAGGTAAGCACCGTCAGCGATCTTGCGACCCTCGTTCCCAATATCCAGATCAATGAGACGATCGGCAACAGCTTCGGTCCGCTGATCACGATCCGTGGCCTGTCGCCTTCGGCCGACACCAGCCTGGCCCGTGACCAACCGGTGGGCCTCTATATTGACGGCGTGCCAATCGGAAAGTCGACCGGCGCCGCATTCGACACAGTCGATCTTGAGCGGGTCGAGGTGTTGCGCGGCCCACAGGGCACGCTCTATGGCAAGAATACCATCGGTGGTGCGGTCAACATGATCACGCGTGAGCCGTCCGGCGAGTTCGGCGGACAGTTGCTGGTCGGTGGCGGCAGCTATGGGCAATATACCCAGCGCCTGTCGATCGACCTGCCCGAGATTGCCGGTTTCAGCGCCAAGGTCGGCCTCGTGACCAAGCTCGACGACGGCTATTTCCGCAACACGACGCTCCACGACCATTATGGCAAGCAGGAATTGT
This sequence comes from Sphingobium sp. EM0848, assembly GCF_013375555.1. Lineage (NCBI taxonomy): Bacteria > Pseudomonadati > Pseudomonadota > Alphaproteobacteria > Sphingomonadales > Sphingobiaceae > Sphingobium > Sphingobium sp. EM0848. The sequence continues at coordinate 406,180 of NZ_JABXWB010000005.1, forward strand.
GGGCGGGCCGTTTCGACCTGATGTGGCGCCCATCGGGCAATTTCAGCGCCCGCTATGCCTATGACGTCAGCGACAGCAAAGGAACGCCAAACCAACTCGCGCTGACGGCCGCCACAGGATCGGGCTCGACCGCTTTCGTCAATGCTCTGGTTGCACCCTATGTCGTAGACAAGCGGACGCGCGACACCGGTGCACAGAGCGCCCGCCTCAGCAATTTCCGCACCACCGGCCACGCGCTGACCCTTGAATGGCAACCCGGCATCGGCGACATGACGCTCAAGTCAATCACTGCGCGGCGAACCGCCTTCACCAATTCAGCAAGCGATTTCGACGGCACGCCCCTTGACCTGCTCCGCATAGTGCTTCGCAACAAGTACAGGCAGTTCACGCAGGAAGCGCAGGTATTCGGGACGGTCGGCGACTTTAAATATACGCTGGGCTTCTTCTATCTCGATGACCATTATGACGTCTACAATCCGCGCTGGAATTTCCAGTTCGGCGGCAACGCCTTCGATATCAGCGCACGCGGGGGACATTCGAAATCCTATGCCGGCTATGGCCAGCTCGCCTGGACGCCGCGTGCGCTCGACGAACGGCTGACGGCGTCGGTGGGACTGCGCTACACCCGCGAATCCAAATATGCCTATGAGTTGCTGCTCTCAAACTCAGCCTATCGTCTCAATCCCGCAGCCCCCGGATCGGGCGTGTTCCTGCGCGATGCGAACGGCAATCCGATCACCCGCAGCGGCGGACCAGCGGCCGGAGCCCGGCCAGGCGCCGGGGGCATCGGCTATACCGATCTCAGCCCACTCGAAAATTCGGGGGTCTGGAAGCGCTTCAACCCCGAATTCAACATTCTCTATAAGTTCCAGCCGGATTTCTCGGTCTATGGGCGCGTCGCGACCGGCTTCAAGAGCGGGGGGATCAACGACACGGCAGCAACCAATGCAGCCTTCCTGACCCCCTATAATCCCGAAAAGCTGACCTCGTTCGAACTCGGCGTCAAATATGCCGGATGGAACAATGCCCTGCGCCTGAACGCCGCCGTCTATCATTCTATCTACAAGCAATTTCAGGCGGGCGTGTTCGTTCCGTCGCTCGTAACCACCAACATCATCAACGCGGGCGAAGCCAAATTCACCGGCTTCGAAGTCGAGGGCGCGCTGCGGCCGACCGATAATCTAACCTTCAACTTCGGCGGCGGCTATGTCCACGCGCGTTACACCGATTTCATCCTGCCAGACGGCACCGACGTCACCAAGACCTATGTGCTGTCGCGTGTGCCCAAGTGGAACTATCAGATCGGCGCGCTCTATCGCCAGAATGTCCATGTCGGGCGACTGGAGGCAAGCCTCAACTATAGCTGGCGCAGCAGCCAGTTCTCCTCGATCACGCCCGATCCACTCGCCAAGATGCCGTCCTACGGCCTGTTGGACGGGCGCCTCGCGCTCACGGAGATCAAGCTCGGCGGCGGCACGACAGCCGAACTCGCTTTGTGGGGCAAAAACCTGACGGACAAGGAATATCTGGTCAGCGCGATCAATCTCAGCTTCCTGACGATCAGCCAATATGGCGATCCGCGCAGCTTCGGCGGCGAGCTGCGCATCCGTTTTTGATCGGGGGCGCTTCATGGCAACGCTTTCATCCCGATCGCTGGTCGAGTCACGGTGGGTGCTGCCCTTTCTCGGGGCAGTCATCTTCCTGACCGCGATCGGCAATATTGGACTGGTGTCGGTGATGCCGGCAATCGGCCGGACGCTCCGCATTCCTGATTTTCTCGTCGCCGGTATCTTCTCATTTTCAGCCCTGACCTGGGCTGTCACCTCGCCCTTCTGGGTATTGCGCATTGGACGCGCCGGGCCAGCCTTTTATATTCGCGGCGGCCTTATCGGCTTCATCGTGTCGATGGGAGGCTGCGCGCTGTCGGTCGAACTGGGTCTGATGGGCTTGCTGCCGCCGCTGGCGACCTTCGGCTGCTTTGCGGTGCTGCGGTCGATCTACGGCCTGTTGGGATCCGCAGCAGCAACCGCGACGCAGTCGCTGATCGCGGCAAGGACAGACGGAACGCAGCGGACTCAGGCGATCGCCGGACTTGCAGGTGCGCTCAGCCTGGGAACGATCATCGGCCCCGCTATCGCGCCTACGATGATGATCAGTCCACTGGGACCGCTTGGACCCATGCTCGGCTTTGCGATGCTGGGCATATTGACGCTCGCAGGAAGCTATATGTTTCTTCCCGCAGCATCGCCGCGACAGGTGGCGGTCTCCGCCACCCCTGACGCGCCGTCGTTGACAAGCGTATGGCGGCGCAAGGCCATCGGACGTCATCTCAATTTCGGCATGTTGCTCTGCTCAGCGCAGGCGATCAACCTCTATACGATCGGCTTCGTGATCATCGACCGGACGCCCCCCGCCGCCCTGACCGCACAACAGATGATAGGAATCGCGATGACCACTGGGGCGATCGCTGCGCTGCTCGCCCAATGGGGACTGGTGCGGCTGCTATTGCTTTCACCCCTGGCGATGATGCGCGCCGGGGCTGCGCTGGCGTGCATGGGCAATATAGCGGCCATGCTGAATGACAATGTCTGGGCGGCAGTACTGGGCTTTGCCCTCGCAAGCTTCGGCTATGGCCTCGCCAGACCGGGGTTCAGCGCCGCGGCGTCGCTTGCGGGAACGGCGAAGGAACAGGTCGGCATCGCGTCGGCCATCTCCCTGATCGCTGGTGCGTCAATCAGCGTCCCGCCGATCGCCGCCTCGATGGCTTATCAGATATGGCAGCCAGCACCCTTCGCGATTGCGGCCGTGATCGGCGGCGCGCTGCTGCTCGATTATCTCGTCCGGCCCATTGTGCATGACGAGCAATAGTGCGTTGCTGCGGAGCCGCTTTTTCCCGCGCGCAAAGCGCATAGTGTCGGATCATGGTCATGTCGCCGGTTCGGCCCCACGCGGGCTGGGCCGGGGCATAGGGTGCAAGAGTAAGGCGGAGAAGGAACATGGACCGTTATCTAGTCATTTCGTCGGACGGCCATGCAGGCCTGCCGCCCGAAAAATATCGCGACTATCTCGAATCCAAATATCATGTGCAGTTCGACGAGACGGTCCAGCAGGAGATCAAGGCACGCGAAGAGCATGAAAAGCGCTTCCTGATCGATGATTTCAACACAAAATGGCGCGCACGGGTCGGCGAAGGGCTGGAAGGCGCATGGAATGGCGTCATCCGCAACCGAGTGCTGGACGGTGACGGCGTCACGGCCGAAGTCCTCTTCCCGGACGGCATCACGGAACGCAATGCGCCGCCCTTTGGTGCCGACATCGGATTGAAGCCCTCTCCCGCGCGTGCCGAATTGCAATGGGCGGGAGCCCGGGCGCATAACCGCTGGCTCGCGGACTTCTGCAAGGACGATCCGCATCGCCGCATCGGTCTTGCCGTGATCCCGGCGCTCTACGATCTCGACGAAACCACGAAGGAAATCGAATGGGCGCGGAAAAATGGACTCAAGGGCGTATTCTTCCCCGCACTGACCGAAGGGTACGATCTTTACAATCACACCAAATATCACCGGATCTGGGCGATGCTCCAGGATCTCAACATGCCGCTGCATTTCCATTCGGGCGCATCGCCGGCCTATGACACCACGCAGCCCGGCTGGATCGGCACTTATTTGTGCGAATTCGCCTTCTGGATGACGCGGCCGCTATGGTCGATGACCTTTGGTGGAGTGTTCGAGGAATATCCCCAGCTCAAAGTCTGTTTCACCGAAGCGGGTGGCGAGTTCTGGTTCCCTTGGGTGATGCAACTGATGGACATACGCGCCTCAGCCAAGCACACGAGCGGAAAGCTCGGCGATTATTATGCCAATATGAGCATGAAACCGAGCGAGTATTTCGCGCGCAACATCTGGGTCGGCTGCTCAGCGCTGCCTGACGAAGAAACGACGCAGGCCTATTACGACATCGGCGTCGACCGCATCCTGTGGGGTACTGACTATCCCCATCCCGAAGGAACCTGGCCGAGCACGCTTGAAAAGATGACGATCAGCCTCGGCGGCCTGCCTGACGACGACATCCAGGCGATGCTCGGCATCAACGCGCTTGACGTCTATGACGTCGATGCCGACGCGCTGTGGAAGATCGCAGGCAAGATCGGTCCACGGCGGGAGTTGTTCGTCAAACAGGCGGCGGAATAAGCTGTCGAACCCTTCCCCGGAAGGGAAGGCATATGAGCATTGCATTCGGGCGTCTGCTTGATAGCATCCCGGCCTTTGGGGGTGGGAAGATGTCGAGTTGGCGGGGAATCGAGGAATTTCTGGCGGTGGTCGAACAGGGAAGTTTCACCGCCGCCAGCGACCAGCTTGGCGTTTCCAAATCCTATATCAGCAAGACAGTGCACGAACTGGAGGAACGGCTGGGAGTCCAGTTGCTCGTCCGCACCACGCGCCGCCTGTCGCTCACCGGCGCGGGCGAGAGCTTCCACCGCGAATGCTCAGATCTTCAGCAGCGCCTGAGCGAGGTCGAAAAGCAGGTGGGCCGTTATAGCACCGAACCAGTGGGACGGCTGCGCGTGGGGCTCAGCGACATTTTCGGATCGGATTTCATGTCGGCGCTGCTCGCCGAATTCAGCACCGAACATCCCGGCATCGTTATCGAACCCATTGCCTATCTCAACGAGAATGAAATCGTTCAGGAGCGGTTCGATGTGGTCATCCGCTATGGCACCCTGCCGAATTCGAATCTGCGCGCGCGGACTTTTGGCTATCTGTCCTATTGCCTGTGCGCCGCGCCAGCCTATGTCGCGGCCCGGGGATGGCCCGAGATGCCGCAGGATCTGCTGCATCACGATTGCCTGACCGACCTCAGTACGACGATGAGCTTCAACGACGACGTCAGCGTAAAGGTCAACCCACGGTGGATGAGCAACAGCGGCATCGCACTGCGCAGCGCAGCACGCAAAGGCCTGGGCATCGCAAGTCTGCCCGTCAGCATCGTCCGTCAGGATCTTTCAAGCGGTGGAATGCTCGCGCTCGATGCCGAATGGTCTTTTTACGACAGGAAATGTTGGGTCGTCTATTCGCCGGGCATCATGTCGATCGCGACACGCGCCTTCATCGATTATCTGGTCCGCCAATTCTCCCGCGTGAAGGTCCGCCCATCAATGGCGGCATCGCTCGCCGCGCGTTATTAGAGCATCATGCGGAAAAGCGGGCGAGCCGGAGGCACGTGACTCCGAGCTCGGGTTTTCTGCATAAGATGATGCACAACAAAAATTAGAGCGCGCGTCCTGCGTCCGATTTAACGCAGCGCGCTCTAAACCTGTCAATCTTCTCCACATTGTTCGCCATCACGCACAAACTGTGCGCGATTTGGGTCTTACGTCCGGCGCGTCAAGCGATACACTTGACCCAGAAGAGCCGTCCAGCAAGGTCGGCCAGCCGGGAGAATGACGTTGCCAAAGGTTGAACGCTTTCCGATGCCGATTCCCTATGGCTGGTTCGGGATCGGCTATGCTGCCGAACTGAAAGTGGGCGATGTCCGTGCAGTCCATTATTTCGGGCGCGACCTCGTGTTGTTCCGCAACGAAGAAGGCATGGCCGGGTTGCTCGATGCCTATTGCCCACATCTGGGGGCGCATCTTGGGCAGGGTGGCCGGGTTGAGGGCGACAGCATCCGCTGCCCCTTCCATGCCTGGGCCTTTCGGCCCGACGGCTTTTGCAGCGCCATTCCCTATGCCAAGGCATTCCCGCCGCGCGCCAAACGGGAGCCGCTGGCACGATCCTATCCCATCGAAGAGAAGAGCGGCATCATCTGGGCCTGGTATCATCCCGATGATGTGGCGCCCATGTTCGACGTCATCGATTATCCCGAATTCACCGACCCAAGCTGGGCCGAGCCGACGAAGCGCGAATGGCGCTTCGCCAGCAATCCCCAGGAAATTGCCGAGAACGGTGTCGACGTCGCACATTTCGCCTATGTCCATGCCATGGACGCAGTGCCCGAGGGAGAAACCCATTATGACGGCGTATTGCGACACAGCGTCGCGCGGGGTCATCGCACCATCGACCTGCCGACAGGCGAGCGCAAACAGCTCCCTTATTCGGTCAAAACAGTCCAGAATGGCGCCGGACAGAAATTCACACGGTTGAGCGGGCTCGTGGAACTCTCGCTGCTCGTGATCGCAACTCCAGTCGAGGCCGACGACGTCGAGCTCCGCTTCTGCTTCACTCACCCGAAGGTAGAACCCGGATCACCGCAGGAACAGGCAATTGCGCAGGCGATCGAGAATACCTGCGGGCAAAAGGGTGTCGAGGGTGACATACCGATCTGGCACAACAAGATTCACCGCGCCCAGCCCTTTCTGTGCGATGGCGACGGTCCGATCCTGCGCTTCCGGCGCTATTTCGAGCAATTTTACGCCGACGGTCCAGACGGCACTCGCCTCGTCGAAGCGGCCGAATAACCCACCCCCCTGTTCCGCTCCGGCGGACCCGTCCGAACACTGCGCCCGCAGGCGCCAATGGGAGAGTTGCGATGTCGAGATTGCGTTATATCCAAGGTCCTGTCGAAACCCGTGCTCCAGGGATGCTCAAAAATACTGTCTATGGCATCCGCGCGACCTATGAGACCGACCCCGAAGTGATCGCGGCGCTGCTGCCGCAACCGCTGGTCGCGGTTGAGCGGCCCGAAATCTGGCTGCAAATGGCGCATGTCGCGATGCATGTGACCGAAACAGACACGGTCGAAATCGGCGCCCTGACGGTCGGCGTCAACTGCACCCACGAAGGCGCGCCGGGCGCCTATTGCTTCCATATGGCGATGGAAGGGGAAACCGTCGTCACCTCCGGCCGCGAACGTTTCGGCGAGCCGAAGAAGATCGCCGAGACGCATTTCGAACGCAATGGCGATCACCTTCGCGCGACCTGCTCACGGCACGGCGTCGCCTATTTCGAGATCGAGGGGACGATCGGCGAGGCCATCGACGCCCCGCTGTCGTTCGAAGAGCATCTGTTCTGCTACAAGGGGATGCCATCGATCGACACGCCCGGCGAGTTCGATGGCGATGTCTTCCTGACGCGCCTTAACTGGGTCCGCAACTATAGCAGCCGACGCGCGATGCACGGGACAATCACCCTGCGTGAATCGCCCTATGATCCTCTCGTCGACATTCCGGTCCGCCGCATCACCGACATGCAATATGTCGAAGGCGGCACCGCGACCGGCGGCACGATCCTGCGTACGGTGCCGGGCGAATGGATCGCACCGCATTGGGTCGGGCGCAATGACGACCCACGCAACACCGGCCTTGAAATCGGCACGCGGAAGGCCGCCTGATGCGGGATTTTTCCGGCCGGGTGGCGGTCGTGACCGGCGGAGCGAGCGGCGTGGGCAAGTGCTTGTGCGCCGACCTCGCCCGCAACGGCGCGCATGTGGTGATCGCCGATATCGACCCGGCGCGGCTCGAAGCCGTTCGCGCGGAAATCGACAAGCTGGGCAAGGGCGAAGTGCTTGCTATTGCCTGCGACGTCACGAAGGAGGCATCGGTGCGATCGCTCGCCGACCAGGTATTCGACCACTTCAGGACGGTACACCTCCTCTTCAACAATGCTGGCGTTGGGCTGGGCGAAGCACAGCGCAAGATCTGGTCGCTGCCGCTCAGCGACTGGCGCTGGGGGATCGACGTCAATATGTTAGGGGTCGTTCACGGCATCGCCGCCTTCGTACCGCGAATGCTCGAAGCGGGGCAGGAAGGCGTGGTGATCAACACGGGGTCGACCAACGGCGGGCTGCGATCGCTTCCCAACACGCCCATCTACGCCGCAACCAAGGCCGCGATCACCAGCATCTCCGAAGTCCTCCACCAGCAATTGCTACGTGAGGGTGGACAGTTGCGCGCCGCCATCCTCTTCCCTGGACCGCATACGGTCAACACCGCGATCATGGCTTCGGGCGAAGTGCGCCCCTCCGACTATGTCGAGGATGAGGCGCAAACCAAGGTTGCCTATCGGACGATGGAGGATCTGGTGCGCACCACCGGCCTCAAACTCAAGCTGACGGAACCTGAGGAAGTGTCGGCTTTTGCACTCGCTGGCCTTCGCGCAGGGCGCTTCTGGCTGCTGCCCGACAGCGCGGACAATGACAGGCTGATCGCGGCGCGTACCGAACAGATATTGGCGCGGCAGGATCCGCCGTCCGCATGGTGACGGCGGCAGCGTCCGGCGCACCGGCGGCAGACCGGCCAGCAATGAAGGCTGCCATGCCCGGCAGCGTCTATCGCTGGCTGGTCGTCACGATCCTGTTCGCCGGCTATTGCTTCAGCGCGATCGACGCGCGCGTACTGACGCTGATGGTCGAACCGATCCAGAAGGATCTGGGGCTGGGCGATTTCGGAATGAGCCTGCTCCAGGGTTTCGCCTTTTCCGTACTGTATAGCGTCGCGGCGCTTCCGATAGGCCGTTTCGTCGACCGCACGAAGCGGCGCGCGACGCTGATCGTTTGGGGGGTGGTGCTCTGGTCGGCGATGACCGCCGCTTGCGGCTTCACAAGCAGCTTCATCGGCCTGTTCCTTGCCCGTGTCGGCGTCGGCGTCGGCGAGGCGACGCTCAGCCCGACGGCTTATTCGCTGATTAGCGACTATTTCGAACGGCGGCGACGCGCGCTGGCAATCAGCTTTTATGCGGTCGGCTACCCGATCGGTGGCGGACTCGCACTGTTGTTGGGCGGCTGGCTGCTGGGCCACTTTACCAAGACAGGGGGCTGGACGCTGCCGCTGCTCGGCACCTTTGCCCCGTGGCAGGCGGTGTTTCTCTGCGTCGCGGCGCCGGGGTTGATCCTCGCGGCACTGATGATGACGATCCGTGAACCTGTGCGGCAGGACGTGGCAGCGGATATTTCGGCCAAGAGCAGCCTCCGTGAGGGCTTCGATTATATCGCGCAACGCTGGATGCTGTTTGGTTCGCTCATCGGCTCGCTGAGCCTGATCGCGCTGCTGGCAATCGGAACGGCGCTCTGGTTCCCGACCTTCCTCATCCGCAGCTATGGCATGACCCCGACAGAGGTCGGCCTGTTCTATGGACTGGTGATGCTTGTTTGCGGAACCGTCGGCACCCTGTCGGGCGGCTGGCTGGCCGGGAAGCTCATGCAGGGTGGGCGGGCGGACGCGAACATGCGCGTCGTGCTGATCGCCACACTACTGAAGGGCCTGCCCATCATCGCCGCGCCGCTGATGCCAACGGCTTTCCTGTCGCTGACCATGATGGCGATCGGCACGCTTCTGGGCCAAGCGTCGCAGGGGGTGATGCTGGCTGCAATTCAGGACGTTACCCCCAATCAGCTTCGCGGACAGGTGACGGCGATTTCGCTTCTGTGCGTCAACCTGGTCGGGACCGGCCTGGGAGCCAGCGTCATCGCCGCAATCACCGACTTCGGCTTTGGCAACCAGGCCGCACTCGGATATTCGATTGCGATCGCAGGGGCCGTCGTATTGCCGGTCATCGTCGCGCTCTTGCTGATGGTGTTGCCGCATTATCGACGGGCGGTAGAAGCCTGAGCCTGTCGGACGACGCGGTGGATGCCACATCCGCGACCAGTTGTCGTTCATGCACTTTGGAGGCGGCGGAACCGGGTCTCATCAACTATGTTTGTGCGAAGGAGGATATCGTCACTGAGGTCCGCAAGATTGCGGTCGAAATCGCAGCCAATCCTGGCTGGGCCGTCCGTTGGTCAAAGGCCACCGTCAACAAGCAATTCAAAACGCAACCGGATCAGATACTGTTACTGTCCATCACCTATGAGGCCGCGACCATGATGACGCACGACTATAAGGAAGCAGCCACAGCCTTTTCGGAACGACACGAGCCCGAGTTCAAGGTTTTGTGATGCAAGCGCTATTGAACGACAAACGCGCCAGCCCGGAATTCAGCGCTCGCGCCTCCTCCGATCCGTCGAGCGAACGATTTACCCTTCGTGAAACCTTCCATCCCTCATCGGTCCGTACCAGCTGCCACAGATTGGCCGAAACACGGTGCGCTTCCCAATTGTCGCCACACTTCCGAAACACGATGGAGTAGGTGTGCGCGATTGCGCAGTCACCGTCCAGATCAATGACCGGTGGGCTCAGAACATGAGCCGCCCCGCCATGGATCAGGCCCTGATGGCTTTCTCCTTCCAGCAGCGCCTGGATTGCCGCTCGCCCCTGATAACTGCCGAAACCGCCGACCTCATAAATTCCGTCTTCGGTCCACAGTGCCGCCGCGCCTGCACAGTCACCGGCATCGGCGAGCGGACCATAGCGGGCGATCAGTTCGCGGATCGCTTCCCTATCCTCCAGCGCAGCGATCCGCATCGGGAGGGATGCTGTCAAAGCTTCACGACCTTGCACTGCGGAACGGGATGCTCCGCTGCCTCGATCCAGCGCCACAAGCCCGTACCGCTCCGGTGACCAGACAGGTCGATCCAGTTGCCATAGCCCGGATCACGATCAGCACAGACAAGGATGACGCTACCGTCCTCCTCATATTTCGCCTGCGCACCGTTCACCCAGACCTTGCGGTTCACATGGTCCATGGATTCCATCCACCAATTGTCGATCTGGAAATTCCAGAAACGGCATTCAGGCGGCTTGGCTGTGATGACCAGTGCCTCGTCCGGCGCGAGATCGTAATAGATATGGCCGTACCAGATTTTCGGGTCACCCCCTGCCCGCTGATAGACAGATTGTTCCTTCCCTTCATAGATACGGTTGGGCTGCTCCATGAACCATTGGGTCCAGTCAGCGAAGGTGTTCGCCGTACCGCGCACCCATGCCGCCGCCCCGTTGAGCTGCGTCTCTATGGTTTCAGGCGTGAGAATGGCGGGCACCAACGGCCCATCGCTGACCCGTTCAACGCGAACGTCGGCCGCCACTTCCATCTTCCTGTCGTTGAAGGTCTGGCGAATGATGAGCAGTGTCGTGTCATCGGCCATCGGCAGCCAGTTGCCTGGCTTTTCCGTTTTACTGACGATGATTTCGAAACTGCCATCGGCCGCAATCTCCATGTCGGCCAGTTCAATCTCGCCGGTCGATGCCATGGTCCCGTCGATTGCATAGCGATTCGCCTTGGACCCGATCGAGAAATAGGGAACGCTGTTGCGCTTGCCTGTGATGCGATAGTCGCGGTCGCCACGTACGACGATCTGCTGATAGAGGTTGTCAGGATTGTCGGCACCGATCTTTATGGCATCATCGCACAACAGAAAGAGTCGAGGAAAATCGGGATCGCTGGAATCCACGAGCATGTTGAGCGCGGTGCGCGTGAGGCGGCTCAGATAACGCAGCCCTTCGGCCTGATCAATCGGCGTGTTCGGGGCATGCGGCCGGTCGAGAATTTCGCCTGCTTCAGCCAGCCTTTCACAAAAGGCTCGCCAGATTGCTGCCAGCTTCACTTCGCCTGTCGAGCTTTCATCCATTGCCATCGCCTACTCTCCTGCAGGTCCATGGGTTGCGTTGTCCTCGCTTCCCTTATTGTCTTGCCCTGACCAACAAGTGGCGGGCCGGAAATCCCGGCCCGCCTCCGTTTCGATCAGAAGCTGATCTTGGCATCGACGCCGAAGGTGCGCGGCTTCTTGTACGAACCCGCCGCAAAGCCCAGCGAACCGAAGTCAATCGCGAAGTCCAGATTCTTCTGGTTGGTCAGATTATCACCCCAGACGCCAAGTTCCAGCTTGCCGCTGCCCAGCGTTATGTCCGACAACGCCAGGCGCGCCCGCAGGTTGTGGTCGGGCCGCGAACGGGTTTCCACATTGAACGGGTTCACCCGGTCCAGATTGTGGAAGTAGACCGTGCTGCGATAGGCATAGTCGACGCGCGCAGTCAGTTCCCCGATGCTCACCGGAACCACATATTGCGCACCGACATGAGCGTTGAACTTCGCCGTCTGCGGCATGCGTGCCTCATCGGCAACGTTGATGATCGCGTTGGTCGTCGGATCCAGATAGAGGTAGGTCTTGTAGGTCGGATCCGTATAGCCCAGCGACCCATCGAAGGTCAGGCCCCGCACCGGTGCAACGGTCAGTTCGCCTTCAACGCCACGGAAGCGCACCTTGCCAGCATTCACGATCAGCGAGGTCACGCCGCCACTGCCGGCCGCGAACTGGTTGATCTGCTGATTGCTGTAGTCGGTCTGGAACACCGCGACGTTCAGGCGAACGCTGCGGTTGAAGAATTCCGACTTGATGCCCGCCTCATAGGACTTCACGTCTTCCGGCTTGAAGATGTTGATGACGCTCGCGCGCGGGTTGATGCCGCCCGATCGATAGCCCGACGATGCCCGGACATAAGCCATGATCGCGGGGGTAAAGCGATAGTTCAACGAACCCAGCCAGGACACATTGGTATAGTCGACATTGCCGTGCAGCGCAGGGTTCACGTCGCCCGAGATGGTCAGCGTCTTGCGGTCGCCGGTGAAGCGGACGCCACCGGTCAATTCCAGCTTGCCGTCGAACATGGCGGGCTTCCAGCTCGCCTGGCCGAAAGCAGCCATGGATTCGGCCGTGCCGCCAAAGGCCTGGACCGGTGCGAGGTTCAGACCCGCCTGTCCGCCGGGCAGCACGAAAGTCAGATTCTGACGGTTATATTCCGACGACTTTTCGTAGAAATAATAGAGGCCAGCGACATAGGAGAGGTCACCCATGTTACCCAGCGCCTGGAATTCCTGGCTGAACTGCCACTGCCGCTGCGGCGCGTTGTTGCCGTTAATCGGCGTGACGGCCCCAACGGACGGCGCAAAGGTGACAGGGTCCAGCACGACGCCCTTCAGGTAACCGTTACCACCCAGCGTCAGGATCGTGTCCTGGTTGAACTTGCGATAGGCAGTAATCGACTTCAGCGTCAGTTCATCGATCGGCTCATAGGCGATCGTCAGCGAGTGGCCCTGGATTTTCGCACGGGCGTCATAACGCAGATTACCGTCGTTATCGACGAAGCCAGCCTGGTAGACATGCTTCTGGCGGTCTGGCGAGACAAGGAACGGATCACCGCCCAGCGAAGCCGACTGCCCGAAATAATTCTTCACGTCATCGGTGGCATACAGCATCTGGAAATAGGGCGCGGTGCCGCGGCGGTCATTATAATCGAAGCTGTAGTTGACCGTGACCTTGCCCAGATCGGCCTGCAGGCCGACCATGATCGCATCGGCGTTGACGGCGCCCGGATCCTTGCTGTCGGGGGTGTAGAAATTGTCGATATAACCGTCGCGCTGACGATGCATGAGCGACAGCGACGCCTTGATGGGTGATCCACCGATATAGCCGGTGTCTACGCGCGCCTTGGTGAACCATTCGTTGAAGCTGCCATAGCCAGCCTTCACATCCAGTGCAAAGTCGTTGGCCGGCTTCTTCGACACGAGCTGGATCGCGCCACCCACGGTGTTGCGACCAAACAGCGTACCTTGCGGCCCACGCAGAACTTCGATCCGCTCCAGGTCGACAAGGTCGAACAGCGCACCGGCGGAACGCGCAACATAGACGCCGTCCAGATAGACGCCTACGCCCTGTTCGGCGACCGACGACGGTTCCTGATTGCCGATGCCGCGAATATAGACCGATGCTGCGGTCAGGCTGGTCGACTGCTGCATGATCGAGAGGTTCGGCGTGAACTGCGGAATCGAGGTCACATCGACGATGTTCTGCTTTTCCAGAAACTCGCCACCCAGCGCGGTCACGGCGACCGGAACGGTCTGCATCGATTCCGCAGTACGACGCGCTGTCACGATAATGTCACCCAGGCCGGTACCACCGGCCTGTTCCTGCGCCATCGCCGGCGATGCCAGCAGCCCCATGAGAATCGCAACATGGCTACTGTGACCGAACAAACTCATATGCCTCTCCCTGAACAAGATCGCCTGTGGCGAAAAAACCTTTATCTGCGTTTTATGGATTAGATCCAAATACGTAAGTGAAATAACATTCACGCCAATCACAACATTATTCGTAAAAATCAATCAATTTTTCGTCTGCATGACATACCCCCTCTGAATGACCCGGAGACTGCCGCCGGGTGACGGCATTGCTGTGTCATGCGGGACGGAAAGCGAACCATAAGTGGGTCGAACGGATATGGCAGCGTGAGGGTCTTAAGGTTCCGCCGCACCAGCCAAAAGGCGGACGCCTGTGGCTCAACAACGGAGCCTGCATCCGTCTGCGGCCTGAATATCCAGGGCATGTATGGGCGAAAGGCGCACGCATGATGGCCGTAAATTCCGTATCCTGACCATCATCGACGAGATCAGCAGGGAATGCCTTGCGCTCATCGTTGCGCCGCAACTCAAGCATGAGGATGTGTTGGCGGAGCTGGCCGACATGTTCGTCACGCATGGACCACCAGCGAATACCCGGATCACCTCACCAATCCAGCCGGCCTGATTCCTCTTGCCGCCACCGTCTCAGTCGAAACTGACCTTCGTGTTCCTGTTATTGACGAGGGAGACCCCATCGCCCTTGAGATCAAGTACGGTAGGCGAGATGATGCTCAACCTAAACGCCACCCTTGAACTCCGCCTGTTCGATCCCGGCCGCCTTAAACAGCAGCCGCGTGTCCCCTTCCCCCTTGCCTGTGATGGACACGCGCAGCCGGGGCCGACCGCTATTGCCGCGTCCGCATCCGGCCAGCAGCACGCAGGCCGCACCCCCGGCACCCAAAAGGCTGCGGCGCGACCAGATCTCAGCAGCCACCGGCACCTTCCTGTCGGGAGGCGGCACGTTCAAACAGGATCACATTCGGATCGCGCAAAAATTCCCGCCGCACTGCATCGCGCAGGCGAACCCAGCCATGGATAAGGGAACGTAACAGGCTCATAATAGTCCTTTCCAGAGGGTTGAGATTTTATCTATTTTATTGGTAGAGATAATTCTCACAAGCAATGCTGGGCGAACATTAGAAATGCTTGATCCATGCTGAAGGTCGACCATGCCGCCATCATCGGCGGCGGATTCAGCGGCACCTTGCTCGCCATCAATCTGCTGCGCCATGGTGCGCTCAAGGTGACGATGGTGGAACGCCATGCCGATCGGCTAGGACGCGGCCTGGCCTATGGAGCGGCGCAGGCCGGCCATATCCTCAATGTGCGGGCGGCCAATATGAGCGCCCTGCCCGACCAGCCCGGCCATTTCGCCGACTGGCTTGCTTGGGCTCAACTGGGTCAGGAGGGCAGCTTTGCCACGCGGCGCGACTATGGCGCCTATCTCTGCGCAATGCTGGATGAAGTGCGCGCACTGGCGAAGAGCCGGCTGACGGCGCTGGCGGACGAGGCGGTCGACCTGCATTTGCTCGATCATGGCGTGCGGATCGAACTGCGTTCCGGGGCCAGCCTGACCAGTGATGCCGTCGCGCTCGCCCCCGGCAATCTGCCGCCACATGATCTGCCCGCCTTCACCGATCTTGGCCGTCCCGCTTATGTCAACGATCCCTGGGCGGCCGATATCGCGCAAGATTTGCAGGCGGATGACCAGATTCTGCTGCTGGGCACTGGCCTGACCGCCGTGGACTGCGCGCTCAGCCTGGACGGAGCGGGTTTTCGCGGTCGGATCATCGCGCTGTCCCGGCGCGGCCTTGCCCCGCACAGCCACGGCCCGGCAACCGCCTCCGCACCCGGCGGCGACCGTCCGCAAGGCCCGCTTTCAGCGCTGGTGCGCGCTGTCCGTGCCCGCGGCGCAGCCATCGGCTGGCGCAATGCAGTGGACGAACTGCGCCCCTTCACCCAGGATATGTGGCGCGCGGCCAGTGCGGAGGAGCGCAGTCGTTTTCTGCGGCATCTGCGTCCCTATTGGGATGTGCATCGCCATCGGATCGCGCCGCGGGTGGCCACTCGGTTAACGGCAATGCAGGCGGAAGGGCGCCTGGAGATAGGCGCGGCCAAGGTGGCAGGAGCCGATACGCACGACAAGGGGCTGATCGTCCATCTGCGCCGCCGTGGGGAAAGTCGAACAGAACAGCTCTCTGTGGCTCGCGTCATCAACTGCACAGGCCCGTTGGGCGATCTACGCCGCGCCCATGACCCGCTGCTGCGCGCGTTGGCCGCGCGCGGCGATATCCGTTCGGATCCACTGGCGATCGGCATCGACGTCGATCGCCAGTGCCACGCCATCGCCCGCGACGACTCGGCCCAGCAGCGGTTGTTCGTGGTCGGGCCGATGACACGCGGCGCTCACTGGGAAATCGTGGCCGTGCCCGACATCCGCCGTCAGGTCTGGGCATTGGCGCGCGAAATCACCAGCGCTCATTGGGTGGAAGCCGAAGGGCTATAGCATGCGCGGTTACTAGAGCGGTTTGCGATCTGATCGAATCAGATCGACCGCTCTATTGCTTTGTTTCGCCGCGATTTCTTAACCGTCAGATGATGCCATCTGACTGGAAATCGCTCTAACGTCCGGCAATATCAATCCAAGTTAAGCCTGCACCTGCCAGACGAAGAATTTCCCCATCCCTGAAGCCGCTGCTCACAAACAAACTTGACCAACTCACCCAAAGCGGCTTTTCCATCCTATTATTCGATAGTCGTGCCTTTCCCGACATCGGGGCTATCAATGGCTTTCCCACGGATTGAATAGGGATACGCCGGTCGCGTCAAAATCCGCGACATTGCGCGTAACCACTGTAAGGCCATGAGCCAATGCGGTTGCGGCGATCCAGCCATCACGCTCGCTTACAGGATCGGGGACATGGAGCGCAGCGCACGCCAGCGAACATTCTCGACCGTGAAGAAATGCAGCGCCTCCAGAAACCATCGGTCGTCCGCCGCCTTGCGGCTACGGCGCGGCAAACACGCCCGGAATACCAGCAACATGTGCTCCCAGTCTTCTTCGCTCATCGGCGTCGACAGTCTTCCGACCCCTTCGTTCAGTCGAAATCCTATGAATCAGAGCAGGTTCATCTTGTGGATAGTAAATTTTCAACGTATCCAAATTCGTCCACACGACCTAATCTCGACGTAACCTATGATTTCGACCTTCTCGTCTACAAGATGACACGCCAGCACTTCTATTTTATAGCCATTGTTCCTACGGCATGGTCGAAAAACTCGTTTTCATTCATCCTGACATACAGGTTAACGAGTGCCAGGGCCACCTGCGCCACAATGAACCCCAGGATCATGTCGATCAGATAGTGCGTGCCTTCGACGGGCGTGGAAAGCAACATCGCCGCGTTCAACGCCACGATCAGCCAGCGTAGCCGGGCGATGCGCCAGCCCATTGCCATGTAGAGCACCGCTGCGGCCGTATGGAAGCTGGGTGCAGAGACGATCCCCCGCAATTGCCCAAGATCGACGATATGCACTTCATGGTTACGCAACGCCGGAATCAGGCCGGACTGCCACAATTCACTTTCCGGCATATAGTTGATCGGCCCGTGCCACAGATAGGAAAAGGGACCAACCGCCGGGACCAGGCTGAACAGCAATAGCGTCATCAGCGCCGCCAGCCAGAATCCGGCAAGGAAACGATAGGCTCGTTCCCTTTCACCCGTCCAAGCGCAATGCCACAGCAACAAGGCAGGCGTGACATAGATGCTGCGATAGGCGGCCGTTCCCAGAAATTGGAGAAGCTGATAGGCCGATACCAAGCGGTACCACTTCAGCCAATCGAACCCCAGCGCAAGATCGATGCGGTGTAGGGCGGCATCTGCATATCCGCTTGTCAAGGCCGCGACCGGATAGCTGGCGCTGGCCCCCATCAGCGAAATCAACGTGAAAAGCCCAGCATATTCGCAGAAATGAGCAACCGCAGTTGAGTGCCTCCAATCCACCCATGGCAATCCAATACGCACAAGCAGCATCGCCAACCCTCCCGCATAATAAGGGAGATTGCTTGATAGCCACGGATCGAAATGCAGCTTGGCCATGTGCATCAGCACGGTCAATGCAAGCACGCCCAGCATCAATGCCACAAGCAGATGCCGACTGATCGACCATCTTGGCTCTCGCACGACAGCCTGTTTCGCCGTTATCGACTGATCGACGGTCACCTCATGAGCGGACCAGAGCGACTGTATCAGTGACATGACATGAGTCCGATGAGGCAAAAGCAGGGCAAAGTTCGTGCGCAATACCGATCTCTGCTTAAGGGCGAATGAACAGAATGCCCGTAGATCGGCTTGCTTATCGCGCCACCTCAGTCGTTCAGATCGCTAAATTGGTAAAAAGTCGATCCAGCTGCGGTCATGAGCAAGATCGAAAATGATGCGCAGACAGAATCAGCCGTGGGCGGCAGGCTCAGTCCCCGTGGATATAATTTCTGCCGAGCTATAGCCTCAATGGTTGCGGATCATCCGGCAAATTGGAGCCTGGATGCCATGGCAGGCCTCTCCTTCACGGGGCATCCATTGGCCGTCCGGATAAGCAGAAGTTTTTCTTTAATTCAATAATTGATTTCTCTAATGCCTATGGGACGTCCTGAAGCTTGGCAAGCCGCCTTTAGGGCGGGTGAGAAGGTCGTCGCTTAAAGAAATGCGGGGATGAAGATGAGTTACGAGCACATAGTCTACGAAGAGGCCGACGGCCTTGTAACGATCACCATCAACCGCCCCGAAAAGCTGAATGCGCTGGCGGCGCAGACACTGGAAGAATTGATCCACGCCGTGGACCGCGTCCGTGACGAGGGAAGCGCCCGCGCGCTTCTGTTGACGGCCCAGGGCCGCGCCTTCTGCTCCGGCGCCGATCTAACGGCGAGCGGATCGGAAGAAGCGCGCCTGCCCGCCGGCCCCCCCGATGCGGGAGCAATGCTCGAAACGCTGTACAATCCGCTGCTGGAACGGTTGCGGCGGCTACCAGTGCCACTGGTGGTAGCGGTCAATGGCGTAGCGGCGGGCGGAGGCTGCGGCTATGCGCTGGCTGGCGATATCGTGATCGCCGCGCGGTCTGCTTATTTCCTCCAGCCCTTCGCCAATATCGGGCTGGTGCCCGATGTCGGATCGACCTGGATACTGCCGCGCCTGATCGGCCGGGCCCGCGCCAACGCCATGATGCTGCTGGGCGAGCGCATTTCCGCCGAGCAGGCGGCGGAATGGGGCATGATCTACAAGGCAGTTGAGGATGATGCCCTGATGGAAGAAGCCCGGGCCGTCGCCCTACGGCTGGCTGCGGGGCCGACGCGCAGCTATGGATTGATCCGGCAGGGGATTGCCGACTGTCTGGAGGTCGGCCTGACCGACGCACTGGCGCTGGAACGGCGCAACCAGCGCATCGCAGGCCGCACTGCCGATCATCGCGAAGGCGTGGCCGCGTTTCGCGAGAAACGGAAGCCGGTTTTTACCGGCCAGTGAGCAGCATTCCGATCAGGGTTCGTCGGAAACCCTGATCAGCAATTTGCCGTCATGCTGGCCAGTGAACAGCAGTTGCAGGCTGTCAGGCGCCTTCTCCAGCCCCGGCACGACATGATCCTTCCACTTGATCCGGCCCTCCGCGATCCAGCGACCAAGGTCCGCAAAGGCCTCGCCCGCGCGCGCGAGATAATCGATGACGATGAAACCGCGTACCGTCAGCCGCTGCATCAGGATGCGCCCGAAATCAGCTGGCCCCGGCACCGGCCCCTCGTCATTATAGGCGGAAATCAGGCCACAGAGGATCATCCGGCCATTGCGGTTGAGGCGTGAAAAGACCGCCTCCATGATCGCGCCGCCGACATTTTCAAAGTCGATGTCGATGCCCGTCGGACACAGCCGGTCCAGCGCGGCACCGACCTCCTGCGCCTTATAGTCCACAGCCCCGTCGAACCCCAATTCCTCGGTCAGCCAGTCGCATTTGGCCGCGCCCCCGGCAATGCCGACGACATGGCAGCCCTTGATCTTCCCGATCTGGCCGGCGATCGACCCCACCGCGCCTGCCGCCGCGGAAAGGACGAGCGTTTCGCCTTCCTTGGGCTGGCCGATGTCCAGCAAGCCGAAATAGGCGGTCAGCCCGGTTGGCCCGAGTACCGACAGATAGGCTGTCAGCGGAATGCCGGGCGCGACATTCAGCTTGCGGGTCATGCGCTCCGGCGAGACGGTATAATCCTGCCAGCCGCCCATGGCGGGCATGACGATATCGCCGGGCGCAAAACGGTCCGAACGGCTTTGCTCGACCACGCCAATGGTCGTGCCGCGCATGGTGTCGCCGATCTGGACCGGCGGCAGATATTGTTCCCGATCGCTCATCCAGATGCGGTTGGTCGGGTCGAGCGAAAGATAGATGTTGCGCACCAGCAGCTCGCCGTCGCGCAATTCGGGCAGCGCTTCCTGCACCCAGTCGAGGTCCGTCTCCACCAGCGCCGCCTGAGGCCGGTGCCGCAATACCCATTTGCCGTTCTTTGTCATGAGGCTGTTCCCTATGGCATGTCATGCAAGGCGCCGCCTTCTGCCACGAAGCGGCACATGATGTCTGTGGCCGCGCCATCGGCGCGGAGGAGTTCGGCGAAAGTCACCAACTCAGCCTGCAACCGCTCCGCCGGTGGATTGTCGCGCGTGAGGCGGAGGATCGCGGCGACCGCCTGGAGCGACCGCGCCGCATAGCCCTCCGCAATCTCAATGGCACGGTCGAGGGCGCTGGGCACCACTTCATCGACAAGACCCAGTTCCAGTGCCACAGCCGCATCGACCACCGCGCCGTCCAGCATGAAGCGACGCGCCCGATGACCACCGATGAGGCGCGGCAGGCGCTGCGTTCCGCCGCTGCCGGGGAAGATACCGATGCGGATTTCCGGCAGGCCGATGGCCGTCACGCCAGCCCCGGCGATGCGGGTCATGCAGCACAGCGCAATCTCGAACCCGCCGCCCATGCAGACGCCATCAATCGCGGCGATGACGGGCTTCTCCGCCGTTTCGATCAGCCTCCCGAGTCGAGGAAATGGCGCGTCGACAAAGGACTCCGGCGCAATCGCGCCCGCCTGCAACGCCTGTGCGGCGCGGACGATCTGGGACACATCGGCGTGGCGGATGAACACGCCTTCCTGCCCGCCCGTCAGCACAACCGCGCGCACGTCCGGGTCATCCAGCACGGCGCGCAACGCATCGGCCAGCAATATCGCACCCTTGTTGGGAATGAGGCCGGAGGGCGGATTATGATAGGCGATGATGGCAACAGCGCCCTGTCGGCTCGTCCGAACCTCCATTTGCCCGGATTCCATCACCATCTCCCTTGATTGTCCATATTGGCTCCGAGGCCTTTATACGCTAATCAATCGCATAGCTAAGAAAAATCGGTAAAATAAAATAGCATCGAAAGAGGATCGCCATGCACAGGGTCGACACCATGCCCTTTCCCCGCTCGCTGGAGGATATCAGCGCTGAGTGGCTGACATCAGCCCTTGCCGAAGCCTATCCCGGCACGCGCGTCGATGGCCTCTCCTTCGGCACGATCATCCGGGGCATGGCGACCAAGGCGCAGGTGCATCTGCACTATAATGCGGCCGGACTCGCTCATGGCCTGCCGCCCTCCGCCTGGATCAAGTCGGGCTTCGACGCGACCAATGCCGACCTCATGTCGCATTCGGTGGCGGAGGTGGAGTTCTTCCGCGATCTGGCGCCCGGCCTGTCGATCAACCTTCCCCACTCCTGGCTTCAGCTTGTCGACCCCAATGCGCCCAATGGCCTGCTGATGCTGGAGGATCTGACGCTCCGCAACGCCCGCTTCGGCCGCCAGACAACGCCGCTGGAACCCGAGGAGATGCGCCGCGTACTCACGCTTCAGGCAGGCTATCATGGCGCTTATTGGAAAAGCCCGAAGCTCGACGCGCTGGGCTGGCTGAAGCGCGGCGGCATGCTTGTCGAAAGCGATGTGTGCGGCATCTTCCTCGACTTCTGGCCGACCGCTTCGGCCGCACCGCGCTGGGACCATGTTCCCAAAGCCCTGCGTGACCCGGCCCTGATCCGCCGCGCCATCGACCAGTTGCATGCCAATGACATCCGCGACGCAAACTGCATCGTCCATGGCGACGCGCATCAGGGCAATTTGTTCTTCAATACCGACGGAACGCCGGGTTATCTCGACTGGGCGACGATCATGTATGGCCACTGGGCCTTCGACGTCGCCTATCTGATGGTCGGATCGCAGAGCGTCGAAAACCGCCGCGCGCTGGAAAAGGAACAACTCGCCTTCTATCTCGACGCGCTGGAGGCGGCCGGCGGCGAGAGAATCGCTTTCGACAGCGCATGGCTCGCCTATCGGCAGCATGCCATGTGGATGTTCATGACGACATTATGCCCGGTGGAGTTCCATCCGGAGGAAATCTGCGTCCACAATGCGGAGCGCGCCTGCACCGCCATCACCGATCTCGACAGCGTCGCCGCATTGCTCGGCTAACATAGGAACACAGCCATGCACCACCCCTTCACGCTTGCCGACACCAGCCGCCACACCCCCGACATGGAGGATGAAAGCTGGCAGGAGAGTTTCTTCCTTGGCTGGACCGATATCCGCAACAAGGTCTGCGGCCACCACCATATCAGCCTCTGCCCCTATCTGGGTTTCGCCCATGTCTGGACCTGGCTGATCGTCGACGGCGTCGAAGTCGCCCGCAGTCAGGAGAACCGGATTCCCCTGCCCGATAGGGACCTGCGCGACATGAAGGTCGGCATCCTGCATTTCATCGCCGGGGAATCGATCCGCCAACTTCACCTGACCGCCGATTTCCAAGGCGCGAAGGTGGAGGTTGACTATGAAGGCTTTACCGACCCCGTCCATGTCGAGATCAACACCGGCGGCAAGCTGAAGCTCGGCTCGCTCCACTATGAGTCCATGGGATCGGTCAGGGGCAGCATCACCATGGGCGACCGCGTGATCGCCATCAACGGCAGCGGCTGGCAGGACCATAGCTGGGGTCCACGCCGGCTCTCCAGCAATCCGGCGGGCCGATGGGTGTTCGCGGTGTTCGGCTCCGACCTTGCCTTTTCGCTCTATGTACTGTCGGCGGCCGGGCAGAGCTTCACCTTCGGCTATGCGCTCGTCAATGGCGAAGTCGATCCGATCGAGAGCGCCGAAACGGGCTTTGTCGTGGCCGATGACGGCATTTCGCCGATCAGCAACGATAGTTTGCTCTGGACCCGCTCAGGCCGGGCATGGCGGATCACGGGCAAGGTGATCGGCACCGCGCTGGTCGGCGGGCCGGGCTGGACGGGCGACGGCTTCCACTGGTGGATGGACGGGCTGACGCGGTTCGAATGCGGCGGCCGTGTGGGCGGAGGGATATTGGAAGTGTCGACGCTCAAGGCGCCGACCGATGAGATCAAGGCCATATTGAAGGCCCAATGAGGCCAGGGCGGACCGGCGATTGGGGCCGGTCCGCCCCGTCCTTCAGGCGGCTTCCCGTTTCGGCAGCGCAGCCTTGCGGCGGATCACATCAGCGGCCCGCCAGGCCATGGCCATAGTCGGCCCCTGCGTATTGCCCGACGGCATCACCGGCATGACCGATGTGTCCATCACACGCAGCCCCTCGACGCCGCGTACCCGCAGTTCCGGATCGACCACCGAGTCGGCATCATTGCCCATCCGGCAAGTGCCCACGGTATGATAGCCGCAGGTCGCGAAGATGTCGTAGGCCTTCAATATTTCCTCATCGCTCTGATAGTCCGGCCCCGGATTGGTTTCCGCCACGATCATATCCTTGAGCGGCGGCTGAGTCGCGAATTTCCGGGCGGCATGCACCGCATCAATCATCGCGCGCCGGTCGAGCGCAGTCGCGCGATGATTGGCGATCGTCTCGGGCGCCGCCAGCGGATCGGTGTCGGTGATATGCACGCTGCCGGTCGACTCCGGCCGCAACGGATAGACCACCGCCGACATGCCGGGGAAAGGCTCTGTCGTCTTGCCCATCTTCGTGAAGTCGACGCTGTGCGGCGCGATCAGGAACTGGGTATCGGGCCGGTTAAGCCCCGGATTGCTCTTGAGCCAGGCACCCATGTCGAAGGTCGCAGAACTGAGCGGCCCCTTCCGGGTCAGCAGATAGCGCAGGATCGTCCGCAACAGCCGGAAACCGCGATGATCACGATTATAGCTGTGACTGGGGTCCCTCAGCTTCCACTGCATCAGCAAAGCACGATGCTCGATCATATGCTCGCCCACTTGCGGCAGCGGCGCCACGACATCGATGCAGAGCTTCGCCAGCCGGGCGGGGTCGCCGATGCCGGAACGCTCCAATATGCCGGGCGTCGCCATCGCGCCGCCGCACAGGATGGTTTCCGCACCGCGCACACTCTGCTCCGCGCTATCCTTGCGATATTGCACGCCGACCGCGCGCCTGCCCTCAAATAGCAGCTTGTCGACCGTCGCGCCCGAGATCACCGTGAGATTGGGCCGCTTGCGTGCAGGCTCCAGATAGGCCGTCGCTGCGCTTTGCCGCACGCCGCCCCAGATCGTCCGGGGATTATAGCCGATACCCTCATCATTATCGGGGAGGTTGATATCCTGTTTGACGGGCAGTCCCATGCTGCGGCCCGCCGCCAGTATCGCCTCATGCCATTTCATCCGCACATCCGGGCCAGGCAGAGAAATCCTGAGCGGCCCCTTGCCTCCCCGGTCCTGCCCCGCGCCCAATTCATGCTGCTCCAGCGCGGCATAGGCAGGCCCGATATGCTGCCAGCCCCAATCGTCGCTGGACAATTCGGCAATGGCGTCGAAATCGGCCGGTTGACCACGCACCCACATCAGCCCGTTGACCGATGTCGACCCGCCCATCACCTTGCCCCGCAGCCAATATTCCGTCTTGTTGGCGTTGGTTTCTTCCGGCTTAGTGGGATAGGTCCACAAATTGCTGGGCCGGTTCATCAGCAGCGCTACGGCCTTTGGAACCTTGTAGAGCGGATTCCTGTCGCTGCCGCCTGCCTCGATCAATGCGACCTTCACATCGGGGTCTTCGGTCAACCGATAGGCAAGCACGCATCCCGCGGCACCCGCGCCCACGATGACATAATCATAGTCCAGCCCATCAGCCATCTGCGTTATTCCTCATTCGGATTGGTCCACCACAAGGAGCAGCCCGGCCCGCAAATCAGCCAATTGCGCGAGTGCGGACAGAACCAGAATGTTGAACCTTTCATAATATTTAATTGTTTGATTATATCCATGATAACGAGCTTATTTCTGGTTCGCAATCGCCTGCGGCGCGATGCAGGGATAAATTTTGGGCATCGCGCCCCTTGATCTCTCTAACGAGTTAAGGCATATCTATCGTTATTAGTTTTAATGATGGATGAGGGAAGGAAGAGCGATGTCCACCACGACCGCGCCGCGTCCGAGTGAAAAGAACGTTCCGGTTCTAGATAGTCTTAGTACCGGCCAGATCGATGCGATCCGGCGCATTCCGCCGCATGCCGATGCTGAGGCGCCCGCGATCGACGCCCGCCGCCCGGCCGCCATTTTCTGCGACCAGGCGCGATTCGATCTGGAATGGGAAAAGCTCTTCCGGGCGGTGCCGGTCCCGGTCACGCTTTCCGCCCTCATTCCCGAACCGGGCAATCTGATTGCGGTCGAAAGCTACAACGTCCCGATCATCATTACCCGGGCGAAGGATGGCGAAGTCCGTGCGTTTCTCAACGCCTGCACGCACAAGGGATCGAAGCTGGTCGAACATTGCAACCCGCAGAGCGCGGCGCGCCTGACCTGCCCTTATCATGCCTGGACCTTTGGACTGGACGGCAAGTTGATCGGCGTACCCCGCGCGGAAACGATCGCCAATTTCTCGAAGGCGGACCGGCCGCTGGCGCAACTGCCCTGCCGTGAGGCGGGCGGACTGGTCTGGGTGGGGCTGGATCGTCATCGCAGCTATGATTTTTCGGCGATCGAAGGTCAGTTGGCGGAAGATCTGGGCGCGCTCAATCTGTCGGGCGGACATGTCTACGGCCGCAAGACGTTTGACCTGAAGGCCAATTGGAAACTGGTTCTTGAACCGTTTCTGGAAGGTTATCATGTCCAGCGCCTGCACGCGGAATCGGTGGGCCCAATGTTTGCCGATACGCCGACCATTACCGATCGACTTGGTCCACATTTCCGTCAGACATCAGGCAAGGTGAACTTCGATCCTTCCCTGATCACGCCGGAAGAGAATATCCATAAATCCGTCACCTTCGCCTATCAATTGATCCCGAATTGCGTCGTGATCACAAGTCCTTATTATATCAGCGTGATGATCCTCGCGCCGCGTGGCCCTGATCGCACGATAGTCGAATATGCGATGGTAACCCGCGAAGCGCCGGACAACCCGAAGGCCGAGGAACTGTTCGCCAAATCCTATGATATGATTCTGGGCGTTTTCGGCGGCGAAGATTTCCGCGCCGCAGAATTGTCGCAAGCCGGCCTTTCGACGGGCGCCATTGACGATGTGATCTATGTTGGACTGGAGGACAAGATTCCAGCCTTCTACGAAACGATAGAGCGTCATATCGACAGCTGACAGAAAGGGAAAAGGGACAGGACGGATCGATTTCCGTCCTGCCCTGACTGTCAGGGATTGCGTTCAAATTTGTGCTGACCTGCCGGCAACTCTACCCAGGGCATCGCCGTGGAAGTCCAGACGCTGACCGCAGGGACATAAGGTGAGGGATCATCCAGGGTCCCTGCCTTGACGATGAGCATGCCCTTGCCATCCGTGGGTTCGGAAAAAACCGACGAACCGCACGTGCCGCAGAATTTCCGCATCACCGGATTGCCCGAAAATGTGTCCTTATCCTCATAAACCGTCAGTTCGCCCTCCTGAGTGACAGCGGACGCCTTGAACAGCAGATTGACGGAAAAGGCACTGCCCGACTGCCGCTGACAATTACGGCAGTGGCACTGCGCGACCACTATCGGTTTCCCCTCGCAACGATAGCGCACCGCGCCGCAGTTGCACCCACCTTCTATCATTCCCTTGTTCCTTTCCTGCTGTGCTCGGGCAATATTTGAAATTGCCGTGTCATGGCCGCGCCTGGGACCGGTTCGATATACCGCAACAGAACATGCTGGAGCCGACTGGAACAGCCGGCTCCTCGCAAAATGCGGAAAACAGGTCAGCCATGCGCCTTCAGATAATCGCGCTTGATCTTCTTTGCGAGGCTCCATTTATGGACCTCGGTCGGACCGTCATAGATACGGAAGGCGCGGATTTCGCGGAACACCTGCTCGACGATCGTATCGCCGGTAACGCCCGTGCCTCCCATCACCTGCACGCAATTGTCGGCGATCTTCATCAGCGCCTCGCTGACCGCGACCTTCGCCATGGAGCTTTCCACCGTGCCCAGCGATCCGCTGTCGAGCACGCCGGCGCACCAGTCGATCATCAGTTCGCACTGCTGGAGCAGAATCATATTCTCGGCCAGCATGAAACCGACGCCCTCATGGTCGATCAGCAGCTTGCCGAAGGCTTCCCGCTTGCAGACATAAGCGGTCGCGATCTCCTGCGCCCGGCGGCAGCTCCCCAGCCAGCGCATGCAGTGCGAAAGCCGCGCAGGGCTAAGGCGGACCTGCGCATATTTGAAGCCCTCACCGCTCTGCCCCAGCATCTGATCGGCCGGCACGCACAGATTGTCGATCCTGAGGGTAGCATGCCCCCCCGGCATGGAGCTGTCGATCGTATCGGGCACTGCCTCGATCGTAATCGCCGGATCGGGCAGGTCGACCAGGAACATGCAGGCTCCCCCCGTCCCATCAGTAGCTTCGGACTTGGCCATGACGATGCCGACCTTAGCCCCCTGATAGCCGGTGATGAAGCGCTTACGGCCGTTGATCACCCAATGGTCGCCGTCCAGATGGCAGGTCGTCTTCATCATCGACGGGTCCGAACCTGCCCCGCCTTCGGACGCCGGTTCCGTCATCAGAAAGGCCGAGCGTGCGCGCCCATCGATCAGGGGTTTAAGGAAACGCGCCTTCTGCGCCTCCGTCCCGACATGGCCGAGCAGATACATATTGCCCTCGTCCGGCGCCATGGTGTTGACCGCCAGCGGCCCCAGCGGACTGAGGCCCGAGGGGATCAGCACGATCGCCGTCTCGCGCTGGGTCAGATGGCTGCCGTCCGGCAGGATGTGCGGGGTCAGAACGCCAGCGGCGCCCGCCCTTTCGCGCATCTCCATAACCAGCTCGTCGGACGGGCCATGATGCCCCTTGGCACGCGGATCCTGTTCATAAGGGACAACGACATCCCGCACGAAGGCTTCCACCTTGGCGGCAATGGACAATGCACGATCGGTCACGAGTCACTCCTGTGTTGCGCCTCTTTCATGCTACATGATTGTAGAACAATCAATTGGAACTTGCTGTTTGAACAATGTGTGGCGATAGAGAAGCCATGGACGATCTCTCTGCCGGAACAGTGCAACGCGTATATCAGGGCCTGCTGGCCGATCTCGACCATGGCCGCATGGTGCCGGGCCAGAGGCTGGTCGAAACCGATCTGGCGGCGCGCTTCGGCGCGGGGCGCAATGCTGTGCGGGAAGCAATGCAGAGGCTGGCTGCACGCGGCGTGGTCGATCTGTCCCGCAACCGTTCGCCCGCCATCCGTCGACTGGACGAGGACGAGACGATGGAGGTGCTGACCGTCGCTCAGGCCATGACGGCGCTGGTACTGAGCGCGGCGGCCACGCATTTCGACAGCGCGAGCCATGGCGCGGCGCTGGACGATATTCGGGCCCAACTGGAGGCGGCGGCGGGCGAGGATGAGATCGCCGATTTCGGCCGGGCGAGGCGGCAATTCTACCGCGTGCTGCTCGACATTGGCGGCAATCGGGAACTGAAGCGCCTCTTCCCCGCCATCGCCATGCACATCATCTACGCACAATATCCGAGCCGACGGCTGCGCGGCATCCGCCTGACCGACTATCGGGAGATGATCGAGGCCGTACGCCGTAGCGATGCGGAGCAGGCTGCGGCGGCCGGGGGCCAGCATGTCGAGCATGTCCGCACCGTCATTGCCGAGCAGCTTGCAAGGCAAAGGCTGGAGGCCAGCGCGTCGCCCTGAAACAAGGAAAGGGCCAGCCAAAGGCCGATAAATGAGAGGAAAAACCGATGCCGGATGTGAGCGCGGCGCTGTTACCACCGGAGTCCATCGACGCCATATCCGCCAAGTGGATGACGGCGGCTTTGAGCACCAACTTCCCCGGAACGGAGGTCACTTCGGTCACAGTCGGGACAGTCATCCATGGCACGGCGACCAAGGTACGGCTGCTGCTCACCTATAATGACGAAGGGCATCGCCACCGCCTGCCGCCGACCATGTGGCTCAAGGCCGGTTACGAACCCCATGCCGAGCAGCAAATGGCGGTCTATGCGGGCGAAACCTGTTTTTATCGCGATCTGGCCCGGACGATGGAGATCGGCTGCCCGATCGCCTATTTTTCCTACACCGACAGCGCGACAGCCGGTTCCACGCTGATCCTTGAAGATCTGATGGCACGCAATGCGACCTTCGGCAACGCGACCCGACCGATTTCACCGACACAGGCAGCCGCGATGCTCGACCTGCTTTCCACGCTGCACGCCCGCTATTGGCGCGATCCGTTTCTCGATACGCTGGGCTGGCTGAACGGCGGCGGCGTACTGCTTGAAAGCGGCGTACCAGACATGGTCTATAACCAGAGCAATTTCGACCGGATGCTCAACCTGCCGCGCGGTGCGTTCATCGCTCCGGAACTGCGCGACCGCGAGAAGCTGAAGGCACTGCTCATCCGCCTGCTGGAGCATGACCGCGACCACGCCCTTTGCCTCGTCCACGGCGACCCGCATCTGGGCAACAGCTTCTGGCTGCCTGATGGCTCGCCCGGTTTTCTCGACTGGCAGACGGCGATGCACGGCTATTGGGCACATGATGTCGCCTATGCCATCACTGTTAGCCTGAGCGTCGCGGACCGCCGCCATGCCGAACGCGATCTGATCGACCATTATCTCACAAGGATGTGGGAAAAGGGCGTGACGGAACTGTCCTTCGACGCCGCCTGGCTCGATTATCGGCGCCATGCTTTCTACGCGCTTTGCTATGCCTATTGCCCGCCGGAATTGCAGGTGGAGGAGGTGTGCATTGCCAATGCGGAGCGGGTATCGGCGGCGCTGCTGGACCTGCGCTCGATCGAGGCATGGGGCGAGCCATGAGGGAGCGGCGAGCCGCTGATCAGCGGGCGCGCACCTCCACGTCGAACCCCTCCAGATAGCTCATGCCGCTGACCTGCTCAGCCATGTCCGGCGTAGCAGGCGTGATCGCATTGATGTTGCCGCCGGGCTGACCATTGGCCAGTTCCCAGCCGCCGCGATGCCCCCAGCCATGCGGATAGGCGACTGCTCCCGGCCGGATCGCGTCCGTCACCCTGGCCGTCACATCGATGCTGCCCCATTGCGATTGCAGTGTAACCGGACCGCCGTCGACGATGTTGCGGCTCTGCGCGTCCTCGGGATGGATCAGCAGACGCGGCTCATCGCTGCGCACCAGCCTGGATACATTGTGCATCCAGCTGTTGATCGACCGCAGACGCCTTTCATTGACGAAGCGCAGCGCGCCCACATCGCGCGGCGGCGCGGTGCGCAGGCGGTCGATCTCCGCCGCGGCAACGTCCGACCAGAGGTGAATCTTGCGGTCGGCATGGCCGATGCGCTTGCAGAAATCGAAATCCCAGCGCCCACCCTCGATCATCATCCCATGCCGCGCGGCCTTGATCTTCTCCAGCGTCAGGCCATGACGCTGTCCCTCCACGCCACCCCGCAAGGCCGCGTCGGCCATGGCGAAGGGGTCGACGCCCTCGAACACCGCGCCGCGCCCCATACGGCGGCAGAGATCGCTCAATATGTCCAGTTCGCTCCGCGTGTCACCCACCGGCGGGATCACCGCGCGGACATATTGGACGAAGGGCCGGACCATATGGTTCATGAAGAACTGGTTGATGTCATCCCGCTCCAGCGCGGTTGTCACCGGCAGGATATAATGGGCATGGCGGGTCGATTCCGTGACATAGAGGTCCAGCGCGACCATCAGGTCCAGCCCGGCAAAGCCCTCGGCCAGATGCGGCCCGCCGGGCATCGACATGACCGGGTTGGCGCCGATCAGAAACAGGCTCTTGATCTGGCCCTTGCCCGGCGTCAGCATCTCCTCGCGGAAGGTGAGGCTGGATTGCGCGCCCCAAACGCTGGGGATGCCGCTCACCCGTGAGGGGCGTTTATTGTAGGCGGCCGGTCCCTTGATCCCCTCGAACTGCGCATCGGTCGCGGTGCCGCCATGCCCCCAGCCAAGGCCGCCGGGCCGATGGAATTTGCCCGACACGACGTTCAGCGCCAGCAGGAAGATGTTGGTGAGCGTCGAGAAACTGCCCCGGCATATGCCGATCCGCCCCATCGCCGCCGCCCCCGGCGCCGTGGCAAATTCGCGGGCCATGGTACGGATAATGTCGGCAGAAACGCCGCACTGGTCCGCCGCGATCTCCGGCATGATCCAGCCGAGCGCGGCGGAAAATTCTTCCCAGCCGGTGCAATGCTCCGCCAGAAAAGCCTGATCGGCCAACCCTTCCCCGACAATCACCGAGAGCATCGCGCCCAGCAGCCAGACGTCGCTATCCGGCCTGACCGCGACATGCTCGAACTTCGCGGCGGTTTCGGTGCGGCGCGGATCGACCACGATCACCCGGCCCCGCGCCGCAATCGCCTCCAGATCCTCGCGGATGCGCGGCGCGATCATCAGCGACCCGTGGCTGACAAGGGGATTGGAGCCGAAGATCAGCAAATGCGTACATTGCGGCAGATCGGGAAAGAGGAAGGCATGGCTTCCGAACATCAACTCGCCCGCCAGCACCGGCGTCGAAATATCCTCCGACGAGGGGGTATAGAGGCGTTTGCACGCCATCGCCCGCGCAAATAGCCCGATCGCCATGGCGCTGGGCCAGCCGAGGCTGGGCGGATTGCCGCTGTTGAGCGCGAAACTGTCTGGCCCATGCGTCTCCATGGAGGCGGAAAGCCGCGCGGCGATGTCGTCCAGCGCTTCGTCCCAACTGACCGGCACAAATTCGCCAGGTCCGCCGATGCGCTTCAGCGGTCGGGTCACGCGATCAGGATCATGCGCAACCTCGGCCAGAGCCGGACCCTTGACACAGATATGGCCCTGCGTGTGGGGATTGTCGCGGTCCGGCACAACCTTGATGATGCGCCCGTCCTTGACCGTGGCAACCATGCCGCACAGCGCCTCGCAGATGCGGCAATAGGTGATATGGGCGCCATCCGCGCCCGGTTCGGTCTGGAATGCATCTGTCGTCGACATTGCCTGTCTCCGCTTCAGTCCACATCGGGTTCCGTCAGCGCCTCACGCAGGGCGCGACGCCCCTGCTCATTTATCCCGAGGACGGACTCAAAATATCCCTCCATCCCGCCGCAGCGGCGCCCCACTTCCACAAAGCTCGCCTCCAGATAGGCCGGATCGGCCATCAGGGCGGCCCGCACATGGGGCGTTCGCACATCCCAGCGGAAAGCCCGCTCGGCCATCGCCATCAGCCCGTCCAGCGCCCCATTGGTCGCCAGATAGTCGGTGAGGATATCCTCCCTCGACACGCCAATCTGCGAGAGCAGCAACGCGGCAGCAACGCCGGTCCGGTCCTTGCCCGCCGCGCAGCCGAAGACGATCGGCGCGCGCCCATCGATCACACGGCGGACGATCTCGCCTATGGACTGGGCATGACTGAAGGGAATTTGGGCGTAAAGCGCCTGCATGGCCTCCACAACCTCAGCCTGCGACGCTTCGGTTCGCCGGATCAGCCCATTGATCGCGGCAGAGCTTGTGGCATTGGCATCGCCCCAGGGATCAGCGTCAATGGCATCCAGCCAGAGATAGGGATGCGCCGTCCGCTCGGCCGCGCTGCGCAGGTCCACCACCGACCGGATACCGAGCGCCCGCAACTGATCCACGCAGCTTTCGGTCAACCGGGTCAGATCACCCGTTCGGTAGAGCATAGCAGGGCGCAGGCGCCGTCCCTCGCCCGCCGGCAGAGGCGCAATCTCCCGGAAATTTTGAGCCTTGAGCGTCAGGACGGGCACCTCAACCATGATCAGACGGCGTCCGCGACAAGATCTGCGCCCGCCACCGCCGCGACACCGGGCAGCGTTACCCGCGACTGCACGCTCATATATTCCAGCAGGCCAAGCTGACCGTTTTCGACGCCGAAGCCCGACTGTTTGTGACCACCCATCGGCTGATCCGGCGGGGCATCCATGATCGTGTTGACCCAGGAGGCCGCACAGTCGAGCCGATCCGCTATGGCAGAGGCCCGCTCCACATCATTGGACCAGACCGATCCTCCCAGCCCATAGGGCGTGCCATTGGCGCGGGCGATCACATCCTCGACATCGGTGAAACGCATGACCGGCAGAACCGGACCGAATTGTTCCTCCTGCACGATCTCCGCATCATCGGCCGGGTCCTCGACCACGGTGATGGGGAAGAAGAAACCAGCACCGCCCGATGGCGCCTCCGCCTGATGCAGCCTATATCCGGCCGTTCGCGCATTGTCCGCGAGCCGCTTGACCCGTTCGAACTGCGCCCGGTTCTGGATCGGGCCAAGGGTGACACCGGCATCCACGCCATTGCCCATGGTCTGCGACCGGGCCACCGCCATGAAGGCCGCCAGAAACGCATCGAAAATATCGGCATGGACATAGAGGCGCTTGGCCGCGACGCAGATCTGGCCGCTGTTGAGCATCGATCCCCAGAACAGCTTCTCCGCGACGGCTTCCACATCCACATCGGACA
This sequence comes from Sphingobium sp. EM0848, assembly GCF_013375555.1. Lineage (NCBI taxonomy): Bacteria > Pseudomonadati > Pseudomonadota > Alphaproteobacteria > Sphingomonadales > Sphingobiaceae > Sphingobium > Sphingobium sp. EM0848. Next base: position 439,858 of record NZ_JABXWB010000005.1, read on the forward strand.
GGACGATGGCCGGGTCATTGCCGCCCAGTTCCAGCGTGAAGCGCGTGATCCGCTCCGCCGCCGACTGCATGATGCGGCGACCGGTCACGGTCGACCCGGTAAAGCTGATCTTGTCGACGCCGGGATGGGCGGTAATCCAGGGCCCGACCTCATCGCCGCCGCTGACGATGTTGACGACCCCGGCGGGCAGAATGTCGCGGATCAGTTCGCCAAAACGCAAGGTCGCGAGCGGCGTGGTCGGCGCGGGTTTCAGGACGATGCAATTGCCGGCCGTAACAGCGGGCGCGATCTTCATCAGTGCCGTCAGCAACGGATAGTTCCACGGCACGATCGCGCCGACGACACCCAACGGCAAATGGCGGATGGTCACGCGGCGCGAGTCATCACCCCACGCCTCTTGCGGAAGCGAAAAGCCTTCAACCGCCGCTGCCCAATAGGCCGCGCCCTGCAACTCACCCTCGGCCGCCGCCAGCGGCTTGCCCTGCTCCAGGGTCAGCAATCGAATGAGTTCCTCGCCATTCTCCGTAATGGCCTGCGCGAGTGCAGCGACCATCTTCTTGCGCTCATCGAACGGACGCGCGCTCCAGCCAGGGAAGGCGGTACGGGCGGCAGCAACCGCCTCGTCCAATTGCTCGCGGCTGCAACCGGGCGCCTCTCCGATTATCTCTTCCGTGGCGGGGTTGAGCACCGCTACCGGCGCCTCCTGGCCCGCGACGCCCTTGCCGCCAATTGTCATTTGAGGGGTGATCATGCCCAAGCTCTCCTATGGCCCTTCCGCGCGTCAGAATCGCATATCACGAATTGACTGATTAATTAAATCCTAGCCCAATCCACATTGAGGAAACAAGGGCAAGCGCATGCGCTGATGATTTTCCCGAACGTCCCAAACCCCGTTCATATGGCAGCGAAGAACGCCCACTCAACCATGCCCCGCCTGAGGACGACGACAGCTTGCCTAACCCTGCGACGGATGCAAAATAGGGAACGCAAAACAGGGAGGAACATTTGCCACGGCCGAGCACACCATTGATTTCACGCCAAAGGGCGGCTGAGGCCGCGTTGGAAATTGTGGACGAAGTGGGTCTGGACAATCTCAGCCTGACGAAAGTCGCGCAACGACTGGGTGTCAAATCGCCATCGCTCTATTATCATTTTCACGACAAGGATGAGCTACTGGCGGAAGTCGCCCGTATCTTGCTGCTCAAGATCCCGAACCTGCACCCCGACGACGGCCCGTTCGAAGAATGGATCGTAACCCTTTGCGTTGCAACCCGCCGCACGATCCTTCGGCATCCGAATGCCGCGCCCTTGATGCTGCAATTCTTCCCGCGCCATTTGCTGCTGGAGGCCTATGAAAGAACGGCGCAAGTCTACAACTATCCGCCAGCTTACAAGCTTGCGATTCTGGAGGGTACAGAAAAGCTGACCTTCGGATCGGCCCTGTTCGCAGCAGCGGCGATCACCAGAGGTCGTGCGCCGATGCCTGAAGTTGATCCCGGTCGACTGCCCCATTTCAGCGAGGCGCTGGAGAGCAACGCCTTTGATGAAGAGGCACTGTTTGCCGAAACCGTACGCATCTATCTGGCTGGAGCAGCAGCGCGGGTGGAGCGCGACGAAATCGGCCAGCCTTTAGGCCAGCAAGCGGTCGCCTGACGCCTTATGCCCCCGCCGCTTGCGTGAGGGGGATGGTCCGCGTCAGGAAATCAATGACTCCCCGATTGAAGGCATCGTTGCGGTCGCCGGCCACCATATGTCCGGCACCCGCGACATCGACCACCTCCAGTTGCGGCATCATCGTGCGAAATGCGGCAACGCCCGTATCGCTGACAATGTCGCTGCGCAGGCCGCGGATCAGCAGAACCGGAAGCCCGGTCAGCCGCGCCATCTGATCAGCCGATGCCACCAACAGATCATGATGCGCTCTGGCGACCGACGGATTGGCCATGATTTGCGGGTCCCAATGCCAGTAAAGCCGTCCGTCCGGCTTCAGACGAAGATTGCGCATCAGCCCGCTCGGATCATTGGGTCGGGGGCGGTCGGGATTATAGGCGGCGACCGCCTCGATCGCTTCGTCCAGCGACGCAAAACCGTCCGTGTTGCTGCTCATGAAATCGACGATCCGCGCGACGCCCTGCATTTCCGCATGGGGTACGATATCAACCAGCACCACCGCCTGCGGCCTCAGGCCGAGCGCAACGGCATGGATCGACGTGGCGCCACCCAAAGAGGCACCCACCAGAACAAAGGGTCCATCGAACGTGTCCGTAATCGCCCGCAGATCGGCCACGCGGTCATCGAGCGTATAGGCGCCGCTGGACGACCAGTCGCTGTCGCCATGCCCCCGCGCATCATAGTTGATGACCTGATAGCCCCGCTCAATCAACACGCGCGTCGCACCCGACCAGCTATGCCGGGTCTGACCGCCACCATGCATCAGGATGATCACTGGCGCGCCATCCGGACCGCCGACATCCGCACTCAGTCGCACACCGTCCGGCGCACGATAGCTGCGTACATGCGTGAGCCGATTTTCGGGCGGATTGTTTCGTTCGATCGTCATGGATATTCCTCCGCCGCAGTGCAGCGCAGTCCTTCCAGCGCCTCCCGTTCGGCTTCCAGAAGCTGTTGGGACTGTCCTTGCCGTGCCTTCACCAGAACCGCTTCGGCCACGGCAAAGCACTGGTCCTGCTGAAAAGCGGCCTGGGACACGACATAGGAGCTTCTGCCGATGCTGCGCACCCCGCTCGCAATCTCTACCGCGCCAGGATAATGGGCCTCGCGAATATAGTCGATCGTGACATTGGCAAAGAGAAGCTGCCATCCGTCCGGAGCGTTGATCATGTGGCGGACACCAAATATCTGGATATTGAGGTCCGCCCGCCCTTCCTCGAAATAACGCCCGGTCGCGCCGTTATTCAGATGCCGAAACGCGTCCATGTCGCTGAAGAGAATGCGCGTCGAAAAGCGTCGCGCATAACTACTCGGCAGCAAGCGCCATGGCTCGTCCTTCAGCGCCAAATCTCATCTCCCACGGTCAGCGCAGCAGATAGCCGCCGTCGATGACGATCGCCTGGCCCACAATATAGGCCGTCTCTGGCGACGCGAGGAACAGCACTGTCGCCGCAACCTCCTCCGGCCGGCCCACCCGGCGGGCGGGAATCTGACGGAGGAAATCGGCCGACAGCGCATCCTCGGTGCGGGCCCAGTCGATAATCTGCGTATCAACGAACCCCGGCGCGACGGCGTTCACACGGATGCCATCCCTCAGCCATTTATCCGCAATCGACTTGGAAAAGCCGAGCAGCCCCCATTTGCTCGCCGTATAGGCAGGCTGGTCGCGCAGGGCGATGAAGCTGCCCACCGAGGCGACATTGATGATGACGCCCTTGGCCGCCGCAAGCCGGTCGCGGAAGCGGTAGCAGAGGTCGACCGGCGCGTTCTGGTTGATCTCTATGACCTCGCAATAGCCGTCATAGTCATATTCGTTCTCGCCCGCTGACCCTGCATTGTTGACAAGGATATCGATCCGGTCGAACGCATCGGACAGCGCCGCCCGCTCCGCCGTATCCTGCATGCGCACACGATGGTAGCGAAAGGCGCTGAGATCACCCGGATAGTCCGAAGGCGCCGCACGGGTTCCCGTGATATGCACTTGCGCGCCCGCATCGGCAAAGGCCTGCGCCGTGGCAAGGCCGATGCCCTGCGTGCCGCCCGTCACCAGCACGGTCTTGCCGGAAAAATCGAACTTTACGCTCATCGTCCCTCCTCCGCGATGCGCCGGGCGATGGCGGCAAGGATATCCATATTCTTGACCATCTCCGCCGCCTCGGCCGAAGAGGCGGTGCCGCGCAGCATCCGGCCCTTGATGCCGTGGATGATCGCAGCGAGCCGGAACAGGTTGAAGATGATGTAAACGTCGAGATGGGCGATGCTCTCGCGCCCCGTGCGTCGGCAATAGGCCGCCACATAATCCTCTTCGCTCGGCATCCCCAGCGCCTTCAGGTCGCGGTCGGCCAAGCCCCATTTGATGACCGAGGGAACGCGATACATCATGCAATTATAGGTGAAATCGACCACCGGATGGCCCAGCGTCGACAGTTCCCAGTCCAGCACGGCGATGACGCGCGGCTCGGTCGGGTGGAAGATCATATTGTCGATGCGATAGTCGCCATGGACGACGCTGATCGCCTCATCATCAGGCGCATGGGCAGGAAGCCATTCCACCAGAAAATCGAGGTCCGCCGTCGGCCCGGCCAGCTCATCCTCGCGATATTGCCGCGACCAGCGCTCGATCTGCCGCTGGAGATAGCGGCCCGGCCGGCCATAATCGCCAAGGCCGATCGCTTCCGGATCGAAATTGTGGAGCTGCGCCAAGGTCGCGCCCATGGCATCCTGATGCGCGCCGCGCTGACCATCGGGCACGCCGGGGAAATCGCCCTCCCAGAAAATACGCCCCGCCACCATGTCCATGACATAGAACCAGCTACCAATCACGCTGTCGTCGGTGCAAAGCGCATGGACACGCGGCACCGGAAAGCCCTGCTGCCCCAGCGCCTGCATCACCCGCGCTTCACGGTCGACGGCATGCGCGCCCTTCAGCAATTGCCCCGCGGGCTTGCGCCGCATGACATATTGGCCGCTCGGCGCGGTCAGCTTGAAGGTCGGGTTGGACTGGCCGCCGCTGAACTGCTCAACGGTGAGCGGGCCGCGAAAACCCGCAACATTCGCCTCCATCCAACGCTCCAGCGCCGCCACTTCAAAGCGGGCGTTGGCGCGGACTTCTATGGTCTCGGGGCCGCTCATGCCTGCCCTCCCCGAACAAGCTCGCTGGCATAGGCGGGTCGACGCTTCTCGAAAAAGGCCGCAACGCCCTCCGCGAAATCGGGCGTTCCCGAACAGATCACCTGATTGCGATCTTCCATGGCGATGGCATGCTCCAGGCTCGGCGCATCGATCGCCATGCGCAGACACTCCTTGGTAAGCCGCAAACCCAAGGGCGAGGTTGTCAGCATGGAATCGATGATCGGCTCGGCCGCCGCCTCAAGCGCGTCATCCGCCACGACGCGGCTCACGAGGCCCAGTTGCAACGCCCGGTCGGCCTGAATGAAATCGCCGGTCATCATCAGTTCAGCGGCGACGCTGGCGCCCACCAGCCGGGGCAGGAAATAGGAAACGCCAATGTCGCAGGCCGACAGGCCCAGCCGAATGAAGGCCGCATTCATCCGCGCACTTTCCCCGGCGATGCGGATGTCCGAGGCCAGCGCCATGGCGAAACCTCCCCCGCAAGCCGGGCCATGGACCAGACTGATGATCGCCTGCGGGCAATAGCGCATCTTCATGACGATCTCGGCGATCCGGCGCTGCAAGGCGAAGCGCTCGTCCACGCTGGGCGTGTCCTCGGCGCCGATGTCGAGGTCCAGCCCCGCGCAAAAGGCGCGCCCTGCACCGCGCAGCACAACGATGCGGGTGTCCTTATTCTGCGGCAGATCGCTGAAATAGCCATGCAGCGCATCGATCAGTTCGCGGTTCAGCGCATTCAATCGGTCGGGCCGGTCCAGCGTCACCCAGTCGACCGTCCCGCGCTTTTCGATCCTGATCATTTCTGCCTCTCCGGCACGGTCAGCGCATCGGCCGAGGCATCGCCCAGCAACAGCCCGCCATCCACCTCCAGCACGACGCCGGTGATATAACGCGCATTGTCGCTCGCCAGGAACAGCGCCGCATCGGCAATGTCCCGCTTGGCGCCATAGTCGCGCAGCGGCAAGCGCCGCTTGATCGCGTTGGTGGCTTCGTCCGTGGGCGCAAGGCGGGCCATGCCCTCGGTATCACCGATCGGGCCGGGCGCGATCGCATTGACGCGGATGCCCGCCGGACCCCATTCCATCGCCAGCGTCTCGGTGAGGTTGTTGATCCCCGCCTTGGCCGCGCTGGCATGGGCCTGGAACATGATCGGGCGCTTGGCCTGACCCGCCGTGATCGAAATCAGGCAGGCGCCGGGCTTGCGCAGATGGTCAAAAGACCCACGCAGCACATTGAAGGTACCGAGTAGATCGATCTCGACCACCGTGCGGAACGCGTTGGCGGAAAGACCCACGGCGGGCGAGAGAAAATTGCCCGCCGCGCCGGAGATCACGACGTCGATCGGCCCCCAGCGTTCAACCGTCGCCGCATAGGCCCGCGTCACCGCATCATAATCGCGCACATCCGCCGCCAGACCGATGCAGTCCGCTCCGGTCGCCCGGACCTCTTCCGCCGCCGCCGCGATACGCTCCTCGCTGCGGCTGATCAGCGCGACATTGGCGCCCATCTCTCCGAAGCGATGGGCAATGCCCAGATTGATGCCGGAGGAGCCTCCAGCCACGAACACCGTGCGTCCCTTGAACGCGCCTTCGCGAAACAGGTCCATCACTCTTCCCCTTCAGTTATAGGCCGGTTCTTCCCACCACGGGAAATAATCGGGCATGTCCGACGACACTCTGTCCGGGAAGCGCGCCGGGCGCTTTTCGAGGAAGGCGGTCACGCCCTCCGCCACATCGCCGCTGCGGCCACGCGAGAGGATGCCTCGGCTGTCGATCCTGTGCGCCTCCATCGGGTGGCTCATGCCAAGGCCACGCCAGACCATCTGGCGGATCAACGCGACGGAGACGGGTGCGGTATTGTCGGCAATCTCCCGCGCCAAAGCGCGCGCGGCCGGCAACAGATCCTCGGGCGCATGCAGCGAGCGGACCAACCCGCCCGCCTTGGCTTCCGCCGCGTCGAACACCCGTCCGGTCGCGCACCATTCCATCGCCTGCGACACGCCGACGACGCGCGGCAGGAACCAGGCCGAAGCCGCCTCATTGACGATACCGCGCCGTGCAAAGACGAAGCCCATGCGCGCATTGTCGCTGGCGAGGCGGATATCCATGGGCAGCGTCATGGTCGCGCCAATGCCGACCGCCGGGCCATTGATCGCGGCAATCACCGGCTTCAGGCACTGAAAGATGCGCAGGGTCACACGCCCGCCGCCATCGCGCGCCGCATCGACCGAATAGTTGAGCGAGCCGTCCGCCCGGACCACATCCCCCTCGAACACAAAGGCATTGGTGCCTTCCGAGAGATCGGCCCCGGCACAGAAAGCGCGCCCTTCGCCGGTAAAGATCACCGCGCGTACCGCATCGTCGGCATCGACCCGGTCGAGCGCGTCGATAACTTCGGCCATCATCTTTTCGGTAAAGGCGTTGAGCTTTTCGGGCCGATGCAGGGTGATCGTGGCGACCCCATCCTCGACTTCATAGCGGATGGTTTCATAGCTCATGGCTTTACTCTCCTGTCCTGCGTGCCGGCGCGAAGGCCAGCCACCTATTCTGACCTGCCGCCGCTCAATCCTCCAGCGTTCGGGCGATCAGCAGCTTCATGATTTCGGTCGTGCCGCCATAGATACGCTTCACACGCACATCCTTGTAGAGCTGGGCGATCGGATATTCGTTCATATAGCCATAGCCGCCGAAAAATTGCTGGCAGCGGTCGACGATCGACTGGGCGCGCTCAGACGTCCAATATTTCGCCATGCTCGCCGTCGCGGCGTCCAGTTGCCCGGCCAGATATTTCTCCATGCAATCATCGACGAACAGCCGCGCGACCACCGCCTCGGTCTTGCAATCGGCCAGCGTGAACTGGGTGTTCTGGAAATCCAGCACCCGCTTGCCGAAAGCCTTGCGCTCGCGGACATAGTCAAGCGTGCAATCGAGCGCCTTCTCGATGATCGCCATGCATTCGACCGCGATGATGAGGCGCTCTTTGGGCAACTCCTTCATCAGCTGGACCATGCCCTTGCCCTCGACCCCGCCGAGCAGATTGTCGGCAGGCACCTGGACATCGTCGAAATAGAGTTCGGACGTATCGCCCATCTCCAGCCCGACCTTGTCGAGATTGCGCCCGCGCGAGAAGCCCGGTGCGTCCTCTGTCTCCACCACCAGCAGCGAGATGCCCTTGCTGCCGGCATGGGGATCCGTCTTGGCGACGACGATGATCAGATTGGCGTGCTGACCATTGGTGATGAAGGTCTTCTGCCCGTTGATCGCATAGCCGTTGCCGCTCGCCGTCGCCGTGGTGCGAATGCCCTGAAGGTCAGAGCCAGTGCCCGGCTCGGTCATGGCGATGGCGGTCACATAACGGCCGGAGACGATGCCCGGCAGCCAGCGCTGCTTCTGCTCTTGCGTGCCATAATGCTGGATATAGCCGCCGCAGATTGCATTGTGCAGCGGCACGCCCCAGCCTTCGGCGCCGAGCAGGCCAAGGCGGCGGATCAGCACCGCCTCATGGCGGAAATCGCCGCCCGCACCATCATATTCCGGCGCGATCGACAGGCCGAGCAGGCCCGCCTGCGCCATTTCATCCCAGGCCGCGCGTTCGACAATGCCATCCTCACGCCACTGCTGGAGCCGCTCGGGCGGCACCTTGTCGGCAAGGAAGCGCGAAACCGACTCGTCGAACATGACGAGTTCCTCGTCCATCCAACGGGACGGCGTGTCGAACAGCCCGGCCATGGATCAGCGCGGCGCCATCCGGATGCCGCCGTCCAGGCGCACATCCTCACCGTTGAAATAGCCATTTTCGATCATCATGAGCGCGAGCCTGGCATATTCGGCCGGATCGCCCAAGCGCTTGGGGAAGGGCACCGAAGCCGACAGGGCATCGACCACCTTCTGCCCGGCGCCCAGCATCAGCGGGGTCATGAAGATGCCCGGCAGGATGGTGTTGACGCGGATGCCCTCGCCCATCAGGTCGCGCGCGACGGGCAGGGTCAGGCTGGTGACGCCGCCCTTGGACGCGGAATAGGCCGCCTGGCCCATCTGCCCATCCTCCGCCGCGACCGAGGCGGTCATGACGATGGCGCCACGATCATTGTCGCCTTCCAGCGTGTCGAGCGTCAGCATGCCGGCGGCCGACTGCGCCACGCAGCGGAAGGTGCCGACAAGGTTGATCTGGATGATCCTGTTGAAATCGGCGGCCTGGAAGAATTTGATCGAACCGTCTTCCTTGGAGCGGCTGGCGGTCTTGATTGCATTGCCGGTGCCCGCGCAGCAGACCAGCACGCGCTCCTGTCCATGGGCGGCGCGTGCCTTCTCGAAGCCCGCCGCGACGCTGGCATCGTCCGTCACATCGACCTTGCAGAAAGTACCGCCGATTTCCGCGGCGACCGCCTCGCCCCGTTCCTCATTGAGGTCGAAGATCGCGACCTTGACCCCCTTGGCGGCCAGCGCACGCGCGGTCGCTTCGCCCAAGCCCGATGCCGCGCCGGTAATGACGGCGGCGGTGTTGCTATTCAGTTCCATGTTTTTTGCCCCTCCTGCGGGATTTTGAATCTCAGCCGTCGATGCGTTCGACGATAATCGCGGGCGCCATGCCGCCCGCCGCGCACATGGTGACAAGACCATAGCGACCGCCGGTGCGCTCCAGCTCATCGACCACCGTACCGATCAGGATCGCGCCGGTCGCACCGATGGGATGGCCGAGCGCAATCGAGCCGCCGTTCACATTGACCTTCGAGCGATCAAGCTCCAGATCGCGCATGAACTTCTCCGCCACCACGGCGAAGGCTTCGTTGATCTCCCAAAGGTCGATATCGTCCTTGGTCAGTCCCGCCTTGGCGAGCGCCTTCTTCGCGGCCGGGACCGGAGCATTCAGCATCAGCGTCGGATCGTCGCCGATATTGGCGGTCGCCACGATGCGGGCGCGGGCCTTCAACCCATGCTTTTCGGCATAGTCGCGCGAGGCGATCAGCACCGCCGCCGCACCGTCGACCACGCCCGAGCTGTTGCCGGCATGATGGACATGCTCGATCTGAAGGTCGGGATAGCGGCGGTTGATCTGCTTGCGGAAGGTCGACCCCTTATCGTCATAGGGATAATCGGCCAGCGCGGTGAAAGCGGGCTTCAATTGGGCCAGCCCCTCGGCCGTGGTTTCGGGGCGCGGATATTCGTCCTTGGCCAGGATCACATGGCCTTCATCATCCGTCACCGGGACGAGCGACTTGTCGAAACGGCCCTCGGATATGGCGATGGCGGCCTTGCGCTGGCTTTCCAGACCCAGCGCGTCGAGCGTCTCGCGGCTGATGCCTTCCATCGTCGCGATCGCGTCGCCGCACACGCCCTGATGCGATTGCGGATGCAGCGCGTCGAGATGGTCGTTCAGCGAACCCATCAGCGGCGGGGCCATGCCCGCGGCAGCCTCTTCCGCGCCGATGGTCGCGGTATAGCTCATCATCTCGACGCCGCCCGCGACGACCAGATCTTCCATGCCGCTCATCACCTGCGCGGCGGCCAGGCTGACCGCCGAAATGCCACCACCGCAGAAGCGATCAAGCGTCATGCCGCTCGCGGTGATGGCATAGCCCGCATCGAGCGCCGCCATGCGGCCGAGATCGCCGCCCTGCTTGCCGCGCTGCGCGGAGGTCGACCAGATGACGTCGTCCACATCGGCAGTGTTGAGACTGTTGCGCTCCGCAATGGCTTTGAGGACCGTGGCGGCCAGATGTTGCGGATGCAGATGGGCGAGCGCGCCCTTCCCGACCTTACCGATGCCGCGCGGCGTGCGGACTGCGTCGATGATGAGAGCTTCAGACATAGGACTTCCTGTTCAAGCGACTATGCCACTCGGGTTAACTGCTTACTTAATTAACGTCAAGCGCCTCCTGCGGAAATCGCCGCGCGGGTCTTTTCGATGGCCTCCCATTCGGCCGGATCGACTGATTCCAGCACGCCCGAAGCCAGCAACGCGTCGATCGCGGCGGGGTCGAGGGACAGCCAATCCGCCATCACTTCCCCGCTATGTTCACCCGCAAGCGGCGCCGGGCGAGTCGCCGCGTCAGCGGTCGCCTGGCTGGTGGCGTGGCGGCGCTCCGCGACCACATCTTCGTGGAGATAGGGCTGGCTTTCCGTCCGAAAGAAATGCCGCTCCTGATAATAGACAAAGTCGGGCTGCTCGCTGACCCGCAGCATCGGCGCGGCCGCCACGCCTCTCGCCTGAAGCGCTGACGCCGCTTCGAACGGCGAACGGCCGGCCAGCCAGGCCTTCAGCGCGGCGTCGATCTCCGGCTGCGCGGCGCGGCGCTTGGCCGGACTCGACAGCTTTTCACCCGCCGCATAGCCGATGACGTCGCACAAGGCCCGCCAGCTCGCCTCGCCATCGACCGTGACCACGCACCATGCGTCGTCGCCAGCGGCGGGATAGACGCCCCAGGGATGGTCCGGCGCCTGCCCGGTCGGCTCACCGATTGACACACGGGCGACATCCGCCGCGAAATGGCCGAGCATGACTTCCGACTGGGCAACGCTCACCGTACCCCCCCGCCCGGTGCGCAAACGGCGGATCAACAGCGCGGTCGCCCCCATGGCGCCAATGCGTCCAGCCACATGGTCGGGATAGATGGTGATGGAATCGCAAAAACCCTCCGGATCGTCGGGATAGCGCCATGCCAGCGTCAGGCCGGTTGCCGCGCGCACCAGCGGTCCATAACCCATGCGGCCGCTCCACGGACCAGTGGAACCGAAGGCCGAACTGTCGACCATGATGATGCGCGGATTGACCGCCGTCACATCCTCATAGCCAAGACCAAGGCTCTCCATCGTGCCGGGCTTGAAGTTGGACATGATGATGTCGGCCTGCGCGGCCAGTTCCAGAAACAGGTGGCGGCCTTCGGGGTCGCGCAGGTTAAGGCCAAGGCTGCGCTTGTTGCGGTGCCCAGCGGCGAAGCTGACCGACATGCCATAGGGCAGATAGGATTGGCGGTTTCCGTCGGGATAGGCGCGCGACTCCACCTTGACGACATCGGCACCCTGATCGCCCAGCAGCCGCGATTGCTCCGCCCCCACCACAATCACGCCGAGGTCAAGGATGCGCAGCCCGTCAAAAGGCCGCGCCAAGCCGGGTTCGAGGGGCTGGCCGCTCTCAAAGGCAGGGGCCTTGTCACCGCTCCCAATTCCGGCGCGATGGCCGTCCAGGCAGATCATGCCGTTCGGCAACTTCGCCACGCGCCCATCGGGCATTGGCAGCGACGCAATCGCCCCGCGCTCTCGCATATGCGCCGTCTCGATACATTCGTCGAAGGTCAGAACCGCCGAAACCGGAACACCGAAGGTCTTGCCGCCCGCTTCGATTTCATCCCGACTCTTGTCCGCGAAAAAGGCGGTGATGGCCGGCAGCAGGTCAGGCGACTTGTAGCGGAAAGCGGTTTTCTCGAAATCGGGCGAGGCGAATTGCGCCGGCTCGCCCATCCAGCGGAACATGCCCTGCCACTGGCGCTTGGCGAGCAGGCAGATGCGCACATGCCCATCGGCGCAACGCAGGATGGGATATTGGAAGCCCTTTGCCGGCCGGTCGCGCGACAGCAGCTTGGCGGGCTTGCCCATGGTCGCGCTGCCGCCGACGCCATAGCCGGGGTCCAGCGCCTGCACCGCGCCGTCCAGCGCGGAAAAGTCGATATGGTCGCCAACCCCGCTCCGCAGAGTATGATAGAGGGCCGTGACAAGGGTATAAGCGGCCTGCGACGCCGCGCATTGATAGGCAAGATCCCCCGGCGGGATCAACGGCTCGCGCCCGCGAATGCCGGAGCGCGCGAGTTCGCCGGACAGGGCATGCAGCACCGGTCCCGATCCCTTCCAGTCGACCAGCGAGGTGTTGCTGCCGAAATCGCTGACCGTCATGGCGACCAGTCCTGGACGCACCTGCACCAGCGCCGCCAGATCGATCGGCTGATCCCCATCCACAACCACGATATGAGCGGCATCAATCAGCGCGACGGCATCGGGATGGTTGACTTCGATCCTGTGGCGCCGCTTGCCCGCATTGGCAGCGAAATCCTCTACCGCGTCGGCCAGTGCATCGTGACCGTCCAGCCGGTCGACCTGCGCCCCCAATTCAGCGAGATAGCGCGTGATCGACGCAAGCGGCCCGCGTACGAGATCGACAACGCAAATGCCGGAGAGCGGAAGGTCAAGAGTTTCAGCCATTTTCTAATCCCGAATATATCGCCTTGATCTTATTCCGGGACGGGTTTCTGTCGATCGCGATTCCCGGCTTGCGATGATTGTCCTTATCCCTGAACGAAGTCGCAGGATATATTGATTATGCAATTAATGAAAGATGGGGGCAGAACGTCGGTTCCGCCCCCCCAGTCGCCATCAGAACTTGAAACCGACTTCCAGAACGATCTCCCTCGGATTTTCGATGAAGGCCGACATATCCGCCCGCGTACCATTGGCGCCGGTAAACGGAATGTCGTTGGCGGACGTCACCACCAGCTTGTTCGTCAGGTTGCGACCGATGAGCGATACCGACCATTTGTCGTCCAGACCCGAAAGGATGACCGACGCATCAACCTTTGCGAAGCGCTTCTGCACCCCATCGGGCCGCAGCGTATCGGTGAAGTTGTAGGACGAGGTATAGCTGACATCGCTGTTGATGGCGAGGTTGAGGCTATCTGTAACCGGCGTCTTGAAACTGCCGCCCAGACGGCCCGCGAATTTGGGCGCCTTGGGAGGCGTACGGCCGCTATAGTTCTGGGCGGTACCGCCATTGAGACTGCACCCTTCAGCGACCGTCTGGCCACCAAAGCACTGACCGATATAGTCCTTGTACTTGGCGTCATTATAGGCCGCAGCACCGCGGATTGAGAGGCCGCCGCCAACACGCCAGTTGAAGTCGCCCTCAACGCCGCGCGTGCGCAGCTTACCGGCATTGCCCGCGATCAGGCTGATGGTTTCCGGATCGAAGGTCTGCACCTGCAGGTCCGAATAGGTATAGTTATAGGCGGTCAGATTGACAGCCAGAGCACGGCCGAACAGCAGCGTCCTGACGCCAGCCTCGCCACCTTCCGCCGTCTCGCTGCCGAAGCGGCCAGCCGCCTGCGATGCCGCCGGGGTCAGGGCCTGCGAGATGTTGTAGCCACCGCTCTTGAAGCCGCGCTTGTAGGCCGCATAGAAAGTGGTGTCCGTGCTCGGCTTGTAACGCAGGGTGACTTCCGGCGAGAGATTGTCGTCATCGAACTTGTCGTTGATCACGATACCAGCCGGGAAGGCCGCCGCGAAAGCGGAGGCCGCAGCCAGCGAGCGCTGGTAGGACTTGCGCGCTTCAACGCTGTAACGGGCACCCGCCGACAGTTCGAACTGACCCAGCGCCAATGTTCCCTGGAGGAACATCGACAGGGAATCGCTCTTGAAACCATCGTCACGCTTGAACGTCGTAGCCGTTCCAGTCGTCGGATCGACCGGAATCGGGAAGATATAGGCGTCGGTGTTGAAGACAAAATCGCCGTGCGAATAGAAGGCTCCTGCCAGGAAATTGAACGGACCTTCCAGCTTCGACTGGAACCGGACCTCTTCCGAGAATTGCTCGAAGTCCGCCAATTGCGAGAAGGTCGATGGATAGGATTCACCGGCCACATTGTTGAGGTCGGTCTGCTTGAAATGATAATAGGATGTGATCGACGTGACATCGAAGGGGTCCGACGTCAGCGTGCTGGTCAAAACACCATATTGCGAACGAAACTTCGCATACATTTTGCCGTTGCTGCTGGCGTAACGATAATTGGCGCGTGCGACCTCGACCGGCAGGGACGTGACGTCCGCCCGACCGTCAACCTTGCAGTCCGCGTTCGGGCTGGGCGGAATGCCGTTGGAACTGGCCGGTGTGGTGCGACCCGCCGCGCAGATGCGTTCAACCAGATCGGTCGGGCCGCCGTCATTGAGCCAGGTCGCGCCAGTCTTCAGTTCCATCTTGAAATTGTCGGTCACATCCCAGTCGAGCGTCAGACGCGCGCCAAAGGATTCAGAGCCGCCACGGCGCGAGGAAAAGCGATGCTGGGCGCGACCGAGCACGTCGGTCGAATCCTCCGCAGCGGTATTTTTAAACGCACCTTCGGAATTGGAATAGCGCGCCGCGAGACGAGCGCCGAACCGATCGGTCACAGGCCCCGAAATATAGCCTTCCGTATATTTGTCCAATGCCTTGAAGCCATAGCCCGCCTTGATGCCGGCTTCGAAATGATCGCCCGGACCATTGGAGGTGATGGCGATCAGACCGGCTGTCGTGTTCTTACCGAAATAGAGCGCCTGCGGGCCCTTCAGCACTTCCACGCCCTTGATGTCGAACTGCGGCAGGCTGATTTCACGGCCACGGCTCATCGGCAGGCCATCGATCACGAAGGACACGGACTGGTCGAAACCGGCGCTGAGCGCGGTCGACCCTACGCCGCGCAGGAAGATGCTGGCCGACGAACCCGACGCCGCCTTGCCCGCGACCAGATTGGGAACCAGCGTCGCCATGTCGGTGACGCGCGTAACCGAATAATTTTGCAGTGTCTGGCCACCAATCGCAGTGATCGCGACAGGCGCATCGATCAGACGTTCGTCACGGCGGCGGGCCGTCACGATGATGTCCTGATCTGCATCCTTTGCGGCTGCGGCGGGCTCCGCCGGGCCTTGCTCCTGAGCCAAGGCAACCGTGCCGGATGACATCAGCATCCCGATCGCCAACGGTAGAATAGCGACATGATTAGAGAATGAGCGATAGGACAATTCCATTTCTCCCTTGCATATTTCCAGATTTTTATTGGTTTCCCGTCAAGTTCCTGTCGTGGCGGGCAATCGATAGACTTAGGTTTTGACCTTCCATTCTATCGGAAGATTCTCGAGCGCCATCACCGTACCGATACGGAAGGCATGACGCTCACCCGCGACAGCGTTGAAGGACGGAACCCGCTTCAGCCATTCCTCGGTCAGGATGCGGATTTCCGCCCGCCCCAGCACATGGCCGATGCACAGATGCGGCCCCGAAGAAAAAGTCAGATGCGCGACCCGCTTGCGGTCGATGTCGAGCAGATTGGGCGCATCGAACTTGGACGGATCGCGACTGCCCGCGCAGAGGATGCACAGCACCATCTCTCCCTCGCGGAACCAGGCCTCGCCAATATCGATATCCTTGACCACCAGACGCGGGGTGTTCACCACGCCGAAAAGCCGCACCGCCTCATCCGCGAAAGCCGGAATCTGCGACGGATCGGCTGCAAGGCGTGCCTGCAATTCGGGCATCTGCGCCAGTTGCTGATAAGCAAAGCCGGTCACATTGGTCACCGTATCCATGCCGCCCAGGAAAAGCACGAAGCTCATCGCCAGGATTTCATCGTCCGTCATGGTGCGGCCATCCAGATCAACGGTGATGAAATGGCTCATCAGCTTGCCATCTGGATTGGACCGCTTTTCCTCGATCAACTCCTTCAAAATGCCCAGGATCTGCGCGGAGAGCCGTGCCAATGCTTCGGCATCATTCTGGCTGTCGAAAAATTCCTCGGCCAGATGGCGGAATTCCTGAAGTCGCGACAGGTCCATGCCCATCAGTTCCATGAACACCGACACCGGAAACAGCTTGGCGACGTCGGCCTGGAAATCGCAGGCACCCTTGTCAGCGACCGTATCGATGATCTTCGCCGCCCATTCGCGAATATGCGGCTCCATCGCCTTGATCGCGACCGGACCGAACATCGGCGTCATCGCGCGGCGGAAGGGCAGATTTTCCGGCGGATCAAGGCTGAGCGGAATGAAGAAGGGCGGATTTTCGACACGCGGAATCTGCATCTCACGGACCGAGAAATGCTCCGGATCGGTGACGACGCTCTGGATCGCGTCAAAGCCCTTCACCATCCAGTGCCCGCCATTCAGCGGTGTCCAAAAGATATCAGGTGCAGCCTTCATCGCCTCGACATAGCTGCCCTGCACATCCTGATTGATGCGCTTGTCCCCATAAATATCGAATTCGTAGACCAGATGCGGCGGCACATGGTCGGGAACCACATGCGGCAGGTCAATCGAGGCAATGCTGTTCATGACGATCTCTCCCTAACGAACCTTTCGAACTGCTCCGTGGGCGCGGCCTTAAATTGGCCTGTCGCCCGGATGGATCAGAGCAAAGCCTCAATCGCGTCGTAATAACGGATGATATTGGTTTCGAGGCCGCAATAGACGGTCTCTTTCGGCACACCGGCGTTCAGACCCTGCTGACTGATTTCAGCCGCGCGGAAATCCTCATTGCCAAAGACGTCCAGAATCAGGCGGAAGGACCGCTCGAACACTTCCTCCGCCTTGAGCGTAGAGGCCGGTTCCGGCGTCAGCATGAAATAGTCGACCACAGTCCGGTCGGGTGCCCGCGGCATCAGCAGCATGACGCTGATATAATATTGGCTGGTAACGACGACGCAATTGGGGAAAGTCGTATAGGCGTGCGTCACCAACTTGTGGATATTGGCATCGGCATCCTCATCCAACATGGAAGGAACATAACCGATCCGGCCAGAAATCTGACGGACATTCGCTCCGAACATGGTCACGATATTGGGCGCATCCGGGAATTGATTGCCGATTGACTGTGCGTGAAGACGCTGGACATGATAGCCTTCCAGAAACGGTTCCAGAACGACTTTCCAATTGGCCTTGAGATCGAAGCTCTTGCGGCCATAGACATGCGCCTTGGCGATGCCGAGCGAGTCGAAGTCCTGCGCCACCTGATCCGACAATTGCGACCAGTCAGGCTCGCGACCATCCAATTGCACATAGACGACACCGCCCCATTCACGCGCGGGCAGTTCAGCAAGGCCGCGCTGCGCCTTGTCGAGACCAACGAACGCCTCATTGCGCGCCACACCGATGAGTTTGCCGTCAATGCCATAGGTCCAGGCATGATAGGGGCAAGTCATGCGCGATTGACTGTGGACCTCGCAATCCTCGATCAGCTTGGCGCCCTTATGCTGGCAGGCGTTGATGAAGGCCTTGATTTCGCCACTCTTTGTCCGGCTGATCAGCAACGGAATACCATAGCCATCATGCGCAACAACCATACCCGGCTCGAGCAGCAGCGCCGATAAGGTCACGGGCACGGGGAAACGGCGGAAGATGCGTGCCTGCTCCGCCTCAAAGCGCTCGGCGCCGGTAAAGATTGCATTGGTCCGCGTCGCGCCGATGGGCTCGATCACGGCGTCCGCTTCCGCCGGAATGCGACGAATGGCAGCCTGAAGATCGACATTCAGCATGCCAAGCGTGGTGATCTTTCGTTCACTCGACTTCCCATCCGCAGCGGCTTCCATGGCCCTCTCCTCCTTGTTCCAGAAACTTTAACTGATCAATTATCTACAATCAATAGGTGATTATGCACCCCATTAAATTTGCGCTGGATGATCGGCAAAAAGGCAACACCTGCCTGCCCCGCGTGGCGTTTTGGCTGGCGGCAGTTCCGACCAATGGATTGTTCACATGATCGCTGGCAGGCGGATTGGGCCGTTGCCCAACCCCCCATCGCCAGAATCGGTATTGGGGAAAATCCGGGCAGCAAGGCCCATGGCCTGCGCTTCGTCAGCGCCCCACCGCCTCGCCGGAACACAGAGGCCCTGCTATCGCATCAGAAAATTGAGCGACCGACGATGACCATCGCCGATCTGCGGGAAGTCGCAGTGTTCGCAGCGGCAGCCGTTACATGTGGATTGCCGATGGTCAGGGCGCCGGAACCATCCAGCGCCCCATCTCCTTAAAGCCCCAGCACCTTGGCCAGAATATTGCGTTGAATCTCGTTTGATCCAGCGTAGATAGTCCCCGCCCGCTCGTTCAGATAGCGCAGCGGTGCAATCGCAGCCTCGCGCGGTCCGACAAAGCCACCCTGACCATGCGGAAAGGACACCGGCCCGCCCGGACAGCCGGCCTGCGGCTGATAGGCCATGCCATAGCGCCCGGCGACCAGAAGGCCAAGTTCCGTCATCAACTGCTGCAATTCGGTGCCGCGTATCTTCATGATCGAGGCCGACGCACCGGGCGATTCTCCCCGAGCCTCCGCCGACATGGCGCGGAATTCGAAAATCTCCAGCGCACCGATCTCAATCCGCGCCGCCGCGATCCGGGTGGCGAAGGCGGGATCGTCGGCCAGCGTGTCGCAGACATCGCCCGCAACTTGCCCTGCCGCCACCTCGATCGCGTCGAGCCGGACCTGCAATTCCGGCGCATAGGCTACCCCACCGCGCTCAAACTCCAGCAGATATTTGGCGACCGTCCAGCCCTGATCGATCTGCCCGATGACATTCGTCTTGGGCACGCGGACATTGTCGAGGAAAATCTCATTCTGGATATGCTCGCCCGAGGGCGAAATGATCGGCCGTACAGTGACGCCCGGCGTCGCCATGTCGATCAGCAGGAAAGTAATGCCCTTTTGCGGCCGGTCATATTTGCCGGTGCGCACCAGAAAGAAACCCCAGTTCGCGATATCGGCATGGGTGTTCCAGATCTTCTGCCCGTTGCAGATCAGATCATTGCCATCCTCCTCGGCGCGCATCTGGAGCGCAGCGAGGTCCGACCCCGCGCCCGGCTCCGAATAGCCCTGACACCAGAAATGCTCGCCCGACAGCATGCGCGGCAGATAGAAAGCCTTCTGCTCCTCCGTACCATGACCGATGATCGCCGGGCCGCACATCTGGATGCCCATGGGCGACACCGGCGGCGCGCCCGCACGGACCCGCTCGACCGAATAGATATAGCGCTGCGCCACGCTCCATTCAGCGCCGCCATGGCGTCTGGGCCAGGCGGGCGCGGCCCATCCACGTTCATTCAGGATGCGCTGCCAGGCCATGGACCGATCATGATCGGCATAGACGCTGGTCATCAGCCTGCCGGATTCGCGGATTTCGTCGGTCAGATTCTCATCGAGGAAAGCGCGGATTTCCTCGCGAAAGGCCTGATCCTGCGGCGACCATGCGATATCCATCAGGCCGCCACCTCATTGTGGCCGATCAGGCGACCGAGGCGCTGATCGATGATCGCCTCGGCATCGGATATGATGCGGTCGACCAGATCCTTGACCGTGGGCACATCATGGATCAGCCCCTGGATCATGCCAGCGGTCCAGATGCCATGCTCAGGATCGCCCAGCTTCAAGCCTTCGCGGCCGCGCGTGCCCTTGACCAGATGCGAGATCGCCTCGAACGGATTGCCTTCCCGCTCGATCTTCACTGCCTCGACCGCGATGCTGTTCTTGGCGACGCGCGCGGTGTTGCGATAGCTGCGGAACAGCAGCTCGGTCGCCCGCTCGTCATTTTCGACGATCGCCTGCTTGATGCCGTCATGGATCGGCGCTTCCACCGTGGCGCAGAAACGCGTGCCCATGTTGATGCCCTCCGCGCCCAGCGCCAGCGCCGCCACCAGACCGCGACCGTCACCAAAGCCCCCGGAAGCCAGCATCGGCACCTTCACCTTGTCGGCTGCGGCCGGGATCAAGATCAAGCCCGGAATATCATCCTCGCCCGGATGCCCCGCACATTCGAAGCCGTCGATGGAGATGGCGTCCACGCCCATGCGCTCGGCCGACAGCGCGTGGCGGACAGCGGTGCATTTGTGGATGACCTTGACCCCCGCCGCCTTGAAGGCGCCAACATGCTCCTGCGGCTTGTAACCGGCGGTTTCCACCGCCTTGATCCCGCTTTCGATGATCGCCTGCCGATATTCGTCATAGGGCGGCGGGGTGATCGACGGCAGGATGGTGAGATTCACGCCGAACGGCTTGTCGGTCATCTCGCGGGTACGCGCGATTTCCTTGACCAATGCTTCAGGAGTGGGCTGCGTCAGCGCGGTCAGGAAGCCAAGAGCCCCGGCATTGGCGACGGCGGACACCAGCTCGGCGGTGCCCACCCACTGCATGCCGCCCTGCGCGATCGGGTGTTCGACGCCGAACAGCTCAGTAAAACGTGTCTTGATCATGATCCCATTGCCTTTTGTTTGCCGCATTTTCCATGTCGTCAGATGTTTCCATCTGACTTGAAAATGCTCTAGCGCCCCTTCCAGTTCGGCTTGCGTTTCTGCGCGAAGGCCAGCGGCCCTTCCCGCAGATCAGCAGATTTGAACAAAGCGGCCACGGCGGGGCCACGATTCTGTTGCTTGTCAGCCTCGGCGAGCGACGCAGTGGCGAGCCCGCCCTGCACCACTTCCTTCGACGCCCGGATCGACATCGGGCTGCACTCCAGGATCAGCCCTGCCCAGCGCCGCGCCGCCGCCATCAATTCGGCGGCCGACACCACTTCATTGACGAAGCCCAGACTCTGCCCTTCCCCGGCCCCCACACGGCGACCGGTGAGGATCATCCCCATCGCCTGCTTGAGCCCGATCTGGCGCGGCAGGCGCAGCAGGCCGCCAGCCAGCGCCGCCACACCCACCTTCGGCTCCGGCAACGCGAAGACCGCACTGTCCGCCGCGATGATGAGGTCGCAGGCCAGCGCGATCTCGAACCCGCCGCCCATGGCGATGCCGTTCACCGCAGCGATGATCGGCTTGTTGAGGTCATAACGCGACGTAAGCCCCGCAAAGCCCTTCAACGGCGTTTCCAGCGGTGCCCCCCGCGCCATGGTGACAGACATCGCCTTCAGGTCATTCCCTGCGGAAAAGGCCTTGTCGCCTGCCCCCGTCAGGATCGCGACCCACTGATCGGGATCGGCGGCGAAGGCGTCGAAAACCTCGGTCAGCTCGGCATTGGCCTCCGCCGTCAGGGCGTTCATCGCCTCCGGCCGGTTGATCGTCACGATGGTCAGCGGCCCTTCCCGCTCCACCGTGCAATATTTGCGCGGACGGCTCGCCGGATCGACGACCGACCAGGCGGGCTTGCCGAACGTATCGACCCGCGCAAAGCCATGGGTGCCGATGATCGAGTGATCCGTGGTCTGGAGCAGCGCGATCGTCTCTTCATCATCGGCCCGGACCCGCGCCATGCTGCGCTTGCCCTCGGGCGTGCGCAGGATGACCATGCCTTCCATCGGCTTGCCGTCGCGGCCATGGGTAATGGTATAGGTCTCGATCGTCGCCGGGCCGCTATAATTTTCAATCAGTTCCGGCACCCGATCGCGCGCCGCTTCCGCCCTGGCCTGCACCGAATAGTCTTGGCGCATCGGCTCGGCCGGCGGCGTGGTGCTGACGACCATCGCGTGATGCTTGTTCACATAGCCGCCCTGCCCGTAAAGCAGGCCGATCTCGCCCGGATGCGCGCGCAGCTGGCGCACCATCGCGCAGACCGCATGGCTCATATAATTGTTGAGCGGCCCGCCGAAGAAGGTGAGGCCTCCGGCCACGCTCGGCTTCTTCGCACCCTGCTCCAGCCCCAGCGTGCGCAGCGCCATCTTGGGCACCACCGGGAAGCAGCTATACAGTTCCATCGCGTCGAAACGGTGGGCATCGCCCCCCACCAGCTCTAGCGCGCCTTCCAGCGCGGCAGTCTGCGCCGTGCTATGGTCATAGCGGTCGCGCAGCAGATAATCTTCCGGTTCCTCGGCCTTGGCACCGCCCCAGATATGGATGATCTGCTCCTCTGGCACGCGCGCCGCCCGCGCCGCTGCCAGGCTGGTGACGATGATCGCGGCGGCCTGGTTCACGCTCGGATTGGCGACCATGAACTTGGGATAGGGCCAGTTGATAAGGCGATTGTCGGCGGTGGGCTCGGCAATCGTCGTCGCATCGGGCGCGGTCCTGATCCAGGCCGAAGGATTGTCTGCCGCAACGCGCGCATAGTCCGCCCACAGCTCCGCCGACAGGCGCTGCGCCTGCGCCGGGGTCTGGCCCCATGCATGTTGCGTCGCCATCTCGTAGAAAGGATAGACCTGCGCCGGATCGCGCATCCGCAGCTTCTTGGCGACGGGACTCATCGCATAGCTGGACATGGGGAACTGCACCGCTTCCTCAGCCGAGGCCATCGGCGTCCAGTTGAGCTGCGCCTTGGTCTTCTTCGCCTGATTGCGCGCGTTGGTCGCTTCACCACCGACGATGGCGGCGGTCGTCAGCTCGCCCTTGACGATCCGCACCGCCGCTTCGTGGATCAACCGGATCGGCGTCTCGCCGCCCATGCTGGCATTGACCTGCCGCGCGGGAGCGATATCCAGCTTCTCGCAGAGCAGACCGACCGGATTCTTATATTTCCAGCTGATGAGGCCGATCAGCTCGATCGATTCGATCTTGCCCAGCCAGCCACCCTTGCCGTCCGCATCGGCGGCGCGGAGCGCCTCCGCCATCAGTGCGACGGGCTCCAGCGCCAGGGACGGGTCGGCGGGGCGGTCCACCTTCTCCCCGATGGCGACGATGACGGGTGTCTGTTCCGGCGTGCGAGTCATGTTGGTCTGGTCCCTGTCCTCTCTCGTCGGGCCTATCGCCGCCCGCGACATATCGCAAGTTTAATTGATTAATTACATGAGAATTGCAATCAAGGCAACGCATCGGCGCGAGCGAGCTGCCGCCAGATGATATTCTTCTGCACCTCGGTAGCGCCACCATAGATGGTCTGCGCCCGCTCAAACAGATAGGAGGCCGTCTCGGGCACGCCAAAGCGCATCTGCGGCGGCAAGACATCGGCCCAGCCCTCCTGCCCGCGGTCGAGCCGGGGCGAGCGATAGCGCGCCGCCAGTTCCAGCCAGAGTTCGGTGATCTTCTGCGCGACTTCCGTGCAGGCGATCTTCAGCGAGGACACCATGGCCGGGTCCATCTGCGTCGTGAGCGCGCGCAGCACCGAAATCTCGATCACCGCCACCTCCATGTCCAGCGCGGCAAGGCGGGCGGCGAAGCGCGGCTCGTCCAGCATGGTCGGCGCGGCATCGCCCGGCATCATCGCCGCCTTGACGCGGAGAGCAGCAAGGTCCGCCTTCTTGCGGCCGACATGGGCATAGGACACACGCTCGGACGCCAGCAGCACATTGGCATAATGCCAGCCCTTGCCTTCCTCCCCGATGCGATGGGCAACAGAGGTGCGCACCTGATCGAAGGTCACGCGATTGAGCTCGTGCGAACCGTCGATGGAGATGATCGGCTCGATCCGGATACCCGACGCGCCCATCGGCACACAGATCATCGAAATGCCGTCCTGCTTGCGCTCCTCCCGCGACGTGCGGGTCAGGCAGAAGATCCAGTCCGCCCAATGCGCGCCGCTGGTCCAGATCTTGGTACCGTCCAATATATAGTCGTCGCCATCGCGCACCGCCGTCATGCGCAGAGAGGCGAGGTCGGACCCCGACTCCGGCTCCGAATAGCCCTGCGCCCACATGGCGCGCGATTGCAAAATATCGTCCAGCCACAGCGCCTTCTGCGCATCGGTGCCAAAGGCGCAGATGATGGGACCGATATAGATGATCGCCATCGGGATGATATTGGGCGCGCCCGCCTGTTCCAGTTCCTGCTCGAACAGATAGCGCTCCACCGGCGTCCAGCCCGGCCCGCCATTCTCCCTGGGCCAGCCAATGCCTAACCAACCCCGCGATTGCAGCGCCTGTTGCGAGCGGACATGGTCGGCGCGGGTCAGCCGGTCGCCGCCGCGCAGCTTCGCCAATATGTCCTGCGGATAGTCGACAGCGAAGAAGCGGCGCGCCTCTTGCCGAAAGGCGCGCTCCGCTGGCGTGAGGGCGATCTCCATGGCCTTCTCAGGCGGCTTTCCCAAGCGCCACATAGCGGGCGAGATGATAGTCGACGCTGCCGAACTCGCTTTCGATGACGGTGGCGCGCTTGAAATAATGGCCGACCGCCAGTTCGTCGGTCATGCCCATGCCGCCATGCAGCTGCACCGCATTCTGGCCGACGAAGCGCAGCGCATTGCCGACCGCGACCTTGGCCGTGGAGGCCGCCTTGGCCCGCTCGACCGGATCGGCGTCGAGGCTCAGGGTCGCCAGATAGACGGCCGAGGTCGCCAGTTCGAGCTGCATAACCATGTCGACCATGCGGTGCTGAAGCGCCTGGAAGCTGGAAATGGGCTGGCCGAACTGGCGCCGCTGCTTGGTGTAGTCGATCGTGTCCTGCACCAGCTGCCGCATCACCCCGACAGCCTCGGCCGCCAGCGCCGCGATCGCCGCGTCGCCGACCTTCTCGATCAGCGGCAGCGCGTCATGTTCGGGACCGATCAGCGCATCAGCCGACAGCTTGACCCCGTCAAAGCGGATATCCGCCGCCTGCCGCCCGTCGATGGTCGGATAGGCTGTGAGGACAACACCCGCCGCCTTGGGATCGACCAGGAACAGCGACACGCCCTCCTTGTCGCCGGGTACGCCCGCCGTCCGCGCGGTGACGATCAGATCGGTCGCCCAGGGCGCGGCCATCACCACCGCCTTGTCCCCCGACAGGAGCCAGCCATCACCGTCGCGCACCGCCTTGGTCGCCACGCTTTCGAAGCGGTAACGGCTGCTCGCCTCCGCCCAGGCGAAGGCGAAGCGCGCATCTCCCGTCACGATCCGCGCGAGGTCAGCGTCGCGGCCCCTCAGCAGCCCGCCGGCAATCACCACGCTTTCCAGATAGGGTTCGATCACCAGACTGCCGCCCAGCTCCTCCATGATGACCATGGTATCAACGGCATCGCCATTGAGGCCGCCCGCGCTTTCCGGCAGCGGCGCGCCCAATATGCCCAGCTCGTCGGCAAAGGCGCGCCACAGGGATTCGCGCCAGCCCGGCTCGCTGCGGCTGACCTTGGTCCGCGTCTCGAAATCATTGCGATCCGCCAGGAAGGCCCGCAGGCTGTCGCGCAGCTGTTCCTGCTCGCTGGTCAGGTTGAAATCCATCTACTGTCCTCCCTTAGGCTCCACTGCCCAATAGCGGTCGCGCAGCAGCCTCTTGTACAATTTGCCGGTCGGCTGACGCGGCAGGCTTTCCATGAAATCCACGGCCTTGGGCGCCTTGATCGGCCCCAGCTTACCCCTTGCAAAGTCGATCAGTTCGCGCGCCAATGCCTCATCCGTCCGCACCCCGTCACGCGGTTCGACCACCGCGACCACCCGCTCGCCCATGTCGGGGTCGGGCGCGCCGAACACCGCCACATCGCGTACGGCGGGATGGGTGATCAGCCAATTTTCGATCTCCTGCGGGTAGATGTTCACGCCGCCCGAAATGATCATGAAGTTGCGGCGGTCCGTGAGGTAGAGATAGCCCTCCGCATCCAGCCGCCCGACATCGCCCAGCGTCGTCCAGCCATGGCGATTGGTCGCCGCAGCCGTCTTGGCGGGGTCCTTATGATAGGAAAAGGGCAGGCCATTGGCGAAAAACACCTCGCCAATCTCGCCAATGGGCAGCGGCTCCCCAGCCTCGTCGCAAATCCGGACCTCGCCCACCAGCGCGCGGCCGACCGACCCTTTATGCGCCAGCCATTCGGCAGAATTGATGGCGGTGAAGCCGCTGCTCTCCGTGCCCGAATAATATTCGTAGAGAACCGGTCCCCACCAGTCGATCATCTGCTCCTTGATCGCCATCGGGCAGGGCGCCGCCGCATGGATCGCCACCTGCATCGACGAGATGTCATAGCGGGCGCGCACCTCTTCGGGCAGTTGCAGCATCCGCACGAAATGGGTCGGCACCCATTGCGAAGCATCGATGGAAAAGCGCTCGATCAGCCCCAGCGCCGCCTCCGCATCGAACCTGTCCATCACATAAACGGTCCCGCCCAGCCGCTGCACCGACATGGACCAGCGCAGGGGCGCGGCATGATAGAGCGGCGCGGGTGAGAGATAGCGCGTATCGGCGGTAAAGCTGTAAGTCTGCGCCGCCAGATGGTCGAGCGCGGACAATGTCCCAATCGGCAGGCCCGGCTCGATCTCCCGCCGCACCCCCTTGGGCCGCCCCGTCGTGCCCGAGGAATAGAGCATGTCGATGCCGCAGCTTTCATCGGCAATCGGTGTGGCAGGCAGGTCGTCTCGCGCCTCGATCTGTTCCAGCAGATGAATCGACGCCTGCTCGATCAGCGGCGCGGCTTCACCCGCCAGCGCTTCATATTTGACGGTCGCAACCAGCATCGCCGCGTCGCTGTCATTGACGATATAGGCCAGGTCCCCCGCCGACAGCCCGGTCGAGGCCAGCACATAATAAAGTCCCGACCGCTGCGCCGCCCAGACCAGCGGAAACAGCCCCTCATGATTTTCCGCGACAATGGCGATAGTGTCTCCGGCCTTGAGCCCCTCGCGCCGCAGCCACTGGGCGATCCGGTTGGACCGCGCCTCCAGCTCCGCATAGCTGACCGCCTTGCCCGACGACGCCATCACATAGGCCGGATGATCCGGCCGTTCCGCCGCCACTTGGGCAGGATGCAACAGCGCCGCCATGCCCGTCACTCGACCGCTTGGGAGACCTTGGGAATGAACAAAGTCTTGGGCTGGGTGAATTCCAGCAGGCCCGGCAGGCCATTTTCGACGCCGATGCCCGACTGCTTCACCCCGGCAAAGGGCGTGAAGGGCGTGTTCTGGAGATTCTGGTTGATCCAGACCGTGCCGGTTTCCATCCGCCTGGCGACGGCCACCGCCTTGTCGATATCACCCGACCAGACCGCGCCCGCCAGCCCATATTCGCTATCATTGGCGCGCTGGATCACCTCGTCCAGATCGCTATATTTGAGCAGCGGCAGGATCGGGCCAAAGGCTTCCTCCTGCACCACGCGCGACTCCTCGGGCGGATTATCCACCAGCGTCAGGGGCACGAAATAGCCCTGCTCTGGCACATCGCGCCCCTGAAGCAAGGTGAGCCCCTGCGCCTTCGCCTCCTCCAGCAGACCCAGCACCCGGCGATATTGCGGCGCATTCTGGAGCGGGCCGTAATCGCTGCCCTGCTGCGACCCGTCGCCCACAGTCACGCGCCGGGCAATGGCGTGCAGCCGGTCGCGCAGCGCGTCGTACACATCCTCATGAATATAGAGCCGCTTGGTCGCGATGCAGACCTGCGCGCTGTTGTAAAAGGCGCCGAAGAAAATCTGCTCCGCCACCGCATCGACATCGACGTCGGGCAGGATGATCGCGGCATCATTGCCGCCCAGCTCCAGCGTCACGCGCTTGAGGTCACGGGCGGCCGATTCCATCACCTTCTTCCCCGTAGCAGTGGAGCCGGTGAAGCTGATCTTGTTGAAGCCCGGATGCGCCGTCATCAGCGGCCCCAGCTCATCGCCGCCCGAAATGACGTTGAGCACGCCCGCAGGCAGAAATTCGCGCATCAGCTCGCCCAGCTTGAGCGAACAGAGCGGGGTGAAAGGCGAGGGCTTCACCACCAGCGTATTGCCCGCCAGCAGCGCCGGCGCGATCTTCCAGATCGCCAGCAGGAACGGGAAATTCCACGGCACGATCGCGGCGACGACACCGACCGGCTCATGATGCACCTCGATCCGGCGGGTGTCGCTGTCCTCGGTCACGTCCACCGGCAGGTCGAGCTTGGACGTCGCCTTGATCCAATAGGCGGCATGTTTGATCTCACCGATCGCCATGGCCAACGGACGGCCCTGCTCCTGCGTGAACAGACGGCCAAATTCCTCTGCCCGCGCGGCGATGGCGCCGCTGATCCCGACCAGTGCCTTGCGCCGTTCCTCGATCGGCAGCGCGCGCCAGCCTGGCAACGCCTTGCGCGCGGCGGCAACGGCGGCATCCAGATCCGCCGCGTCCGCTCTCGGCGCCTTGGCAAAGGGCTGGCCGGTCGCCGGATTGACGATGTCGATCATACCCTGGCCGGTCGCATCGCGACCGTCTATGGTCATCACATAGGGGGTGTCGAAGTCCATCACCGCGTCCTCTCGATCCTGCAAAAACTGTTCGCTTGATGCTTGACTATCACCGGCTTCCGCCCCAAGCAAACCGAAATTAATCGGGCATTTGATTAATTTTCTGTCCGAAACAGTAGAGGATGATGCCATGATACCGACCGAAGGGCGACTCCCCTATGAGGACGGACACGCCATGTTCCGCAATTCGGTGCGCCGATTCGTGGAGCGGGAGGTACTGCCGAACAATGACCGCTGGGAAGCGGCGGGCATTATCGACCGCGGTTTCTGGAACAAGGCAGGCGAGGCCGGATTGCTGTGTCCGACCGTGCCGGCGGAATATGGCGGGCTGGGGCTGGACTATGGCTATAATGCCATTGTCGATGAGGAACTGGCCTATGCCGGCTGCTCATCCGGGATTACGCTCCAGTCGGACATCACCGCCGATTATATCGTCGCCTATGGCTCGGAGGAGCAGAAGCGGACCTGGCTGCCGCGCATGGTGTCCGGCGAGGCAGTGACGGCCATCGCCATGACCGAACCGGGTACCGGCTCGGACCTTCAGGCGATCCGCACCACGGCCCAGCGCGAGGGCGACGCCTATGTCATCAACGGCGCCAAGACCTACATCACCAATGGCCAGCATTGCGATCTGGTGATCCTGGCGGCCAAGACCGATCCCAATGCCGGGGCGCGGGGCGTCTCGCTGATCCTGGTGGAAGCGGACCGGGCGGGCTTTGAAAAGGGACGCAATCTCGACAAGATCGGCCAGCATCAGGCGGATACGTCCGAACTCTTCTTCCATGATGTCCGCGTGCCCGTCTCCAATCTGCTCAGCGGAGAAGGTCAGGGCTTTGCCGCGCTGATGACGCAATTGCCACAGGAAAGGCTGGCCATCGCCATCGGCGCCATGGGCAGCAGCCAGCATGCCTTCGATCTGACCGTCGACTTCACCAAGGAGCGCAAGGCCTTTGGCCAGGCCGTCTTCGATTTCCAGAACAGCCGCTTCATCCTGGCCGAGATCAAGACCCAGTTGCAGGTCGGATGGGCGCATCTGGACTGGGCGATCGCGCGGCATATCCGGGGCGAGTTGACCACCGCCGAAGCCTCCTCGGCCAAGCTCCACCACACCGAATTGCTGAACCGGATCACCGACAAATGCCTGCAACTGCATGGCGGCGCGGGCTATATGAACGAATATCCGATCGCGCGGCTGTGGCGCGATGCGCGCGTTACTCGCATCTATGGCGGCACATCGGAAATCATGAAGGAAGTGATCGCTCGCTCGATCTGAAGGAGACTAGCGAGAGCTGGCATTATTTAATCGATTGACTGATATTCTGTTTTAAGTTCTATCCGCAGGGATAGAAGCGTGCGAGGATAACCCATGATCGGTCACACTGGTCTCGAAACCCCCTATTGGAGCAGCCTCGCCGAAGGCAAGCTTTCCCTGCCGCGATGCAGTGGTTGCGGGCAGTGGCAATGGCCGGTAGCCGCACGCTGCGGCGAATGCGGCCATTGGGGCAGCGAATGGCAGGACGTGCCGCTTTCTGGCCATATCTTCTCCTGGACGCGGACATGGCATCGCTTCGGCGGCACGGAAGCGCTGCCCCTTCCCTATGTCAGCCTGCTCGCGGAGATTGACGGGACCGATGGCAAGCGGCTGATGGGCCTGCTGGAAGGCGTGGGGGAAGAGGATCGGGTACGGATCGGCGCGCCGATCACCGGCCGGATCGGGTCCACCCGGTTTGGCGAGGAAGATGTACCCGTGATCATCTGGCGGCTGCGCGATGGAGGGGAAGCATAAGATGAACAAGACCTTCTATGCAAAGACCGCCGTCGCAGGCGTCGGCATCCGCCAGTTCAGGCGCGCCAGCGCCCCCATGTCGGAGCAACAGGCGCTGACCCATGCGATCGTCGATGCCTGTGAGGATGCCGGACTGGCCCCCGCCGATGTCGACGGTTTCGTCACCTATGGCGATGACAAGAATGAGCCTGCGCGACTGATGTCCGCTCTGGGGACAAAGGAACTGAACTGGTCCATGGCGGTGCTCGGCGGAGGCGGAGGCGGCATTGCCGGCGCTTTTGCCGATGCAGCCGCTGCCATCATCTCGGGGCAGGCCAAGGCGGTCGTGATATTCCGCGCGCTGGTGCAGGATATGAGCGGGCGCCTGTCAGCGGCGGTCATGGCGCACCATCTCAACCGCCACATGGTCGCGGCGGGGATCGTCGCCCCGGCACAGGTGTGCGCGATGCGGGCTCAGCGCCTGTTCGAATATCATGGCGTGCCGGAATCCACCGCCGAAGAGTTCCTCAAGGCCTGTTATTATCATGGCAGTCACAATCCCGACGCCATCGCCTATCAGACCGCTTTCGACCATGACGCCTATGCCGGATCACGCCTCATTGCCGAACCGTTCCGCCTGTTCGACTGCTCACGCGAGAATGATGGCGCGGGTGCCTTATTGCTGGTTTCAGCCGAGCACGCCCGCAACCTCGCCAAGCCGCCGGTCTATCTGCTGGGCGCGACGCAGGGCACCGGCAAGGGCTGGGGCGACCTCCTCGACAATGATGAGGATTATGCATCGGCCGGTTTCGCGACCGTGGCGCGCCGCCTCTGGGAACAGACCGACCTGACGCCCGCCGATATCGATGTCGCCCAGATTTACGAGAATTTCTCGGCTCAGGGCGTCGCGTCGCTGATCGACCACGGCTTTTGTACTTATGAGAATGTAGCGGAATTCGTGCGCTTCGAAAATCTGATCGCGCCGGGCGGTGGCCTGCCGGTCAACACCCATGGCGGCAATACAGCGCAGGGCTTCATCCACGGCATCGGCATGGCGATCGAGGCGGTACGTTGTCTGCGCGGGGAATCCGCCAACCCGGTGCCTGATGCCAGAACCTGCCTGTTGGCCGGTGGCCCGGCAGCGCCCACCGTCAGTTCAGCGATTTTCGGCAATAGCGGGATCATTGGCTGATCCGCTGGAGTCCGTTCCAATGAGATGGAAGCGATAAGCTGTTCCTGCGCAGGAACAGCTTATCGCTTAAGCCGGACTCTCATGCCTCAAGCCGCGTCCGCGCCCTTGTCCTGAAGGATGCCACCCAGGATCATGTCCAGCAGCGTCTTGGTGTAGCGGCGACGCATGGCGTCATCGATCACGTTGATGCCAAAGGCTTCGCGCAGGATATGCTGGCCGAAGAACAGATGGTCGCACGCGCCCAGGATGATGAAATAGAACATCATCGGATCGACCGGCTTGAACTCCCCGGTGGCGAAGCCCTGTTCGAGCAGATGGCGCTGCGTTTCCGCGAGCGGCTTGGAAATCTTCTCCGCGACTTCCTTGCCCGCCTCGGGGTCCTCGAACAGATAGTGGATGAGGCGGTTGATGAACGGATAGCGGAAATAAATGGTGATGATCGCCTGGACGTGCAGCTTCAGCTTTTCCGTCGCGCTCATTTCCATTGCGACCAGTTCGTCGAGCCGTTCGAGGCTCTTGCCCAGCACGTCTTCGACCAAGGCCAGCATCATGCCCTGCTTGGTGCCGAAATAATATTTCACCAGCGCGGAGTTGAGACCCGAATGCTTGGCAATGTCGCTGAGCGAAATGTCGACAGTGCTGCGCTCTGTCATCAGCGCGCCAGCCGCGTTCAGCAATATTTCGCGGGACGAAACTTTCGGCTCCTCCACTTCGACCCGCTCCACCTTCGACGCCATGTCCGAACCCAATCCCACTGCAGTAATTGATCAATTGAAAAGCAATTCTCCTGCCTCGCGACTAGGAAGTCGGTTGTCAAGCTATTTCATGCCGCACGGCCGGCTGTCGCACGGACGGCGTCGGTGTCACTGCCGGGTTGAGCGGGCATTTGAGGCGCATCGCATGGCGTCTTCGAATAACGCGGCGCCGGGGCAGGCTGGACATGACCGCCCACCGCAATGAACGTCTCCCGCGCGCGATTTTGGGGATGTTCGATCGCCTCCGACATGCTCAATATCGGCGCAGCGCAGGCATCCGATATGCCAAAGGCCTCCGCCCATTCGTCCCGCGTGCGCGTGCGGAAGATCGCAGCCAGCGCCTCCTTCTGCCGGGGCCAGAGGGTGCGGTCCTCCTGTTCGTCGAACAAAGGATCTCCCTCGGTGCCCGTCACCTTGCGAAGCAGTGCGTAAAATTGCGGCTCGATCGCGCCGATCGCCATGGCGCGGCCATCCGCCGTTTCATAGCTGTCATAATAAGGGGCGCCACCGTCCAGCAGGTTCGTGCCATGCGCTTCGTGCCAGCTACCCTGAGCGCGAAAGCCCCACATCATTGCGGACAGCAAAGCCGAGCCATCGGTCATCGCGCAATCGATCACCTGCCCCTCACCGCCGCCCCGCGCTGCCAGGATCGCACTCACCATGGCGAAGGCCAGCATCATGCCGCCACCGCCGAAATCGCCCGCCAGATTGAGCGGCACCACCGGCTTCTGCCCGGCGACGCCGACCATGCCCAGCACACCCGACAGAGCGATATAATTAATGTCATGCCCGGCAGCGGCGGACCAGGGCCCGGTCTGGCCCCAGCCCGTCATGCGGCCATAGACGAGCTTGGGATTGTCGGCCAGCAGCACATCTGGCCCCAGCCCCAGCCGCTCCATGACCCCCGGCCGATAGCCTTCGATCAGCCCATCGGCCGTCTTGCACAGCGCCCGCAGGGTCGCGACATCGTCGGGCGACTTGAGGTTCAGCACCACCGACGTCCGCGACCGCAAGAGCGGGTCCCACGGATCATGCGGCGTACCCGGCCGATCGACGCGGATCACCTCCGCGCCATGATCGGCCAGCATCATGCCCGCAAAAGGCCCCGGCCCGATCCCGCCCATCTCGATGATGCGCACGCCTGTGAGGGGCCCCGCCATGATCAGAGCGCCTCGACGATGGTGACGTTGGCGATGCCGCCGCCCTCGCACATGGTTTGCAGGCCCCAGCGCTTGCCCCGGGCCTTGAGCGCATGGATCAGCGTCGTCATCAGCTTGGTGCCCGAAGCGCCCAACGGATGACCAAGCGCAATCGCCCCGCCATTGACGTTCAGCCGCGCATGATCAGCCTCCAGCGCCTTCAACCAGGCGAGCGGAATCGGCGCAAAGGCCTCGTTCACTTCATAAAGGTCGATGTCACCGATCTTCATCCCCGCGCGGCTCAAGGCCCGCTCGGTCGCCGGCAGCGGTTCTTCCAGCATGATGACCGGATCGCCCGCCGTCACCGTCAGATTGTGGATGCGCGCCAGCGGCGTCAGGCCATGGGCTTTCAATGCCCGCTCGCTGACCACCAGCACACCCGACGCGCCGTCGCAAATCTGGCTGGCGCTGGCCGCGGTGATCTTGCCGCCTTCCTGGATCAGCTTCACGCCCGCCATCGACTCCATCGAGGCGTCGTAGCGAATGCCCTCATCCTTGACGTGCAGCGTGCGGCCGCCCTCGCCATCGTCGACCTCGACCGGCACGATTTCCGCGTCGAAGGCGCCACTTTCCGTTGCCGCGACTGCGCGGCGATGGCTTTCCAACGCATAGCGATCCAGATCCTCGCGGGAAAAGCCCCATTTGTCCGCGATCATCTCGGCGCCGTAGAACTGGCTGAATTCCTCCACGCCATAGCGGTTCTTGATCTTCTGCGACCAGGGACCAACGCCAATGCCCGCCTTTGCCGCGAGCCCCGCGGGCGTACCCATCGGCACGCGGGTCATGCTCTCGACACCACAGGCGATGACGACATCCTGCGTCCCGCTCATCACCGCCTGCGCGGCGAACTGGATCGCCTGCTGCGACGATCCGCACTGGCGGTCGATGGTCACGGCGGGCACGCTGTCGGGCAGGCTGGAGGCCATGACCGCGCTGCGCCCGATATGCATGCTCTGCTCACCGACCTGGCTGACGCAGCCCAGGATCACATCCTCGATCAGCGCGGGGTCGATGCCGCTGCGGTCGACCAGCGCGTCCAGCACGGTTCCAGCAAGATCGGCCGGGTGCCAGCTCGCCAGCTTCCCGTTCCGGCGCCCCCCGGCGGTGCGGCCTGCCGCGACGATATAGGCTTCAGCCATGTTCCTTTGCTCCTTTTATCCCTATGATCAGGTGAGGCTGCCGCCTTCGGCCGCCAGCTTGCGCAGCAGGGGCGACACGGCGTCCGG
Source organism: Sphingobium sp. EM0848 (assembly GCF_013375555.1). Lineage (NCBI taxonomy): Bacteria > Pseudomonadati > Pseudomonadota > Alphaproteobacteria > Sphingomonadales > Sphingobiaceae > Sphingobium > Sphingobium sp. EM0848. The sequence goes on from NZ_JABXWB010000005.1 coordinate 474,537, forward strand.
GCCGATGATCTCATCCAGCGCGGCAACGATCTTGGGCAGGCCCACGCTGTCGGCCCAGCACATCGGTCCGCCGGTCCAGACCGGCCAGCCATAGCCCGTCACCAGCGCCACATCGACGTCGGAGGCACGCAGCGCGATCCCCTCCTCCACGATCCTGGCGCCCTCATTCACCACCGGGTAGAGCAGCCGTTCGACAATCTCGGCATCGGTGAAACTGCGCTGCGGCACGCCGGTCTTTTCGGCAAAATCGCGGATGACCTTTTCGGCGACCGGCGAGGGCGAGGCCCGGCGCGCCTCGTCATAATCATAATAGCCGCCATTCTTCTTCTGGCCCCAGCGGTCCATTTCGCACAGCACCTCCTGCACGGTGCGGCCAGCGCTATTCTCCCGGTCCCAGCCGATGACGTCCAGGCCGACGAGGTCGATCATCTGGAACGGCCCCATGGCGAAACCATAGTCGTTGATCGCCTTGTCGACCTGCGCCGGGGTCGGGCCTTCCAGCACCAGAGCCTCGGCGGAACTCATCCGGGGCGTCATGGCGCGATTGGCGATGAAGCCATCGCACACGCCCGACAGCACCGCGATCTTGCCCAGTTGGCGGCCAATGGCCATGCCGGTGGCGATCACCGGGTCAGAGGTCTTGGCGCCGCGCACCACTTCGAGCAACCGCATGATATTGGCAGGCGCGAAGAAATGCAGGCCGATCACCCATTCCGGGCGCGAGGTCGCCGCCGCGATTCTGTCGAGATCGAGGAAGGACGTGTTGCTCGCCAGGATCGCACCCTGCTTCGCCGCCGCATCGATCTGGGCGAAGACGGTTTTCTTGAGGTCAATATCCTCGAACACCGCTTCCATCACCAGATCGACAGGGGCGACCGCGCTGGCGAGATCGGTGCTGGTCGTCAGCAGGCCGGAGCGACGATCCCCCTCGGCTTCGGTAATGCGTCCCTTGGCGACGAGACCGGCAAAGGTCTTGCGAATGCCGCCCGCGCCGCGCTCTACCGCCGCCTCGTCGCGGTCGACCAGCGTCACCGGCACACCCGCATTCAGGAAGGCCGTCGCGATGCCGCTGCCCATGGTGCCCGCGCCGATCACCGCCACGCTGGCGACGACAAGCGGCTTTACATCCCTGGCGACGGGAATCTTGCCCGCCGTGCGTTCGGCAAAGAAGAGATGGCGCTGGGCGATGGATTCGCTGGAGCTCATCAGCTCCTCGAACAGTTCCCATTCGCGCTTCAGCCCTTCATCAAAGGGCAGGGTCGCCGCCGCCTCGATGGCCTTGACGATATTGCCGGGCGCCTTGAAGCCCCGGAAGTCGCGCTTGTGCGCGGCGCGATAGGCTTCGATGGCCGCCTTGGCCGCCTCCGGGTCTAGATCGACGCTCATGTCGCGCACGCGGCGCAGCGGCGCGCCTTCCTCCACCAGCTTGCGGGCATAGGCGACCGCGCCCGCCTCCAGATCGCCTTCGATGATCTCGTCGATCAATCCCGTCTTCTGCGCCTTGGCCGCGCCCAGCGGACGGCCGCCGACGATCAGCTCCAGCGCCGTTTCGACGCCAGCGATGCGCGGCGTGCGCTGCGTACCGCCAGCGCCGGGCAGCAGGCCGAGCGACACTTCGGGCAGGCCGACCTTGGCGGACGCCACCGCCACGCGATAATGGCAGGCCAGCGCCAGTTCGAACCCGCCGCCCAGCGCCGTGCCGTGGATCGCCGCAACGACCGGCTTGGCCGACGCCTCTATCGCCAAGAATATATCGTTAAGGTCGGGCTTGCGCAGTTCGCCACCGAACTCGCTGATGTCAGCGCCCGCAAAGAAGGTGCGGCCATCACAGCGGATGATCAGCGCCTTGGCGGCATCATCGGCCACCGCACGGCTGATCCCCTCATCCAGCGCCACACGCACGGAATAGCCCAGCGCATTGACCGGCGGTGAATCGATCGCCAGCACGGCAACGCCGTCCGTCACCTTATAGGTGGAAACCCCTTCTGCCACAGCCGCTTCGCTCACTTGCATTCTCCAGTAAAAGCCTGGGCCGTCGTTACAGCGACTGGCCATCATCGATGGTGAAGACCGAGCCGGTGACTTCCGCGCTCGCGTCCGAACAGAGATAAAGGATGGTGGGGTCCAGCACGTTGATCCCCATGATCCGCTTGCGCACGAACCCGTCGACCAGCGCCTTGCCCCCAGCATTATCGAGATGCTGATCCGTCAGTTCCGTGCGGATATAACCGGGGCAGACCACATTGACGTTGATGCCCTTGTTCGCCCAGTCATGCGCCATGGCACGGCCCATCTGCACCACGCCCGCCTTGGTCGCGGCATAGGTGACCTGGCCCGCATCGATGAAGCTGGCGGTGATCGAGGAAATCAGCACGATCCGGCCATGCTGGCGGTCGGCGGCGCCTGCCGCGATCATGCGCCGCGCCGCCTCGCGCGCGGTCAGGAACACGCCGCGGAAATTAACCCCGGTCATCTGGTCGAACTTGTCCATCGGCAGGCCCAGCGCGCTACCGCCGATCGCCACACCGGCATTGGCAACGACACTGTCGACCGGCCCGAAGGCCGCCTCGGCCGCGTCGAAGGCAGCCATGGTGGACTCTTCATCGGCCACGTCCATCTGAACCGCGAGCGCTTGTCCGCCCGCCGCTTCGATGGCGGCCTGCACATCGTCCAGCATCGCGGTCCGCCGTGCGGCCAGCACCACCTTGGCCCCGCTTTCGGCGCAGCGGCGGGCGAGATGCTTGCCGATGCCGGACGAGGCGCCGGTAATCATCACCACGCGGTTGCCAAGATCGAAGGAATAACCGTAGGGCATGATTCAGGCTCCGGTAAACACGGCTTTACGCTTTTCAAGGAAGGCGGCGATACCCTCGGCGCAGTCAGCGCTATTTCCAGCAGTCTTCTGGTCCCGCCGTTCCCGGCCGAGCGCACTCTGCCAATCGGCGTCGACAGCGTGCCAGGCCATGGCGCGGATCAGGGACAGGCTGCGCGGACCATGGGCGAGACGCTCCGCAAGAGCCAGCGCCTCGCTCTCCAGCGCATCATCCGCCGCCACCCGGTTGATGAGACCCCATTCGAGCGCCGTCCCCGCTGGAAGCCTGTCCCCCAGCAACATCATTTCCATGGCGCGCGGACGACCGATCGTGCGAGCGAGCAGATGAGAGGAACCGCCATCGGGGCAAAGCCCGACCTTGCTGAACGCCTGAAGGAAACAAGCGGTTTCGCTGGCCAGAATCATGTCGGCCGCCAACGCCAGCGAGCAGCCCACCCCTGCCGCCGCGCCGCGCACGGCGCTGATCCAGGGGATCGACAGATTGCGCAAACGCGTCATCAGCGGATTGATGTGGGTTTCCAGAACGAGGCCGAAATCCTCGGGAATTTCCCCCAGATCAGCGCCCGAACAAAAGGCCCGGCCCGCGCCGGTCACGACCATCACCCGCGCCGAGGTTTCGATCTGATCGACGGCCTTGGCGATCTCTTCCGCCATCGCTTCCGACATCGCGTTCAGCTTGTCCGGCTGATTGAGCCGCAGGATGCCGACAGCCCCCTGATATTCGACCTCGATCAGTTCATATTCCATGGCACGCCCCGTTGGCTGAATCACTTTCCACTGTTCATCCCTGTATAGTTTAATCGGTTAATTGCAACCATCAGCGCGGCAGTTGCGAGTCATCGACCTTGATGCAAGTGCCCGTCACGCCCTCCGACGCCGGGGACGCGAGATAGAGCAAAGTTGAATCCAGCATATGCGGTTCAGCGATCCGCTTGCGCGGCATAATGGAGGCGAAGACCTCCTCCCCTTGCCGCTCGATGCTGGCCGCGCTCATTTCCGATCGGAAGAAGCCCGGCGCGATCGCATTCACGCTGATCCCCTTGGGCGCCCACTCCACGGAGAGCGCTTCGGTCAGGCGAACCACCGCACTCTTGGTCGCCACATACATGGCGCAGGCAATCTTGCCGTCATAGTTGAACGCGCCGATGGACGAGATGTTGATGATCCGGCCCTTCCTTCCCGCGTCGATCAGGCCGCCCGCAACCTTCTGCGCCAGCAGGAAAGGCGCACGCACATTGACAGCATAGAGCCGGTCCATTTCCTCGACGCTCTGCTTGAGCGCGCTGCGTGCCTCGGAAATCCCGGCATTGTTGACCAGGATCGTGACGGGACCGCCCAAGGCCGCCTCGGCCCTGTCGACCGCTGCGACAATTGCGACAGGGTCCATCAGGTCGAGGGCGATCGCCACCGCCTTGCCCCCTCGGGCCTCGATGGTCGCGACCAGATCGTCCAGCCGGTCGGCACGCCGCGCCGCGACCGCAACGCGCGCGCCTGCCGCCGCCAGCGTTTCCGCGAAGCGGCGACCAAGGCCCGATGAAGCGCCTGTCACAAGCGCGATCTGACCTTCCAAAACCCGGCTGATTTCGGGCGCGGGTGACTGTTGCATGAGCATTTCCTATTCCATCTCGACGACGATCTTGCCCACGGCCTTGCGCGACGAGAGCAGGGCGATCGCCTCGCCACCACGCGCCAGGGGAAAGCGATCCGATACCAGGGGCTTGAGGCTCCCGTCGCGATACCAGCCGAACAATTCCCGCACATTGTCGCGGAAGCCATCAGGATCGCGCTCGATCGACGCGCCCCAGAAGACGCCCGTAATATAGCAGGATTTGAGCAGCGGCAGGTTGAGCGGGATGCTGGCAATGCCAGCCGGAAAGCCGACCACCAGAAACCGCCCGTCCCAGCCAAGCGTCCGCAACGCAGGCTCGGAATAGCTGCCCCCCACGCCGTCATAGACCACATCAACATCGCCGCCCGCGGCAACCTTGGCCGCGTCAGTGAAGGCACGCGCCTGCGTCTTTTCGAGCGGTCCCGCCGGATAGACGATCGCCTCGTCCGCGCCATGACGCCGGACGACATCGGCCTTCGCCTCGCTGGAGACGCCCGCGATCACCTTGGCACCCATGTGCTTGCCCAGTTCCACCGCAGCCAGCCCCACCCCGCCAGCCGCGCCCAGAATCAGCAGCTTCTCGCCCGGCTGCAATCGCGCCCGATCCTTCAAGGCATAATGCGACGTGCCATAGGTCATCAAAAAGGCCGCCGCTTGATCGAAGGGCATTTCGTCGGGAATGCGGAAACAGCGCCACGCCGCGATCACCAACTGCTCGGCAAGGCCGCCGTACACCGCCCCGCCCAGCACGCGGTCGCCGACCGCAAAGCCGCTTACCCCCTCGCCCACGGCATCGATGACGCCGCTCACTTCCGCGCCGGGCGAGAAGGGGCGTTCGGGCCGGAACTGATAGCGGTCCTCGATGATCAGCGCGTCGGGATAGTTGATGCCGCAGGCCGCCACGCGGATGCGAACTTCGCCGGGTCCGGGCTGGGGCACGGGCCGCTCATGGATCACCAGAGTTTCAGGGCCGCCCACCGCTTGACTGACCAAGGCTTTCATCCTGTCTCTCCCGCTTATCGCACCGGTGCCGGCAGCCGCGCATCCTTGTAGAGCATCCGCAGGGCTGGCTTGGAAATCTTGCCCATCGCCAGCCGGGGCAAGGGCGCGTCCGACACGACAATGTAGCGCGGCAGTTTGAAGCTCGACAATTGGCTCTGGCAATGCGCCATGATGGCATCCGTGCAGCAATCGGCGCCATGGACGATTGCCAGCGGCGTTTCCCCGAACCTGTCGTCCGGCACGGCGAGGATCGCGACCTCAGTCACGCCATCGACCTCCATGATCACGCGCTCGACCTCGGCGGCGGAGATGTTGAAGCCACCCGATTTGATGAAATCCTTCATCCGGTCGACCATTTTGAGCAGGCCCAGTTCATCGACCTCGCCAATGTCGCCGGTATGCAGCCAGCCGTCGATCAGCGCCTCGGCAGTGGCTTGCGGGTTGCGCCAATAGCCGATCATCACGCCCGGCTTGCGCACGATGATCTGGCCGGGCGTGCCGGGTGGCACACGCTTCCCCTCCGCATCGATGATCGTGATCTGGGTGAAGGGTCCGCCAAAGCCGCAGCGATCGGGATGGCTGCGGGCATAGCGCACCGGATTGACGGTCACAGCGCCGCCCGCCTCCGTCTGGCCATAGAGCTGCCGCAGCGCCACGCCCCGGTCAAACCACGCCTGCTGCAACCAGGGCGGCGGCGCCGCGCCCCCGATGGTGGCGGTGCGGATGAAGGACAGGTCCGCGCCGGCGAAATCCGGCAGTTCGGCAATGCGCTGAAAGAAGATCGGCGCCGCGCGAAAGCTGTTGATCCGCTCTTCGCGCAGCAAGGCCAGCGCCGCTTCGGACTCAAACTTCTCCAGCAGATAGATGGTCCCGCCGATGACGATCATATGAACCATCAGGTTGAACCCGCCCGCCGTGCTGAGCGGCGCGGTGCTCAGCAGTCGCGTCGGCCCACCGTCCAGATCGGGCGCATTATGGACATATTCCTCCCACGCATATTCGATCATCGCGCGGTGCGAATAAACGACGCCCTTGGGCCGGGCGGTCGATCCGCTGGTGGTGATGATCGCCATCGGCGCATCGGGATCGAGTGCCAGAATCTCGGCCGAAGCCTCCCCCGAGCGCAGGCTCGCCACCTCCTCCGGCCGCAGCTTGGCGACATGGGCAACGGCTTCGCTGTCCTTGAGCCGCTCGCCCCCTTCGGCATCGACGAAGATCAGGCGGGGCTCATATTGCCCCAGCAGATAGTCGACCTCAGCCGGGACCATGCGCGAGTTGATCGGCGCGACAATGGCGCCGCAGCGGATGGCGGCGAAGGCGGTGACGCACCAATGGATCGATGTTTCGCCATAAAAGGCGAGCCGTTCGCCGGGAACCAGCCCCTGCGCCGCCAGCAAATTCGCGACTCGACCGACCCAGCCATCCAGCTCCCGATAGCTGAGCGCGACGTCAGAAACGCGGATGGCCGTCTGATCCGGCCTTTCCTTTGCCCAGAAGCGCAAGGCCATATCGATGGTCGCCTGCATTGCCGACATGATGCGCGCCTCTCCCAAGGTTTTAATCGAATAATTAGCTGGCATGCAACAACGGGCGCGTCAACGGGCAGAGGACATTTTTTCAATTGCACGATTAAATTTTATAGGACTAATATGACCGTGAGGAGAGACGGAATGCGCACGACGAAGACCGCCTGCCGCTATTGCTGCGGCGCTTGCTCCATGGTCGCCACGATTGACGATGATGGGCAGCTGACATCGGTGCGCGGCGACCGGGAAAGCCCGCTCACCGACGGTTTCGCCTGCATTCGCGGCCTTCAGTCGGTCGAGGCCATGTATCAGCCCGGCCGCATCCTGCGCCCGCTCAAGCGCCAGCCGGACGGCAGTTTCAGCGAAATCCCCCTCGAAACCGCACTGGACGAGATAGCCGAAAGGCTGGGCGTCATTCTCGACGAGAGCGGCGGAGAATCCGTCGCCGTGTTCAAGGGCACGCAGGTCTGGAAGAATGTCACCGGCCATCTGTTCCTGAATGCCTGGCTGACCGCGATCAACTCCACCCGCCTGTTCACGACCATCACCATCGACCAGTCCTGCAAGCAGGTGACGATGCGCCGCATGGGCTATTGGAACGCGGGCAAGCCCCGACTTCAGGACTGCGACGTGATGATGATCTTCGGCGGCAATCCGCTGCTGTCGGTCGCCGTCACCAATTTCACCTATGATCCCGTCAAGCGGATGAAGGCGGCGCTGAAACGCGGCATGAAGCTGGTCGTCATCGATCCGCGCCGCACCGAAACCGCACAAAACGCAAACCTGCATCTGCAATGCCGCCCCGGCGAGGATATCACCATCGCCGCCGGCATGATCCGCATGATTCTGGCGGAAGGCTGGCACGATCGGGCCTTTTGCGACCGGCATGTCAAGGATCTCGACCGATTGGCCGAGGCGGTGGCGCCCTTCACCCCCGACCTTGTCGCCGCCCGCGCCGGGATCGACCCCGGCCAGTTGCGCGCTGCGACGGAGATGTTCGCCCGCGACAGCGCCAAGGGCATTGCGACCTGCGGCACGGGTCCCTCCATGTCGCCCCGTTCCAACCTGGCCGATCATATGGTCGAATGCCTGAACGTGATCTGCGGCCGCTTCTATCGCGAGGGCGACCGCATCCCCAATCCCGGCGTGCAGAACAAGCGCCGTCCCTTCGTGGCAGAGGTCGTCGCCCCCTTCCGCGAATGGGAAAGCAGCCCCAGGACCGGAACCGGCCATGGCACCCTGTTCGGCGAGTTGATGAGCGGTGTGCTGGCGGACGAGATATTGCGCGACGATCCAGGCCGCATCCGAGCCCTCTTCGTGAACGGCGCCAATCCCGCCGTCGCCCTGCCCGACCAGAATAAGGCGATCGGCGCGCTGAAGGCGCTCGACCTGCTGGTCGCCATCGAACCCTTCATGACCGCGACGGCCAAATTATGCGACTATATCCTGCCGCCGCGCCTGATGTTCGAGCGCACCGACACGGTTCCGCCGCCCCATTATGAGCCACTGATCGACGCCCCCTTCGTGCAATATGTACCGCCCGCGGTCGAACCGCCAAGCGGGTCGGAGGTAGTGGACGACTGGTATCCCTATTGGGCCTTGTGCAGCCGGCTGGGCATCCCCCTGCCCTTCATGGGCACGAAGCTGGACCCCAGCACGCCACCGACGACGGACGATCTGCTCGCCCTCGTCCTCAAGGACTCGCAGGTGCCGTTCGAGGAGATCAAGCGCCATCCGGGCGGCAAGATCTTCGATGTCGAACCCGCCTTCGTCCAGCCGCCCGCCAGCGAGGATACGCCCCGTTTCGACGTCATCCCCGACGATGTCGCAGCGGAGATCGAGGAGTTGCTGGCGGAACATGGACCAGAGGCCCCAGCCCCCTTCACCCATTTGCTGACGGTCCGGCGCCTGCGCGGCATCATGAACTCCCTGGGCATCATCCAGCCCGAACTGCGCCGCCGTCACCCCTATAATGACGCTAATCTCCATCCCGACGACATGGCCGCACTGGGGCTGGAGGAAGGCGCCCATGTCGAGATCGAGTCCGATGCCGGCACCATCATCGCCATCGCCGCCACCGATCCCACCGTGCGGCCAGGTACGCTGTCGATGAGCCATTGCTGGGGCGGCCTGCCCGAAGAAGAATTGCCGTTCGAGGCAATGGGCGTTTCGACCAACCTGCTCGTGCGCACCGACTGCTTTGTCGAGAAGATCAACGCCATGCCGCGCTTTTCCTCCATTCCCGTCAGCATCAGGAGGATCGCCGCTTGACCCAGTCATCCGCACTCGATCGCTTCTGTCTCGACGGCAAGACCGCGCTGGTCCTTGGCATCGGTCCGGCCATCGGTTCGGCCGTCGCCCATGGCTTTGCGGAGGCAGGGGCCAATGTCGTCGTCGCTGCTCGCAGCGCGGACGCGGTGGACAATCTGGTTGAGACGCTGCGTTCCCGGCATGGCGACGTTGCCGCCGGGCTTGCGACCGACGCGGGCGATCCGGTAGCGCTCGACCGCCTGCTGGCCTTTGCGACAGAACGGTTCGGCGGCATCGATATCGCCTTTTACAACGCCTTTGCGCTCGATGCGGGCCATTACCGCACCTTCACCGGCTATGTCTCTCCGCTCGATTGCACGGAAGAGGATTGGAGCGCCTGCTTCAACCTCAATGTCATGGCACCATTCCGCCTCGCCAAAGCGTTGGTGCCGAGCATGAAGGCACGCGGCGGCGGCGTCATCATCAATAATCTGGCAGCGGCTGCCTTCACGCCGATCATGCCCGCGATGGCCTATGCCGCCACCAAATCGGCGCTGGCGACGATGACGACCTATCTCGCCAAGGGCTGCGGTCCCGAAGTGCGCTTCAACGCCATCGCACCCTCCAATATCGAGGCGACGCAGCGATCCGAAACGATGCGCGCCGCCGCCAGAGCCTTTCCCCTTGCCCGCATGGGCTCACCAGACGAAGTGGTCGGCGCGGTCCTCTACCTCGCCTCTCCGGCATCCAGCTATGTGACGGGTCAGGTGATCTTCGTCGACGGCGGACGCGTCGCCACCGCCTGACGGTTCAGCGCACCCGCTCCGGCAAGGGCTTGTCACCACCATAAAGCGCCCGCAGCGCAGGCTTGGAAATCTTGCCCGAAGCAAGGCGCGGCAGCGGCTCTTCCGACCGGATCAGATAGCGCGGCACCTTGAAGTTGGACAGATGCTCACAGCAATGGGCGATCAGCTGCTCGGTTTCCGGCACGCTGCCGAACACCACCGCCATCGGCACCTCGCCGAACTTGTCGTCGCGCGCCGCGATCACCGCCACTTCCTCGACGCCCAGTTCCAGTATCACCCGCTCCACTTCGGCCGCGGAGATGTTGAGGCCGCCCGAAATGATGATGTCCTTCATCCGGTCCACCATCCGCACCAGCCCCAGCTCGTCCAGCACGCCCAGATCGCCCGTATGCAGCCAGCCGTCGCAGATCGCCTCGGCCGTTGCCGCCGGATTGTTCCAATAGCCCGCCATCATGCCCGGCCCACGCAGCACGATCTCGCCCTGCTCGCCGGGCGGCAGCATGTTGCCGTCGGCATCCATCACCGCGACGTCGGTGAACATCATCATGCCGCCGCACATTTCGGGGCGGCTCAGCGCATGGTGGCGCGCGTTGATGACACCGGTGCCGCCGCTTTCGGTCTGCCCGAACATCTGGCGCAGCAACACGCCCTTGGCCGCCCATTTCTCCAGCAGCGGCTGGACGACGGTAGCACCGCCGGTATGGGCGATGTCGAGGTGTCTCACATCGGCCGCATCGAATTCCGGCAGGTCGGCCATGCGCTGGAAGAAGATCGGCGCGCCGGTGACGAAATTGACGCCCTCTTCCGTGATCAGGCGCAAGGCTTCGGCCGCGTCGAACCTGCTTTCCAGAAAGGCGGTGCCGCCCGACAGCAAAGTGTGGAGGAAGGGCATGGTCCCGGCCGAAGTGCTCATCGGCGCGACCAGCAGGCGGCGATAGGGACCAGTCAGCGGATCGCTGACCAGCTGCCACATATTATGCTCGCAGATCGCGCGGTTTGTGAACATCACGCCCTTGGGCCGGGCGGTGGAGCCGCTGGTCGTGACGATGATGGTGATATCCTCGTCCTTCAAGGCCAGCCGCACATCGCGATCCTCGCCCTGCCGAAGCGCCGCAATCTCCGCGCAATCGATCAGCACCGCCGGCGCGCGCGCCACCTTGGGCGCATTGGCTTCGTCCGTGACGAGAACACGCGGCGTATAGTCCTGCACCAGCCAGTCGAGTTCGCTCTTCACCAGCTTGGTGCTGACCCCCGCCGACATGCCCCCAGCGCGGATCGAGGCCAGCATGGCAACCACCCATTCGGTCGAATTTTCCGCGCAGATGACAGTGCGGTCGCCGGGCACGAAACCCCGATCGACGAACATCGCCGCAACCCGGCCCACCCAACGGTTGAACGCCGCATAGCTGACCCGCTCGCCATTGCTCACGATCATGTCCCGATCGGGATGCTCCATGGCCCACCAGCGGAACGCATGATCGATGGTCATCGGCATTCAGACAAACTCCAATTCCGGGCAAACATCGCCTCGATGGTAAATTTATTTATTTGGTTGATTGAATTTCTACCGGCTTTATGATTTCCGTCAAGATCATATAGCCAGGCGCCGCTGGCTAGCAGGAAAAACATGAGCGAAACCATCGATCAACCCTTCTGGGATGGCCTGTCCAAGGGCCAGTTGCGCATCCAGCGCTGCGCCACCTGCGGGCAATGGACATGGCCGCCGCAAGAACGCTGTGGTCCGTGCGGCAGTTGGGACATGGGTTGGGAGGCGATCGCGATGGAGGGCATCGTCCACAGCTTCACCTGGGTCCGGCACCCCTTCACCCCCGCCATGAGCGGCCGCACGCCTTTTGCCAATCTGTTGGTGGAGCTGCCGCAGGCAGGCGGCGCCCGGCTGCTGGGCCTGCTCGAAGGCGCCGGCGAAGGATTGGCGATCGGGGCCGCTGTCACGGCCGAAGTGATCCGCGATACCGATGACCACCTCGCCCTGCGCTGGAGGCTCAAGCCATGACCAGTCCTCTTCGTGGCTCAGTCGCTATCGTGGGCGTTGGCGAAACGCCCTATTACAAACGCGGAACCTCACCCGACAGCGAGCAGAAGCTGACCCTGCGCGCCATCGTCGCCGCCTGCGAGGATGCCGGGATCGATCCATGCGACGTCGACGGCTTCGCCTCCTATGCCGATGACGCCAATGCCGGCTTCACGCTGATGCGCGGGCTGGGCACGCGGGAAATGCGCTGGTCCAGTATGGTCTGGGGCGGCGGCGGTGGTGGCGCGCTGGGCGCGGTCGGCCAGGCGGCGGCCGCCATCCATAGCGGTCAGGCGGAGGTCGTTGCGGTCTATCGCACCCTCGCCGAACAGGCGAGCGGCCGTTTGCAAGACGCGGTCGCCCATTATGACATGGGCGACCAATATACCCGCAACCTGATCGCCTCCCCCGCCCAGATTTGCGGCCTCCGCACCGAGCGGCTGCTGCATCGTGGTGTCCCCAGAAGGGCGCTGGAGGCGCTGGTGCGGGCGCAATATTATCATGCCTCACGCAATCCGCGTGCCCAGGCCTTCGGGCGGACGCTCGACCATGAGGCCTATGCCGCCGCGCGCCCGATCGTCGATCCCTTCGGTCTCTACGACTGCTCCCGCGAGAATGATATTTCGGTCGCGGCCATCCTCGTCTCGGCAGAACGTGCCCGCGATTTCGCCAAGGCGCCCGTCTATCTGCTGGGCGCCGAGCAGGGCGGTATCACCGGCGAAGGCTGGGAGAATGACGCGGACTATAGCTCCGGCGGCTTCGAGCCGATTGCCCGGCGGCTCTGGCGTGCAACCGGCTATGGCCCCGGGGACGTGGACGTCGCGCAGATCTACGACAATTTCAGCGGCCCAGCGGTCGCCGCGATCATCAGCCACGGCCTCTGCTCCATCGAAGAAGCCGCCGAAATGCTGACCTATGACAATCTGATCGCCGATGGCGGACGGCTGCCCATCAACACCAGCGGCGGCCTGATCGCGGAGGGCAACGCCCATGGCATGGGTCTGGTAGTGGAGGCCGTACGGCAATTGCGCGGGGAATCGAGCAATCCGGTCACGGACGCACGACTCTGCCTCGTCACCGGTGGCCCTTCCACCCCGTTGCTGAGTTCCGCTCTGTTCGGTACCCCCGAAACGCTTTGAATGCCTCCTGGCGCCGATTGAGATCCGCTCAGCCGTCGGGCAGCCCATAAAATGCTATGCCGGCCACGGTCCTGACATAGCGACCGTGGCCGGCATCATCATTCAAAGCAATCCTGACAGGTCGTCACAGGCCTGTCCTCGCACCGACCCGATCAGGATTTGCCTCAAGCCGCATCCACGAGCACGATTTCGCTATCCTCGATCGCGGTGACGCGCAGGACATCGAGATCACTGATAGCCGCACCGTCACGAGCATTCACGCGGATATCTTCAATCTGGACCGCGCCCGTTGCGGGCACGAGATAGGCCTTGCGCTCCTTGCCGAGTGGATATTCGGCGGTCTCTCCAGCCTTGAGCGTCGCACCCACGACCCGTGCATCGGTCCTGATCGGCAACGCGTCATTTTCATTGTCATAGCCCGATGCGAGCGTCACGAAATGACCTGCGCGATCCCCCTTGGGGAACGGCTTTGCTCCCCAGCTGGGTGCTTCACCTGCCCGGGTTGGAATGATCCAGATCTGGAAGATCTTCGTCGTCACGTCTTCCAGATTATATTCCGAATGGCGGATACCGGTGCCCGCGCTCATGATTTGGACGTCGCCTGCTTCGGTGCGCCCCTTGTTGCCCAGATTGTCTTCGTGGGTGATCGCGCCTTCGCGGACATAGGTGATGATCTCCATGTCGCGATGCGGATGCGGGGGGAAACCGCTGTTCGGGGCGATGATGTCGTCGTTCCAGACACGCAGATTGCCCCAGTGCATCCGCTTGGGATCATGGTATCCGGCGAACGAGAAATGATGATGCGCGTCAAGCCATCCATGATCGGCGGCACCGAGGCTGTTGAAAGGGCGAAGTTCTATCATGGTTCATCTCCAGGCGCGGGCAAAGGATCGTCCGCTGTCCAGACCCATTTAGAGATTGTGGACTTTCCCGATCAGAGGGATAAATTCCTCTCTAATGTTCGAGGAATTGGAAAAGTGAATAACCCCGGCACACCGACGTTCGACCAGCTCCGCATCTTCCTCGCGATTGTGGATACCGGCAGTTTTGCAGCAGCCGGGCGCAGGCTGAACCGTGCGGTGTCCGTCATCAGCTATGGCATCGCCAATCTGGAAGCCCAGCTTGGCCTGACGCTGTTCGAGCGTGAAGGCACGCGCAAGCCGCAGCTGACGGTGGCGGGCCGCGCGCTGCTCTCCGAAGCACGCGCCATCTCACTGGGCATTGATGGACTGCGCGCCAAGGTGAAAGGTCTGCTGGACGGGCTGGAGGCGGAGATCGATCTGGCGGTCGACGTGATGCTGCCGACCGAGCGGTTGGGGAAAGTGCTGCGCACCTTTGCGGTCGAATTTCCCACAGTCCAGCTCCGCCTGCATGCGGAAGCGCTGGGGGCGGTCACCGCCATGGTGCTCGACCGCAAGGCGATCGTCGGCATATCGGGGCCACTCGCGGCGGGGGTCGACGGCGTCGAGTGCATCGCCGCCGGGTCGATCCCGATGGTGCCCGTTGCCGCGCCCGATCACCCGCTTGGCCGAATGGATCACATTCCCCCCGGTGCGGGGCGCGACTATACGCAGCTCGTCCTCACCGACCGCTCCCCCTTCACGGAAGGTCAGGATTATTCGGTGATGAGCCCGAAAACGTGGCGGCTCGCTGATCTGGGCGCGAAACATGCGCTGCTGCGCGAAGGGATTGGTTGGGGGAACATGCCTCTGCCGATGATCGAGCCCGATCTGGTGTCGGGAACACTGGTCCGCCTCGCCATGCCGGACCATCCTGGTGGCACCTATCGCTTCGCCGGTATCTGGCGACGCGACATTCCGCCGGGGCCCGCGGCGTCATGGCTGCTCGACCAGTTCGTTGCGCTGGGAGCAGGAGACCGGGAACTGGACGGCATGGGCGATATTTAGTGGGGAAACGGACAATGCAGACAGGACGGCTGGAAGCGTTCACCGATGGCGTGGTTGCCATCATCATCACGATCATGGTGCTGGAATTGAAGGTGCCACATGACGGCAGCCTTGCCGCTTTATCACAAAGCGTGCCGATCCTGCTGGCCTATGTCATTTCCTTCATCAATGTCGGGCTGTATTGGAATAATCACCATCATCTGATGCAGGCGACCGAGCGGGTCGACGGCCGGGTTCTGTGGGCCAATCTGTTCCTGCTGTTCTGGTTGTCGCTGGTGCCGTTCGTGATCCGCTGGCTGGACGAAAGCGCCTTCTCGCCCATGGCGACTGCGGCCTATGGCGTGGTGCTGGGGCTGGCAGCCGTTGGCTATACGCTCACGGAACGGGCGATCATCACCGTCAACGGGCGGGATTCAGCCGTGGCGCGCGCCGTGGGCTTCGATGGCAAGGGCAAGCTCAGCCTGCTTCTCTATACGGTGGCGGTGCCTGTCGCCTTCTATGTGCAGTGGGTGTCGATTGCCCTTTATGTCGTGGTGATCCTGCTCTGGCTCATTCCCGACCGAAGGATCGAGCGGCAGCTCAAAAACTAGTGTGGTGGATTTGAAATAGGCCTCATTATAGCGGCCAGGTGGGGAGCGTATTTCAAATCCATAAACCACACTAGAGCGGTGAGCGATTAGTTGGACGCATATCCGGCGGCCTTGAAATATTCCCAACATTCTTCGGCAGAATAGAGGTCGCAGATATGTCCGAGAGCCTTCCATAGCTCATCGATGGTCCGCGCCCCGATCCGTCGCAGGTGCGATTTCAATTTAGCGAAGGCCATTTCTATTGGGTTCAAATCGGGTGAATAAGCGGGGAGGAAAAGGATCCACGCACCTCGCTCTTTAAGGCAGGCTTTGACCTTTTCGCTTTTGTGGCTCGACAGATTGTCGGCGATCACAACATCGCCGGGGCTGAGCGTTGGCGCCAACTGGGTTTCGATATAGGTTTCGAACAGGCGCCGGTTCATCGGTTGGTCGATCACCCACGGGGCAACCAAGCAATCGCAGCGCAGCCCCGCGATGAAGGTTTGCGTTTTCCAATGACCGAACGGAGCGCGGGCCTTGAGACGCTCTCCTTTTGGCGCCCGGCCACGAAGCTTGGTCATCTTCGTGGTGGTCGCCGTCTCATCCAGAAAGACGAGGTGATGAGGCTTTGCGCGCATCTGCGGCTGCCGGTCGAGGCGCCATCGCAGTCGCGCATGAGCGACATCATCGCGTCCGCACTCGCTGGCCAGCAGCGTTTTTTTTTACCCGATAGCCAGCCTGGATCAGCACCCGCGAGAGGGATGCCGGATGGGCAACTACGCCCGTCTCCGCTGCAAGCTTGTTGGACAGCTCCGACATGCCGATGTCTGGTTCCCTATCCACCCAGCCCGTCAACCGGGCCATATACGGCGCCAACTTACCAGCGCCGCGTGGCCGCCCTATTCGTGAAGAAGCAGCCGAACCTGTTCGTTCCACTCGCTGCAACAACTTCACTGCGCAACTCGCGCTCACACCGAAATGGCGGGCCGCCGCCCGGCGCGAGTGTCCCGCCCTTACGTGCGCCGATATCCGTTCCCGCAAATCAGCCGAATATGCTCTGCCCATGGTTCACCTCCACAGGCACATGAATCACAAATCCGCGCAAAAAGGAATCGTCCGCGATTCCTACTTTGCGCTCACTGCTCTAGAAACATATAGTTGCTAGTGACCCTGATGAATCTGAAGTTCGTTCAGCGCCTGCCCAATAGTGGGACGAACTTCAGATTCGGGTCACTAGGCCCCTGCCGGCACGCCGGCTACCAGATGCAGTTCCTGCCAACCCAAGCATCCCCGCCCCCAGCCAGATCAGGCGCCCGGTCAGGAGGCGGAGGCCATGGCAGCTTACCGGGCCGCAGGCTGATGGATTTCGGCGATATAACCGCCTGGAAAGCGGACGAGCGCGCTCTTGCGACCGGGGACGTCCAAAGGTGGCACCAGCATTTCCACACCCACCGCTTTCGCCTTGTCCAGCGTGGCGGAAAGATCCTGGACTTCGTAACCGGTGAGGTCGCGGCCATAGGGCCATGGCAACTGATTGTCGGAAACGAAGACGATCATTTTGCCATAGCCGCTGTCGATGGCGATGCGCCGGATGGTCTTGCCCGGCTGGCCGATTTCCGCACCCGGGGCCGCGCGATCGTCAGCCGTCACGCGCCCATGCGAAAAGGCCAGCCATTGCCCGACGAACCTGTCGGCTGCATCCTCTGTCAGATAGATGCGGTTTTCCGGTAACGTGGTGAGCGGCGCATAGCTGGGCTTCTGGGTGTGCCAGTAAAGCTGCATGTTCACCCCGCCGACCCACTGGACCACGACATCACGCCCGATCGGATCAGGGAAGGTGGTGACCACCCGTATCGCGCCATGTTTACGCGCCGCGGCGACCGCGGCGTCCATGTCACGGACGAGATAGCCCGTCCGTTCCGCCCCGAACGGATAGGGGATCGGCGTCTTGAACCCGAAGACCGAGACGGTGCCCGCAGGCGTCAGTACCAGTTGCGATTTGGTGAGGCTCTTTGTCGGCGTGACCTGAAACTCTCCCTGCTTGCTGGTGGTGCCGCCGAACGTTGCAACGAAGCTGGCGACGAATGTGTCGAACTGTGCTTCGGGCACATAGACATGGGTGGTGTCATATTGCGGGCCCACCGCATAATCGGCGCTGGCCGGGACGGCATCACGCGCCGCGACAGCCTGGGTCAACGAGACGAAGCTGAGCGCGGATGCGACAAACAGGGCCTTGAGACGCAGCATGGTCGATTTCCTTTAACGGAGGGGAAAAAATCAGACGGCCCAGCAACCGCAGCCAAGCGCACCCCAGAAGCTCTGGACGTCGGCGGCGGGGACGCTGGCGCCAAGGGCGGCGGCATGGTCATGTCCGTGAACGCCGCACCCATGGTTGCAGCCACAGGCCGCCGCCATTTTCTGCGCATTTTCGGGCCGGCGATAATGGCCACCGAAGGTCGCGACCGGCGACCAGTCGGGCATCGGCTTGGGCAGCGACGGGGCAATGGGACCATAATCGCCTTCGCCGTGCACGACCTTGCCTCCAAGGATGGTGAGGACAGAGCGCAGATGGGCGATATCACCTTCAGGCACGCTGAAATAATCGTCCGACAGCAGCGCGAGATCGGCAAGCTGGCCCGCCTTGATCTGTCCCTTCTTGCCAACTTCGCTGGAGAACCATGTGTTCTTTTCGGTCCAAAGGCGCAGCGCGGTTTCGCGGTCCATCCGGTTGCGGACCGGGTAAAGCGTCATGCCGCCGACCGTCTTGCCGGTGACCAGCCAGGATAGCGAAACCCAGGGATTGTAGCTCGCCACGCGGGTCGCATCGGTACCCGCGCCAACGGGCAGGCCCGCATCCATCATCCGCTTAATCGGCGGAGTGGCTTCGGCGGCCTTCGCGCCATAGCGTTCGACGAAATATTCGCCCTGAAACGCCATGCGGTGCTGCACCGCGATACCGCCGCCCAGCGCGGCGATGCGGTCGATATTGCGTTCGCTGATCGTCTCGGCATGGTCGAAGAACCAGTTGAGGCCCGTGAGGGGAATGTCGCGGTTCACCTTCTCGAACACATCGAGCGCACGACCGATCGTCTGGTCATAGGTAGCATGGAGCCGCCATGGCCAGCGGCGCTCGGCGAGCAGACGGATAACAGGTTCGAGATCACTTTCCATATTCGCCGGCATGTCCGGGCGAGCGACACGAAAATCCTCAAAATCCGCAGCCGAATAAACGAGCATTTCGCCCGCGCCATTATGGCGGTAGCTATCGTCGCCGTCACCGGGCTTCACCTTGGTCGACCAGGCAGCAAAGTCCTTCAACTCTTCCTTGGGCTTTTGCGTGAAGAGATTATAGGCGATGCGTAGCGTCAACTCACCATCCTGGTGCAGTTTTTCGATAATCTCATAGTCGTCGGGATAATTTTGATAGCCGCCGCCCGCATCGATTACACTGGTGACACCCAGGCCATTCAGTTCCCGCATGAAATGCCGCGTGGAATTGAGCTGATATTCAGGCGGTAACTTTGGCCCCTTGGCCAGCGTCGCATAGAGGATCGTCGCATTGGGCTGCGCGAGCAGCAGGCCGGTCGGATTGCCCGCCGCATCACGGACGATCTCTCCGCCAGGCGGGTTGGGCGTGTCCTTGGTATAGCCCACCGCCCGCAGCGCGGCGGCATTCAGCAGCGCGCGGTCATAGAGGTGGAGGATGAAGACCGGCGTGTCCGGTGCGGCCGCGTTGATCTCGTCAATTGTCGGCAGGCGCTTTTCAGCGAACTGATGTTCAGTAAAGCCGCCAACGACGCGCACCCATTGCGGCGGCGGGGTATTGTCCGCCTGCCGTTTCAGCATCGCCATGGCGTCAGCCAGCGTCGGCACACCTTCCCAGCGCAGTTCCATATTATAGTTGAGGCCGCCCCGGATGACATGGATATGGCTGTCGATCAGGCCGGGAATGAGGCGCCGGCCCTTCGCGTCGATGACTTTCGCATTGGGGGCCGCGGCGGCACGCACTTCGCCCTCATGACCCACTGCGAGGAATTTCCCGTCGCGAATGGCAACGGCGTCGGCCTGCGGATTGCCGCGGTCCAGGGTGGTCACTTTGGCGTTGACGATGATGAGGTCGGACTGGGTCATGGCGTAGCTCTCCGTTGAGGCAAGAAGGGCAGTGGCGGCGGCGCTTCCGAGCGCCTGTCGCCGGCTGACTGGGGTCATGCGTCGCAATCCCTGTTCGCGGGCAGGGTGCCCAGGACATGCTGGCTGCAATCCTGCCGGACGAAGCGGGCCAGTTCCGTCCGATCGGCCAGCCGTTTGACGATGGGAATGACCTGCTCACCCAGCAATATGCCCGACAGTCCGACAAGGGCTATGATGGGTGGGGCGGGAGAACGGACGCCCAGAAGGCTGTAGACGATGCCGACCAGCAAGCCGGCGCCGAGAGAGATGAGATAGGCTTTCATGGCGTCCGTCCTTTTTCTTGTTTCAGGCCTTCACGAAGGCGAGCAGGTCGGGATTGATGACATCGGCGTTGACCGTCAGCATCCCGTGCGAGAAGCCGGGATAGATTTTGAGCGTCGCGTTCGGCAGGATCTCCGCCTGAAGCACGCCCGCATTCCGATAGGGCACGACCTGATCATCATCGCCGTGCAGGACGAGGGTCGGCACGGCGATCGCCTTCAGGTCATCGGTCTGGTCGGTCTCCGAAAAGGCTTTGACGCCTTCATAATGAGCCTTGGCGCTGCCCATCATGCCTTGCCGCCACCAGTTCCGGATGACGCCGTCAGAGACGGTCGCGCCAAGTCGGTTGAAGCCGTAAAATGGTCCCGACGCCACATCGAGAAAGAATTGCGCCCGATTGGCCGCCAGTCCTGCGCGAAGGCCGTCAAACACGTCGATCGGCAGACCGCCGGGATAGCGATCGGTCGCGAGCATGATCGGCGGGACCGCGCTGACCAGAACCGCCTTGGCGACGCGGCCTTGGGGGATGCCGTGACGCGCAACATAGCGCGCGACTTCGCCACCGCCGGTCGAATGGCCGATATGGACGGCGTTGCGCAGGTCGAGATGTTCGGCCACGGCCGCCGCGTCGGCAGCATAATGATCCATGTCATGCCCGTCGCTCACCTGCGCCGAGCGGCCATGCCCGCGCCGGTCATGCGCCACGACGCGATAGCCATGCTGGAGGAAGAACAGCATCTGCGCGTCCCAATCATCTGACGAGAGCGGCCAGCCATGGTGAAACATGATCGGCTGGGCATCCTTGGGACCCCAATCCTTGAAGAAGATCTCAACACCGTCCTGCGTGGTGACATAGCTCATGACGAATTCCTTTCGAGTTTCTGCGAAAGAACAAGGGCCGGGCTTTGCGGGCTCCGGCCCTGGCGGTCGGATCAGTGGCCGCCTTCAGAGGCGCCGAACATCGTCTTGGCGTAGGTGATGCCAAGGCCATAAGCGCCGCCCCATTTGCGGGCGATGCCGGTGGTCATGTCATAGGTTTCGACACGCGCCCAGTCGCGCTGAAGCTCAAGGAGATATTGCAGCGAGGTGATGGGGCGAGCACCAGCCTGCACCATGCGTTCAACCGCGCGTTCATGCGCCTCGGTGGAAATGTCGCCGCTCGCGTCGGTGATGACATAGGCTTCGAAGCCCTGCTCGATGGCCGAGAGGACCGGGCCGACGATGCACACCGAAGTCCACAGGCCGGCAAAGACCAGCCGGTCCTGGCCGATGTGGTTCACTTCCTCGATCACCGCTGCATCTTCCCAGGTGTTCATGCTCGTGCGGTCGAGCAGTTTCTGCCCCGGAAAGGCATCCGTGATTTCGCTGAACATCGGGCCGGAAAAGCTCTTTTCGGCAACCGTGGTCAGGATGGTCGGGACATTGAAGCCAGCGGCGGCGTTGGAAATCAGCGCGGCATTGTTGCGCAGCAATTCGGGCGCGATCGACTTGGTGGCGAAGGCCATTTGCGACTGGAAGTCGATGAGGACCAGAGCGTGATTGCCGGGAGCGAGCAAGGATTTGGCGGGGGTCGGGGTGGCGTTGATGGACATGGTGCATTTCCTCCTGAAATTCTGCGGTTCCCGACTGCCTCGGGGTGAGAGCAGGTTTATGTCGAAGAGTTTCTGCGAAACAGTAGGATAAAATATCGACATATGTTCGATAAAATAGAAAGACTCATCGCCCTTCAGATCGACCCGATGCCTATCATTATGCCAGTTCGGCGCCGTAACGCACATGCCCGCAAATCCGCGATCGTTCGGCAGGTTCATTCGTCGAGCGCGATATCGCAGCCCGTCAAATGCTGATCCCAATCAAGCCGGCCTGCGGTAGCGGGCAAGTTGGTTTCCGCATCATAGTTAGCCTGGAACGGACGGTGAAGGCGACGCTGTTCAGGCAATGGTTTGCGCCCAAGCCTGAGGCTGTTGCCCCGGCTTCGCGCCTGGCATGAAAAACAGGATTCTTCCAGGGATCGGGGGCATGTCTTGCGCAGTTGGAGGAATTTGCGCAGACCCTTTAACGGGAATAAAGCCGCCGCCGGTTTGACCGGCGGCGGCTTTATTCAATCGGCACGCGTCTATGGTGCAGGGTTCAAGCGATGATCGCGCGGGGTTCGAGGAACGCGTCGAGTCCATAGGTCCCGAACTCACGCCCGATCCCCGATTGCTTGAACCCGCCGAACGGTGCGAACGGTTCGTGCGGCGCGCTGTTGATCGTCACACGTCCTGCATCGATCCGTGCGGCGACGCGCTTCGCCCGTTCCCGATCAGACGACTGGACATAGGCGGCCAACCCATAGTCCGTGTCGTTGGCGATCGCGATCGCCTCCTCCTCATCGCGATAGGGGATCACGCACAGTACCGGACCGAATATCTCCTCGCGTGCGATCCGCATCTGGTTGGTGACGTTCGCGAAAACCGTCGGGCGGACGAACCAGCCGCGGTCGAGATGATCGGGCCGCCCTTCCCCACCGGCGAGCAGGGTTGCGCCTTCTTCCTGCCCAAGCCGGATATAGGTCTGGACGCGTTCCCATTGCTTCTGGCTCACCATTGGGCCGATCTCATTGGCCGGATCAGTGGCGGGCCCAACCTTGAGTGCTTCCGCCGCCGTCTTCAGCCCGTCCAGAATCTCGTCAAGACGGCTTTCTGGCGCAAGAATGCGCGTACCGTCGATACAGGCCTGCCCGCTGTTAAGCAGGCCCGTCATCAGCGCCTGCGGGATTGCGGTTGCCAGATCGGCATCGTCGAGGATGATCGTGGGGCTTTTGCCGCCCAGCTCCAGCGTCACGCGCTTGATACCCTGCGCCGCCGCCCCGAAGATGGCGCGGCCCGTGACGGTCGAACCGGTGAAGCTGATCTTGGCGATATCCGGATGCGCACTCAGCGCTGCTCCCGCCACCGCTCCGGTCCCGTTGACGATATTGAGCACACCGCGCGGCAGATCGGCTTCATGGAGACATTCCAGGAGAAGCTGCGTCTGGAATGCGCTCATCTCCGAAGGCTTGATGACGATCGAGGTGCCCGCGGCGATCGCGGTGGCGAGCTTCGCACAGATGAAACCGTAATTGCTGTTCCATGGCGTGATCGCGGCGGCGACGCCGGAGGGGCGCATCTCCACCTCGGCGCGGCCGATGGTGCGGCTGAACGAATAGCTTTCCAGAGTTTCGGCCATCTCGCGGAACACGGAGGCCGCATGCGGCACGGCAAAGCCGGTAAAAAGGGCGGGCGCGCCATATTCCTGGATCATCGTCGCGATGAGGTCGTCGGTCCGCGCGGCAACGGCGTCGGAAAGCCGCTCCAGCATCGCGATGCGTTCGGCTTTCGAGGTGCGGGACATGGCCGGGAACGCCCGTTTTGCGGCGGCAACGGCGGCATCGACATCGCGCGCGTCGCCAAGCTGCACGACGCCGATCTGTTCCTCGGTCGCCGGGTTGAACAGCGGCGCATGTTCCTTGCCATGAGGGGTAACGAACGCACCGTCGATATAGATCTTGTCGATAGCAGACATGGAACAACTCCACATTGGGATGGGCTGCCCTGTATATGACTCGCGCCCATTGTTCTGATAAGAAGGCCAAATTGGGACAGTCTGATAAGGAAAATCGCGCAATGGCCAGAGCCAGTCTGATCGAACTGGAGGCAGTCACCGCCGTGGCACGGTTAGGCGGGTTTCGCGCGGCGGCGCGCGAGCTTGGTCAATCCTCCTCTGCGCTGAGCCATGCCGTCGCCGCGCTCGAAGAAAGACTCGGCGTCCGGCTGTTCAACCGCACGACACGCAGCGTCGCGCTTTCGGTGGAAGGCGAGCGTTTCGTGGCCGAGATCGCGCCCGCGCTCGCGACGATCGACGGCGCGATCGAAAATGCGGCCGAACAAGGCGCCGAACCGTCGGGTATGTTGCGTATCAATACTTCGCTTGGCGCAGCTTACATGTTCCTGGCGCCGCTGTTCCTCGAATATTGCCGCCTTTATCCGCTCGTGGAGTTGGAGATTGTCACCGAGGGCGCACTAGTCGACGTGACGGGCCGGGGGTTTGACGCTGGCATCCGCCTTGCCGAGACAGTGCCGCCGGACATGATCGCCGTGCCGATTCTGCCGGAGATCCGATCGCTGGTGGTCGGCGCACCAGCCTATTTCGCGGCGTCCGATATTCCTCATGTCCCGGCCGACCTTTATCGCCACCGCTGCATTCGTGCCCGCATGGCGAGTGGCAAACTCTACCGCTGGGAGTTTGAGCGCCACGGCGAGACCGTGCTGATCGACGCGCCCGGCACGCTGACGCTCGACGAAAGCGGCCTGATGGTGGAGGCGGCGCTGGCGGGTATCGGCCTTGCCTATCTCGCCGAGCCGACAATCGCCGACCATATCGCGAACGGCAGGCTGATGGTGGCGCTGGAAGACTGGACGCCGCCTTATCCAGGACCGTGCCTGTACTTCGCTGGACGGCGACATATTCCACCCCGGCTGCGGGCGCTGATCGATCTTATCCGGTCGCGCAGTTCCGGTTAGAGAATATTGCGATGCAATGGGCCCCACCGCACGCCCGCCAATCAGCCCATCGCTGTTAACCAGACCGGCTCCACCAATCTGCGCACCGTCACGGGCGACGATCGACGGCATGGGACGGCATTTCCGTCCCCCCTGCTGCTTTCACGCCTTTTCCATGCTATAAGCAAGGTCTGCCGCGGACCTGATCGGAAAATGGAAATGCCCGTGCGGCATTTGATCTTCGGCTGGCAAGGCCTTTGCCGTCTGTTCGCATTGTTCATCGGTGCGATCCTTCTCTGCCTTGCGCCCGCCGCAGCCGGGCCTGCCCCCATCATCGTCCTCAAGCTCGACGGAGCGGTGGGGCCAGCCACTGCGGACTATGTGACCAAGGGTCTCCGCGCAGCGGCGGCTCGCCAAGCACCATTGGTCATCCTGCGCATGGACACGCCCGGCGGCCTCGACACATCGATGCGTGTCATCATCCGGAGCATCCTCGCCTCGCCCATGCCGGTCGTCTCCTATGTCGCGCCCAGCGGTGCGCGGGCGGCAAGCGCGGGGACGTTCATTCTTTATGCCAGCCATGTCGCAGCGATGGCACCGGGCACCAATACCGGCGCGGCCACCCCCGTGCAGATCGGCACCGTCGCGCCGACGCAGGATAAGGATCAGCAGAAAAAACCCGCCAATCCGATGGAGGCCAAGGCCGTCAACGATGCCGTCGCCTTCATCCGGTCGCTGGCCGAGCTTCGCGGCCGCAATGCTGCCTGGGCGGAGAAAGCGGTGCGCAACGCGGCCAGCCTGTCCGCTTCGGCGGCGCTCAAGGCCCATGTCATCGATATCGAAGCGCAGGACCAGACCGTCCTGCTGCGCCAGCTGGAAGGCCGCACCGTCAAGCTGGGCCAGTCATCCGTGAAGCTCGCCCTTGTCCATCACCCCGTAGAGGAGATCGCGCCGGACTGGCGGACGCGACTGCTGGCGACGATCACCGATCCCAATGTTGCGCTGATCCTGATGATGATAGGGGTCTATGGCCTGTTCTTCGAATTCATGAATCCAGCTTCTTTCCTCCCCGGCACGCTGGGCGCCATCTGCCTGCTCACCGGCCTCTACGCCTTTGCCGCGCTGCCGGTGAATTTCGCCGGCGCCGCATTGATCCTCCTCGGCATCGGCATGCTCGTCGCCGAAGCGTTCCTCTTCTCCCATGGCGTTCTTGGGGTCGGCGGGATCGTCGCCTTTGTGCTGGGCGCGGCCATGCTGATCGATGCCGATACGCCCGACTTCCGTATCTCATGGTCGCTGATCGCAGGCCTCGCCATCACATCGGCCGCCTTCCTGCTGCTGGTCGTTCGCACCGCCATGAGCGCGCGCAAGCGCGTGGTCGTCAGTGGCGTCGAGCAAATGGTCGGGGCCCCCGGAGTCGTGCAGGATTGGAGCGGCGGCAACGGCCATGTGTTCGTCCATGGCGAGCGCTGGGCGGCGGTCGGGCGTGGTGAATTCACGCAGGGCCAGCCGGTCCGCATCACCCGTCTTTCGGGCCTGACAGTCGAAGTCGAAGGCAATGCGGCGAAGGAGGTTTAGATAATGTTGGATCTCGCTTTCTACCTGCCCCCGATCATCCTGCTGCTGATCTTTCTGTCGGCGGCGATCCGGATCTTGCGCGAATATGAGCGCGGCGTGGTGTTCACGCTCGGCCGCTTCACCGGGGTCAAGGGGCCGGGGCTGATCATCCTGATCCCCTTCGTCCAGCAGATGGTCCGCACTGACCTGCGCATGACGGTACTTGACGTGCCGCCGCAGGATGTGATCTCCCGCGACAATGTCTCGGTCCGCGTCAATGCGGTGATCTATTTCCGGATCATCGACCCCGAACGCGCGATCATCCAGGTGGAGGATTTCCTCAACGCGACGAGCCAACTTGCCCAGACCACGCTGCGATCGGTCCTGGGCAAACATGAACTGGACGAGATGCTCGCCGAGCGGGACCGGCTCAACAATGACGTGCAGGACATTCTCGACAGCCAGATCGCCGCATGGGGCATCAAGGTCGCCAATGTGGAGATCAAACAGGTCGACATCACCGAAACCATGATCCGCGCCATCGCCCGGCAAGCCGAGGCCGAGCGCGAACGGCGAGCGAAGATCATCAATGCCGAAGGCGAACGCCAGGCCGCGCAGCAATTGCTGGAAGCAGCTGCAATCCTCGGACAACGACCGGAGGCCATGCAACTGCGATATCTCAGTTCGTTGAACTTCATCGCCGGTGACAAGAGTTCGACGATCGTCTTCCCCTTCCCGGTCGAATTTGCGCAATGGCTGAAGGATCGCCTGTCATCTTAAGGCCTGCTGTCATGGCCACAGCGGTTGACCACCCCTCATTGCGCCATCAAGCCGATGATATGCTGCCGCGGACGGTCACATCCGTCGGCCAGGAAATCGAGCAGGGCCCGCACGGAGGGCAGCAGGCCGCGCCGCGACGGGAAGACGACGTGAATGATCCCGCCCGCGGTTGCCAGTCCGGCAGGACGCGGATCAGCCGTCCGACCGCCACATCGGGCGCAATCAGCATTGCCGGCAGCTTGACAACGCAACGATCATGATATTCCCGGCCGATTTCGGTGACGGAGAAGCGCCGTGACGAACGATTGAGCAGGCGCACGCCCAACCGCTCCTCCAGCAGTGCGATCCGCCGGCTGAGCTTCGATTTCTGCATGTCGAGCGCACGGCCGGCGGCCGCGAAGCCGCCATGATCCACCACCTGCACGAAATAATAGAGGTCATTGAGGTCCTATATTATCCTGTTTATAGGACGCTGCGTCCAATTCACCAATCTTTTACGATCAGCGTTGCGGTTCTATCTCCACTGCAACAGCGACCGGCATCCTATCTGCAGGGTCGCCTCGGAGACATATCGTGACCAAGACCATATTGGGCCGTTACGGCAATAATCGCAGCCACTGGGTCGGCGACGGCTTCCCCGTCCGCTCGCTCTTTTCCTACAACAGCCTGGGAGCGCATATCAGCCCGTTCCTGCTGCTGGACTATGCCGGCCCGCATTATTTCGAGCCGACGACCGATCGGCGCGGCGTGGGCCAACACCCGCATCGCGGCTTCGAAACCGTCACCATCGTCTATGACGGCGAGGTGGAGCATCGGGATTCGGCGGGCAATGGCGGCATCATCGGCCCCGGCGACGTGCAGTGGATGACCGCCGCAGGCGGCATCGTCCATGAGGAATATCATTCTCCCGCCTTCGCAAAGACGGGCGGCCCGTTCCGCATGATGCAGCTCTGGGTCAACCTGCCAGCCAAGGACAAAATGGCCGCGGCCGGCTATCAGGGTATCCTGTCGGCCGATATTCCGGTGGTCCAGTTGCCCGATGAGGGCGGCACCGCCCGGATCATCGCAGGCGACCTCCTGGGCGCCCTGGGGCCGGCCAGAACCTTCACCCCCATCAACATGTGGGATGTGAAACTGAACGGGGACGCCAACGTGTCGCTACCGCTGCCCGAAGGCCACACCGCCATGCTGGTCGTGCTGTCAGGCCATGTCACGGTCAACGCCACCATGGCGGCGGGCACGGCGGAAATGGTCCTGCTCAGCCGTGAAGGCGGTGATGTGGCCATTCATGCCGATGGCGATGCAACGCTGCTCGTCCTCACCGGTGAGCCGATCGACGAGCCGATCTTCGGCCATGGGCCTTTCGTGATGAACACGGAAAAGGAGATCCGCCAGGCCGTCGAGGACTTCAACAGCGGCCGCTTCACCAGTCAGGCGACCTGATCTGCCGGGCCCGGCATCTCATTCGAGCACCGGGCCCACCCCTTTCCCCTGAAATCGGACGGCGATGCGTTCGCGCCGTCCAGATCGACCCTGCTGACGCAAGGCAAATAACGGGCCGCTCCCGCCAACGGCATCGCCGGCTTCCGGAACGGGAAGCCGGCGAACATCCGGTTTCCAGGATGTCCTGTTGGCTGCGGTCAGCTTAACTCTTCAAGCATAGGAGAAGAAAAGGTGCGCGCCGATCCGGCCAGCATCACGGACCAGCATTGTTAACCATATCGGAACGATTCCGCAATAATGTGGAACTATGCTTTTTTCCACGCTGCCGGTATCAAAAAAGCGGCGTCATCTGATCCGGCCGAGAAAAACTGACGGCGCAATTGATCAAGGCCAGGGGTGGCGCGACTTCGGGCCGGCCCTGCTGTTGCTTGCGACAGGTCTGCTGGGGATCATTGTCGCAACGGTCAGCCCATCAGGCAAGAACGGCCAATATGCCGTCATCGCTCCGCCCTGGTACACTCTGGGGCAGACTGTCTCCCTCATACAACATGCCGATGGGCTGGTAGCGGACATGCGCAGCGGCCGTCATGTCGTCATCGCTCAGTCCAACGAGCCGGGCTTTGTTTCGAAACTGTATCGGGCAGGCGCCTGGCTGGTGCTCGATCCCATCCATCTGCGCGGCTGTGGTTCCACTGCAGCGCGCGATCCTAAGGCACGGTCATGATATCCGAACTCGACAAGGTCCGTAACAGTTTCGGACGCTTTCTGGTCGCCCTGCTCTGGTTGCATGTTCCCATTCTGGCGCTGGCGGCCCGAATTGTAGATGGTTCGGTGGCCGGTGTGATGCTGGCCAGCACCCTGCTTGCCCTATCCTACCACCTGGCGTGGTGGCGTAGCGGCAGCGCGCCTTCAACGCGCTATCTGTCAGCGGTGGCGCTGATGGGTGAACCTGCGCTCCTGGTCTATCTGTTCGCCGGAAAAGCATGGCAGATGGACATGCACATGTATTTCTTCGCCATGCTCGCGCTGACGATCGCCTGGTGCGACAGACGGGCAGTGCTCATTGCGGCGGTGACGGTCGCCATCCATCACCTGATACTGGACCTCCTGCTGCCGGTCGCTGTCTTTCCCAACGACGGCGACATCGCCAGGGTCGTCCTTCACGCCGCCATCGTCGCCTTCCAGACCACCGTGCTGGTGTGGCTGAGCGACATGCTCGTCGAAAGCTTCACCCGGATCAGCGCCATGAGCAGCGAGATCATGGCCAAGAACGCAGCACTGGAGGAGCGGACAAAGGAAGCCGAGGCGGCCAATCGCGCGAAGAGCATGTTCCTGGCCAATATGAGCCACGAAATCAGAACGCCGATGAATGCAATTCTGGGCTTTTGCCATCTGGCTCTGCGTACCGACATGACGCCCCGGCAGCGCGATTATGTCACCAAGATCAACGGTGCGGGCACTTCACTGCTACGGCTGATCAACGACATTCTGGACTTTTCCAAGAATGAAGCGGGCAAGCTGTCATTGGAGCATCGCCCCTTCAAACTGCAGGCCGCAGTCGACGAACAGTTGCAATTCGCCGGAATGGCCGCGAAGGCGAAAGGCATCGTGCTTCGCGCCATGATCGATGGCGCCGTGCCTGATACCGTGGTGAGCGATGCGTTGCGGTTCAATCAGGTCCTGCTCAATCTCGTCAGCAATGCGGTCAAATTCACTGAGGAGGGATCGGTCACCGTTTTCATCTCGCTCGCGGGCCGGAGCGATGAGGCAGTCACGTTGCAGGTGTCGATCAAGGACACCGGCATCGGCATGACCGAAGAGCAGGTCGACAGTCTGTTCAACTCCTTCAGCCAGGCGGACAGTTCCACAACGCGGCGTTTCGGCGGAACGGGCCTTGGTCTTGCGATCAGCAAGCAGATCGTCGAGTTGATGGGCGGTGTGATCCGGGTTGAAAGCCGCCCGGGTGCAGGCAGCACATTCAGCTTTACCGTCAATATGGGGCATGCGGAAAACCTCCCTGCGCCCAAGGCATCGATGCTGCCGTCCGAGCTGCAGGACCTGCGGATTCTCATCGCCGACGACAATCCTGCATCGCGAGAAATATTGCAGGAGATATTCAACAGCTGGTCCATGACAGTCGAGCAGGTCGCGTCAGGGGCGGAGGTGCTCGGCGCAGTTGCGTCTGCCGAAGCGGAAGGAAGCCCCTACGACCTCCTTCTGCTCGACTGGAAGATGCCCGGCCTGAACGGCATCGAAACGATCAAGGCGATGCGCGCCAACCACGCACTGAAGGCATTGCCGGCGATTTTGCTGGTCACCGCTTACGGGCCTGAGGAATTTCGGTCGGAAGCAGCGGGCGCCGATATCGCTTCCTTCCTCATCAAGCCGGTCGATCCGCAAATACTTCTGGAAACGATCACCGGCCTGTTCGCCGGCGGCCGTGCCCATAACGGCATGCATGCCGATGCCGCTGGCTCGATCCCGATGGTCATTTCGGCCCTTCGTGGCCAACGCGTGCTGCTGGCCGAAGACAATGAGATCAACAGGGAAATTGCCATAGAATTGCTGCGGGACGCCGGGCTGGAAGTCGACATAGCCGAAAATGGCCTTCAGGCCTGGGACCAGGTGCGGGACGCCGGAGCGGCTTATGCCGGGGTCCTCATGGACGTCCAGATGCCGGAAATGGATGGTATTGAAGCGACGGTCCATATTCGGGAAAGCTGGTCGGCGGACGATCTTCCCATCATCGCCATGACCGCCCATGCCTATGCAGCGGAACGTGAGAGATGCTTTGCGGCCGGCATGAACGACCATCTCGCCAAGCCTGTCGATCCCGCCTTGTTGGTGGAGACGCTCAATCGCTGGCTGAAGCCGCGTGCCGGCTTCGCCAGCAATGGACACGCCCAGCAAGTGGTCGACGCCAAGCCATCCGCGATCCTGCCTGACAATCTCCCGCCCTTCAACCTCGCTGCGGCCCTGCGGCGCGTCAATGGCAAGGCGCCGTTGCTGCGCAAGCTGATCGTCGATTTCGGTCAAAAATATTCCGGCGCTGCACAGACGCTGCGGGACCAGATCGCGCATGGGGCGCTCAGGGAGGCGCAAACCCTTGCCCACACGCTCAAGGGAGTCAGCGGCTCTCTGGAGCTGGGCGAAGTCGCTCATGTCGCAGCGGAGATCGAACAGGCGCTGGCCGCGACCGACATGGACGGGATGGAGGAGCGGCTCTCAAAGCTGGAACGGCTGCTGGCGCCGGCGGTTGCCGCCACCCGGACCCTGACGGCCGGTGCGGCAGCCCCTGCACATAGAGCAGATGCCCCCATTGACGCCGGTGCTTTTGCCGCTGCTGCCAGGGCGCTGGAACTGGCGCTTCAGCGGCGCAGCCTGCGGGCGCGGGGCGCCTTTGAAGATTATGCGACGGCGGCCGGCATGGTGGGCGCCGAGATACAGGCACATCCGGTCAAGCTGGCGATCGACAGGCTGGATTTTGAAAGCGCGCTCTCTGCGTTGGGCGATGAAGCATATAATCGGGTCGAGGGGGTGCGGGCATGACTGAACGGGCGGTTATTCTGATCGTCGATGACGAGATATCGAACATCGAGATCATGAACGCGGCGCTGGAAGACCAATATGAAGTCTGCTTCGCCACCTCCGGCGAGCAGGCGATCGAGGTAGCCAAATCCGTGCTGCCCGACCTGATCCTGTTGGATGTGCTGATGCCGGGCATGGATGGGTATGAGGTCTGCCATACCCTCAAGCAGCACCCGTTGCTGGCCGATGTCCCGATCATCTTCTCCACGGGTCTTGACGATCAGGATGCCGAAGCTCGCGGCCTGTCGCTGGGCGCGATTGATTATATCACCAAGCCGATCCAGCCGGTCATCCTCACCGCGCGTGTCCGCAATCACATCGAACTCAAGCGCCTGAGGGATCAGCTCGCCGAGATGGCCGTAACAGATGCACTGACAGGGCTCAGCAACCGGCGGCATCTCGAGCATGTCCTAAAGACGGAAACCGCCCGTCTCGCCAGGACAGGCGACTGGTTGTCGTTCATCATGGTCGACATCGATTTCTTCAAATTGTTCAACGACACTTATGGACATCCTGTCGGCGACCGCTGCATCGCTATGGTCGCTGCCGCGCTCAATCGGGCGGTACGCCGCGCGGCAGACCTTTCAGCCCGCTATGGGGGTGAGGAATTTGCCTGCGTTCTCCCTGGCGCAACGCCGGAAGCCGGGCTGGCGGTGGCGCAGGACATCCAGGCCCAGGTCCGTTCCCTGGGCATTCCGCACATGACCTCCACGATCAGTTCCTATGTGACGGTGAGTGTCGGCGTTACAAGTGCGCGCTGTCTGCCGGGCATGCCATTCGACTTATGGATCGAGAATGCGGATACCCAACTCTATGTGAGTAAAGCGGAAGGCAGGAACAGGATTGCCGCAAATATATTCGGAGCGCAACCCGAGGTTCCGAACATTGACGAACTCAGGCGTATCGCATGATCGTTATGGCCATCTCATCCGGGCGGATGGTCGCGAGGACAGCAATTTCAAGCTGATGCAATATGTTGGTCGGAACGCAGGCAAAAGCCTTCCGGTGCAGCGAGGACTATTGCAGCAGCACCATGGCCAAAGCTGCCATTGTCGCTCCGTTCAAGCCCGGCTAAATCAGCGATTCTCGGCCATGAAGGGATTGAAACGAGAATGCGCCTATTCCAGCCCGCTTTCATGATATTTGCGAGCTTGTTTGTCCTTTCCTGTCCGACGGCGCACGCGAGCAGCGGCAAGATCGCCCTCACCTTCGACGACCTTCCGGCCCTGACGGTCCTGCGGGATCAATCCTATGTCGATCAGTTGAACCGGAAGCTCATTCGCGGACTGAAACGGCATCATTTGCCCACCACAGGCTTCGTCAATGAAGGAAAGCTGGGGGAATTGGACCGTCAGCGACAGAGCGCCGTGCTGGAAGAATGGCTGGACAACGGTTTTGATCTTGGCAATCACACCTATTCGCATGAATCGCCCAATATATTGGGCGCCAAAGCCTATATCGAAGATATTATTCGCGGTGAGCCGGTTTTACGGGCTTTGCTGGAAAAGCAGCACAAGACGCTGCGCTGGTTTCGTCATCCCTATCTGGAAACCGGTTCGCCCGAGGAGGTGAAGGCGCAGATCGATACCTGGCTCGCCCAGCATGGTTATCGCGTCGCGCCGGTGACGATCGACGCGTCGGACTGGGAATTTGCGGAACCCTATGATGCGGCTGTCGCCCGGCGAGACGGGGGCGAGCGTCGTCGGATCAGGCAGGAATATCTCGACTATACCGCCCGCATGATCGCCTGGTATCGGAAATCCGCGCGCGCGCTGTTTGGCCGTGACATTTCCTATGTGCTGCTGTTGCACGCGACGCGGCTTAACGCCGACAGCATTGCCGCTATTGCTGCCATACTGCGTCACGCTAATCTGCGCGCCGTCAGTCTGGACGAAGCGCTGGAAGATCCCGCCTATCGCACGATAGATCCCTATTCCGGCAGGGACGGAATCGAATGGCTGGAGCGATGGTCGTTGACGCTCCATAAGGATTTACCCTGGGACGACTTCATCGACCCGCCCGCTGACATCAAAATGGCCTATGATCGCATCGACAATGATCAGCCAGCCAATATGGCGCATGCCCCGCATGGTCGATGACGGACGTACAGGGTGCGCACTGGCGCCTTTCAGTTCTGCCCTTCCCCATTGGCGCGATGCGTCAGCATGAACCTGATCCCTCTTCCGCTCGATGGTATAGAGACTTCCAGCCTCCCTCCATTGCTTGATGCAATCCGGTTGACGATCGAAAGTCCAATACCGACGCCCGAGCCGCTTTGACGATCGGCCCGCCAGAAACGCTGGGTGATCCTGCCCATAAATTCGGGCGCTATGCCCGGACCGTCATCCTCCACGGAGATACTGCCGTCGGGATGAACCGTGACAGAGATGTTCGTACCGGGCGGCGTATGGTGGAGCGCGTTGTCGAGAAGATTGTCGAGCGCCAGGGCCAGCATCTCTGGTTGCCCCACGCGCAACGCATCATCTCCTCCCTCCAGCAGTTCGATCGTCCGGCCCGTCGATAAGATATGCGGCGCACGATCCACCAGCATGGTTTCCACCACCGGCTTGGGGCGGAATAGCGATGGCGCCGCTTCATCCGAGCGTTCCAGTTCGACAAGCGCCAGAAGCTGGGTCACGACCCGCCCCGCGCGGTCGACCGCGTTCAGCAATTGCCCGCGATCTTCCGTTTCTTCCAGTGTCTGGACCTTCAGCCTGATCAATGCCAGCGGCGTTCGCAACTCATGGGCGACATTGGCGGCAAATTCCGACTGGGCGCGAAGCCCGTCGGCCAGCCGGTCCAGCGCGCGATTGGTTGCGGAGGCGAGAGGGACGACTTCGGCGGGCAGACTGTCGAGCGGTAATCGGATATCGGCCGTGCGAGGACCGATGGACGTTGCGATATCGGCGATCCGCTTCAAACGGTGGATCATGCGTCCCGTCAACAGAGCCCCGATGGCGGGAACCAGAAACAGGAGCGGAATGAAAAGCAGCGCGAACTGCGCCAAAAAGCTTCGAACGATATCATCGGAGACAAATTGCGGCGCGTCCCTGTCCTGAGACATGATGATCCACGCGCAACGCCCCTGATCCAGCGGCGTACTCAGGCCTTCGAGCGGGCCCACCCGGAAAAAGCGGGGCACCGTTTCACGAGGTGCGGCTCGCTCTAGTCCGGGCCGTGCCGGTCCATGGCGGCTGAGGACCCGTCCGGTACGGTCGGTCACGATATAGGCGAGGCCTTCCTGCATGGGGGAAGGCGAGGCCGGTGTCGGAATATTACAATCGGATGCGCCGCGGGCCGCCAATGTGCTTGCCAGACTGTTCGTCTGGGCCGACAGGATGCCATGTTCATAACGGCTCGCGGTCTTGCGGAGCATGGCCGATACCGCGAAGGGCAGCACAATGGCTGTGGCAATGGCGGTCGCGCCATACAGGAACACGACCTGCGCCAGAAGCGATCGGCGGACCGGCACCCTCATGGCCTCGCGGCCAGCATATAACCCACGCCGCGAACGGTTTCGATGACCACCTTGGCGCTGACGGCCTTCAGGCGACGGCGGAGCCTGTGCATATAGACCTCAATGGCGTTGGAATCGAGATTGCCGTCCAGCCCGAACAGATGATCCTCCGCCAGACGCTTCGGGACGATCCGGCCAGACCGCCGGGACAGCAGTTCAAGCAATTCCATTTCACGCGACGACAGGGTGAGCGGACTATCGTCCACGAACGCGGCATGGGCGCCCAGATCAACCCGCAGATTGGCGCAGTGGATGGACGTTCCCTGATATCCACCCTGCCGCCGCAGCACGGCCATCAGCCGGGCGTGCAGTTCATCGACATCGAAGGGCTTGGTCAGATAATCGTCCGCTCCTGCATTCAGCCCGTCGATCCGCGCGCGGGTTTCGCCGCGCGCGGTCAGGATGATTACCGGCCGCCCGTCGCGGCGGCTTCGCATATTGCCGAGCAATTGCTGCCCGTCTCCATCTGGCAGACCAAGGTCGAGCAGCACCGCCGCATAATCGAGGACCGCCAGAGAGTCTTCCGCCCTTTGCACGCTATGCGCGATATCGGAGGCGACGCCGCGCTGCCTGAGCGCTTCCCTCAGCGTGCCGGCCAATTCGATATCGTCCTCGACAATCAGAATGCGCATCGGCCGTCGCCAGTCGTAAGTTTCATGTAAGCCAGCATATCTATCGCGTTCCGCCAGATTGGGAAGGCGGACGATGAACGAGACGATCGACGATGTGAACATGCCGGAGGGACGGAGGCTGACCTCCAGAACCCAACTCCGGATTTTGGGCATCGCGGCCGGGGGTTTCGCTGCAGTCCTCACGATCATCTCCTTCGCCGGGCCGCTGTTGCATCGCGCGCCCGCCGCCGAGCCGGTGACGCCGCCGGGCACTTTCCGGCCGACTCATGACCAACTGGCGGCCATGACCATCCAGACTGTCGGCATGGGCGATCTGGCCAATCTCACATCGGCCACGGGTACGATCACCGCCGACGGCGATCTCAGTACGCCCGTCCTGATGCCCTATGCCGGGCAGGTCGTCCGCGTTCTGGTCGATGCCGGTCAATATGTGACCAAAAACCAGCCCTTGCTGATCGTGAAGACAACCGACTTCGTTGATGCACGCAATGCGCTGTTTTCCGCGCGTTCGGCGCTGATGACCGCGCAATCGCAGGTCGCAAGCGCCAAGCGCAATGCCGACCGGCAACGGCAGATCTACGAAACCGCCGGCGGCGCGCTGAAGGATTATCAGCAGTCAACCACCGACCTCATATCCGCGCAAGCGCAGGAGCGCACGGCCGAAGCAGCGCTGGGCGCCGCCCGTGACAAGCTGGCGATCCTGGGCAAGTCACCCACTGAAATCGGCCGGCTTGAGTCCGTGCGCGAGGTTTCCGGCCTGCATGAACAGACCACGCTGCACGCGCCCATTGCCGGTCTGATCGCGGGCCGGGACGTGTCGCCGGGCCAATATGTCGCCGCCGGTGGGGACAAGCCGGTCTTCACCATCACCGATCCCTCACGGGTCTGGCTGGTGGCCCAGATTGCCGAAGGCGATGCCGCGTCGGTGCATGTCGGGGATCTGGTCGACGTGACGACGCCCGCTTTCCCCGGCCGTATCTTCAAGGCAACGGTCGACACCGTTGGCGCCGCCCTCGATCCCGCCACCCATCGCCTGCCGGTGCGAGCGACCGTGCCCAATCCCGGAGCCGTGCTGAAACCCCAGATGTTCGCGAGTTTCGCCATCCGCGGCAAAACCGTCCACCCCGCGATCCACGTGCCGGCGGTCGCGGTCATTCATGAAGGCGAAACTGCGCGGGTCTGGGTCCTGCGGGGCGATGGCCTGCTCGCCGCGCGCCCGGTGCGGACCGGGGACGAGCAGAATGGCTCGGTCGAGATCATGTCCGGGTTGAAGACCGGGGAGCGGATCGTGACCGCAGGCGCCATTTTCGTGAATGAAGCGGGCCTTGGCCAGTGAATCGCATTGTCGGATTTGCGCTGCGCCAGCGGCCGCTGATCGTCGCCCTGTTCGCGACGATCCTGATCGCGGGCGTCATCGGCTTCATCAATCTCAACATAGAGGCCTATCCCGATCCCGTCCCGCCGATGGTCGAGATCGTCACCCAGACCCAGGGCCTGTCGGCCGAGGAGATGGAACGCAACGTCACCATCCCGATCGAGGTGCAGATGGCCGGATTGCCGCACCTGACCACCGTTCGGGCGATTTCCCTGTTCGGTCTGTCCGATATCAAGGTGCAGTTCAGCTATGACGTGACGTTCGAACAGGCGCAGCAGCAGGTCATCAATCGCCTGTCGCAATTGCAGCCGCTGACGGGGGGAGCCCAACCCGCCATCTCGCCGACCAGCCCGATCGGCGAAATCTATCGCTATCGCATCGCCGCGCCTGCCGGCTATTCGGTCATGGACCTCAAGACGTTGCAGGACTGGGTATTGCAACGGCGCTTCAAGCGCATTCCCGGCGTCATCGACGTGACCGGCTGGGGCGGCAAGCTGCGGACCTATGAAGCGGTCATCGACAATGACCGGCTGATCGCCCATGGCGTCACCATTGCGCAGGTCATGGCAGCGCTCGGCAAGAGCGACGCCAATGTCGGCGGTCAGACCATCAATTTCGGGTCGCAGGCCGCCATTGTTCGCGGCGTCGGCCTGATCCAGTCGGTCGGCGGCATCGAAAATGTCCTTGTGGGCACGGCCGGTAGCCAGCCCATATTGCTGAAGGATGTCGCGAAAATCCGCATCGGCAATGCGCCGCGCCTCGGCATTGCTGGCTACAACGACAAGGACGATATCGTTCAGGGCGTCGTGCTGATGCAGCGCGGCGCAAAATCGATGCCGACGATCGAAGCCGTTCAGAAGGAGGTCGCGGACATCAACGCCTCCGGCACCCTGCCGCCCGGCGTGCATCTGGAGCGCATCTACGACCGGTCCGATCTGATCCGGCTGACGACCCATACCGTTCTTGAAAATCTGGTCGCCGGCATCGTCCTGATCTTTGCCCTGCAATGGCTGTTTCTCGGTAATCTGCGAAGCGCACTCATCGTCGCGGCGACCATTCCGTTCGCGCTGGCCTTCGCCGTGCTGATCCTGATCGCGCAGGGAGAGAGCGCCAATCTTCTGTCGGTCGGCGCCCTCGATTTCGGGCTGGTCGTCGACGCCAGCGTCATCATGGTCGAGAATATCTTCCGCCATATGGTCGAGCGATCAGCCGCCGTGGATGCGGGCCATGGCCATTTTTCGCGCGCGACGCGCATGTCCTCGATCCTGCATGCAAGCCATGAGGTCAGTCGCGGCATCTTCTTCGCCGCCGCGATCATCATCGCCAGCTTCCTGCCCCTCTTCACCTTGACCGGCGTGGAAGGCCATATCTTCGGCCCGATGGCGAAAACCTACGCCTACGCCATTTCCGGCGGCGTCATCGCCACCTTCACGGTTGCGCCGGTTCTCTCCGCGATCCTGCTGCCCGACCGGCTGTCGGAGGTCGAGACGAGGATCGTCGCAAAACTGCGCAGTCTCTATGAACCGGCGGCGGCTTTTGCGCTGGCCAACCGGCTGCTGACCTTTGGCGGCATGACATTGCTGATCTGCGCCGCGCTGATCGGTGTCCGTTCGCTCGGGGTTGAGTTCCTGCCTCATCTGGAGGAGGGCAATCTTTATATTCGGGCGTCCCTGCCGCCGTCGATCAGTCTGGAGGCCGGCCAGCCGG
This sequence comes from Sphingobium sp. EM0848, assembly GCF_013375555.1. Classification (NCBI taxonomy): domain Bacteria; kingdom Pseudomonadati; phylum Pseudomonadota; class Alphaproteobacteria; order Sphingomonadales; family Sphingobiaceae; genus Sphingobium; species Sphingobium sp. EM0848. The sequence goes on from NZ_JABXWB010000005.1 coordinate 513,784, forward strand.
TGGTCAACGGCGTTCGCCGCATGATCATGCAATATCCCGAGGTCGAGGCGGTTCTGTCCGCCCATGGCCGGCCCGATGACGGAACGGACTCGACCGGATTCTTCAACGCCGAATTCTTCGTACCGCTAAAGCCCTTCGGCAGTTGGCCGAGCGGGGTCACGAAGGAGACGCTGACCGCCGAACTCTCCAAACGGTTGACGGCGCGCTATCCCGGCGTCGACTTCTCCTTCTCTCAATATATCGAGGACAATGTCGAAGAAGCGGCGTCCGGGGTCAAAGGCGCCAATTCGATCAAATTGTTTGGGCCTGACCTGCCAACGCTGGAGCGGTTGGCCGATGATGTCCGCAATCAGATGGCAAAGGTGCGCGGCATCACCGATCTTGGCGTGTTCCAGTCGCTGGGCCAGCCGACGGTTCGCATCGACATCGATCGCGCGCGGGCATCCCGTTATGGCCTGACGCCCGACGATATCAACCAGACGGTGGCTGCGGCGATCGGTGGTCAGTCGCCCGCCAATCTCTACGAACACGGGACCGACCGCCATTTTCCGATCATGGTGCGCCTGAAGCCCGAACAGCGCGACACGGTCGAGGCGATCAAGCGGATCACCGTCGGCGCGCCCTCACCGTCGGGCAACGGCGTGGTTCAGGTGCCCTTGTCAGAAATCGCGGACGTTCGCCTGACGTCCGGCGCCTCCTTCATCTATCGCGAGCATCAGGAGCGCTACATTCCGATCAAATTCAGCGTGCGTGGGCGCGATCTGGGCAGCACGGTGGCGGAGGCCAAGCAGCGTATCCAGCATGATGTGCATCTGCCGTCAGGCTATCATCTGGAATGGGCCGGGGAACTCGACAATCTCAACAACGCCGTCGCGCGGCTGGAAATCGTCATCCCCATCAGCCTGCTGCTGATCCTGATTCTGCTCTACGCCAATTTCGGGTCGATCCGGGACAGTCTGCTGGCCTTTTCCGCCATTCCGATGGCGATCGTGGGCGGTGTGCTGGCCCTGGCGCTGACGGGCACGGCGTTCAGCATTTCCGCCGCCATCGGCTTCGTCGCGCTCTTCGGGATCGCTGTCATGGACGGCATATTGATCGTCACCAACTTCAATCAGGCGATGGATGAAGGCAGCCGGCGCGCCGAAGCGCTGGCGCTGGCCACCCGGCACAGCATGCGGCCGGTGATCATGACCTGCCTTGTCGCGGCGATCGGCCTGCTGCCGGCCGCCCTGTCGAACGGCATCGGCAGTCAGGTCCAGAAACCGCTGGCGCTGGTCGTCGTCGGCGGCATGACATTGGCACCCGCACTGATCCTGCTGGTCCTGCCAGCTCTGGTCGACCGTTTTTCCCGGCATGTCTCGCCGGAGGATCGGGGCGCGCATGGGCGCGATGTCGGCCATCATGAGGTAACGGTATGAAGCGTTCGATCGCCCTGATCGCGTCGCTGGCCCTGGCCGGCTGTTCCATGGGTCCCCGGCACATCGACGCGCACCCTGCCCTGCCCGCTGACGGCGGCGCCGGCGCCTCCCTTGCACCGATCACGCCGGAGCACGGCCCGGTACAGACCATCGCGGTTGGTGCGGACGCGCCTTCGACCTGGTGGACGAGCTTTGCCTGTCCGGGTCTGGATAGGCTTGTCGATCAGGCGCTCCACGCGAACGAAGACATCCACGTCGCCGAGGCAACGCTCCGCCAGACACAGGAACTAGCCGCCGCCGCCGGAGGCGCCGCCCTGCCGCAGATCGACGGCAGCTATCAGGCGCAGCGTGCCCGGACGTCCGCCGGCCTGGCGCCACCTGTCACCGATCCCAACCAGTTGCTCTATTCGCTGCATAGCGCACAACTCACCATTACCTATCCACTGGATATCTTCGGCGGAGTTCATTCGAAAATCCGTTCGGCCCACGCGGCGGCGGACGTCCAGCGCTACCGCTTGCGGGCCGCTCGACAGACGGCCGTTGCCAATCTCGTCAACGCCGTGATCCTGCGGGCTTCTCTGGCCGCGCAGATCGACGCCACGCGGGCCAGCATCGCGGCCAATCGGGACATTCTGATCCTGCTGCAAAAGCGGCAGGCACTGGGCACCGTCGGCGCAGCAGACGTCTCCACCCAGCAAACGGCGCTGGCTTTGGCCGAAACGGCGCTGCCGCCGCTGCTGCGGGCGGAAACGCATGAACGGGCGCTGATCGCGATCCTGTTAGGACAGCCGGCCGGGACGGACATTCCCGATCTGCCGGGCCAATCCTGCCTTGCCCTGCCCAGGACGATCCCGGTTGCCATACCAAGCGCGCTGGTCGCGCGCCGACCCGATATTCTGGCGGCGGGCGCGCAACTCGCCGGCGCCGGGGCCGATCTGGGCACCGCGATCGCCGCGCGTCTGCCGTCGATCCAGCTGACTGCCAGCGCGGGCGGCATCGCGCAGGATTTCGGCAGCATGTTCGTCGACGGCAATCCGTTCTGGTCCCTGATCGGCGGCATCACCCAGCCAATTTTCCACGCGGGCGCCTTGCTGCATCAGCAACATGCCGCTGAAGCCGCGCTGGATGTCACGAAGGCGCAATATCGCGCCGCCGTACTCCAGGCCTTTCTCGATGTGAGCGATGCCCTGACGGGGCTTCGGACCGATGCGCAGGCGTTGGACGCTTCCGATCGCGCGGCCAGCGCGGCGGCGAAAAGCTTCGGCTTTGCCAAGCGCCAATTGGAGCTGGGCGACGCCGGGACACTGACTGTCCTGACCGCTGCCGCAGCCAACGCGCAGGCACAGGCTCAGCTGATTCAGGCGCGCTCCGCCCGCCTCTCGGACATGGTGGCGCTGTATCAGGCCAGCGGCGGCGGGATCGATTAAGAGCGGAAATAGGAGGAGCTATCGGCAGGCGTTGCTCTGCTTTTGATTGATCCCAAATTTGGCGACCAATGCCGCATTTGGATCGACGCCTGATCGTGCAAGCAACCATCGCGATCAGGAAAGTGCCAGTTCTCTCATTGCTCGATATCATTACCCATGGAATCGCGGTACCGCCCTGTTCATGGTGCGGTGGAGCTCAATCGGCAGGCTTGCGATCGCAGGAGGGCGAATGAACGAGTTAACGCGTGTCCGTAAAATGTCGTTGCTGCTCACGGCCGGAGCATTGCTCTTCCTGGGCTTGTGGCTCAGTGCAAGCATGCTGCCCGCGCTCCTCTGGGCGGCCGTCGTCGCAATCGCCGTGCTGCCGCTCTATGAGCGCTTTGAGAAGCGGTCGGGAAAAGGCGGGGCGCGGGTTGTCCTGCCGCTGCTGTTCACGGCGGGCGTCGCTCTTATCATTCTGGTGCCGCTCTCGCTGATCGTCGCGGAAGCTGCCAGCGAAGCGCGTGATGTGGCGCAATGGTTCAATGCCGCCCAGCGGACGGGCGTAGCTGAACCCTCCTGGGTTTGGCATTTGCCGGTCGGCAGAGAATTTGTATCGGGCTGGTGGCGGGCGCATCTCGCAACACCGGAACTGGCCCAGCAGGAATTTCGGCGGCTCGACGCAGCGACGGTGATTGCCCATTCGAAAATGCTGGGCGCGAGCATCATTCATCGAACCGTGATCTTTGCCTTTACGATGATCGCCCTGTTCTTCCTGTTACGCGAGCATCGCTCCGTCGCGGATCAGATCGGGACGGCAATCGACCGCAGCCTGGGGCCGCGCGGGGAACGGTTGGCCGAGCAGATCGTGCGCTCTGTCCGGGGGACGATAGACGGCCTGGTTCTCGTGGGCCTGGGCGAAGGAGCGGCCATGGCGGTCGCATATGCGATCGCCGGGGTTCCTCACGCCGTCCTGCTGGGCGTCCTCACGGCCATCGCGGCGATGATCCCTTTCGGGGCCATCATCGCCATTGGCATTGCAGCCCTTTTGCTGGTGGCCAATGGAGGCTTGCTTGCAGCGGCCGTAATTGTCGCCATCGGCTTGCTGGTCATTGCCATTGCGGATCACTTCGTCCGGCCCGCTTTGATCGGAGGAGCCACCAAGGTTCCGTTTCTCTGGGTACTCATCGGTATATTGGGCGGTGTCGAACGCTTTGGCTTGTTGGGGCTCTTCATTGGCCCAGCCACGATGGCTGCGCTCATATTGCTCTGGCGCGAATTCACGACTGTTGAGGTGGCTGACGCCTAATCGATGCCCTTCATCTCCTGCCACTGGCAAGATAATCCGGCCGCGCTGGACGCCAATCAGCAATCGCCGGAAGAAAAACTTCCACGCATGAACTGCGGTTGGACCATGCGACAACGTCTCTGGATAGAGCGGGGAGGCTGGTCGGATGACAGGATGCAAACCCTATCCAATAGTGATTTGGACGATATTGGCATTAGGTGCGGGCACAACCCCTGCCCTTGCACGGCCGGACCCTGATCCAAGGATGGCCAGCCTTCTCCTTGCCCGAATGGGCGAGAAGCTTGGAACATATAATATGCGCTCGGGCCGTCGATTATCGGCGGGACTGGACTGGCATGCCGGCCTGCGGGACCTGGATCGTTTCGATCTGGCGAACACGAAATTTCATTCGGCACAGACCGACCTTGGGCCGGTCGAATTGAGCCTGTCCGGTGGCCGGGCCGCCAATTTCGAGCAGCGTTACGCCCTGCCTTTAACAGTGGATCGCTGGGCGCTGAAATTCCTCGGCGCGTCCGCAACCCTGCCATTGGCACCATCGATTGCCTTCGTCCTCGACGCTCAATATGCGCGTATGGCACGCAGGCTTTCTGTTCTGGAGGTGACGCCGCATCGGCTGGCAACCACTATGGCCCAGTTCGGAGGCGGCTTTACCTTCGGCAACGACAGCAGTCTGTTTCTGGATTATCTGTCGGTAAAAAGGTCGTCGGGTCAGAATGAACTGACACGTCTCGCCGAAGCTCTGGGCGGCGCTCCAGCCACCGGGCACGGGCCGGAACTTTCTTTCTCTCATGGTTCCGGTACGGCAGCCGGGCAGAGCAACTGGCGGTTGACCCTCGCCTCCCTGCGACGGCCGATGCGGGATTTGGGACTCGCGGCTGACAATGACATCCGTTCGGATGCACGAGCGACGCTCAACTTCACTCTTCATTTTTGAGGCTGCGGACATTGTCACATGAGGGGCCATGGGGAAATGGCGACTCCTTCGATTTGCCCCTGTAAGATGAATTGCCAATAATGCTCAAAACTATAGATATATATCCTAAGAAATATAATGAATTATCATTGTATCATATTGGAACATTACAATTATTTTGGGATGTACATTACGGTAAAATGACTGATTCCCGGAATATTTCATCAAGAAAGTTGGTAAACGCCGTTGTAACGATTTCCCGAATCGCATATCACTGAAGCAAGAGATCGCATCTTTCTTTTGGGGCAAGAATGGCGATCTTGTCGGGGAGGGAGGCATGCGCGCGGCGTACTTTACCGCAATGGTGATGCTGTGCGGGTCTGGCTGGAGCCTGACCGCACCAGTGAAGGCACAAACCCTGACCGTCACAGCCACGGGCACGATCGCCAAAAGCTGCGGCCTGACGGCATCCGGGCAGTTCGGCAATGCCAATCTCAACGCAAACGGAACCGTTACCGCGGCGGCAGTGGTCAACTGCAACCTCAAATATGTGGTCAAGGCCACATCGGCTCGCGGCGGGCTGAAAAATGCGACTGCCGCACCGTCGAGCAGCTTCAGCAATCTGCTGGCCTATAATTTCAGTCTTTCCGTGCCGCTGGACAATGGAGGCGGGACCATCAGCGCCACCTGCGCATCGACAGCACTGGTCGCGGGCGCCAGCAACTGTCAGCTCTCGCCAGCCGGAACTGGACTGTCATCGGGCAATGGCACATCGGTCAATCAGAATGCGGCGCTCAACATAGGATGGACGCTGCCGACAACGACCCGTCTTGTCGCGGGCAGCTATTCCGATGTTTTGACGATTACGATCGCGGCCCAGCAATGACGGGGCGCGGACAAAGGAGACAGAAAGCGGACCGGCGACCCTGCCACCCGCGACTGTGCCGGGAAGGGGGGCATTCCCATTCCCATGTGTTGAGCAAGTGAAAGGGAAATTGTCATGAAGAAGTTAATGATTGGCGCAATCGCGCTTGCGGCGCTTAATGTCGCTCCGGCCATGGCCCAGCAACAGGACTTTGCGGTGTCGGGTTCCGTCTCCGCAACCTGTTCGGCCATCACCACGAGTGCGATCGGCTTCGGTACGATCGGTATCAGCGCCTCGACCGGCAAGCTGAATTCGGGTCAGAGCGCCAGTTCCACCGCCACCCCCATCTGGTGTAACGGCGTAGCTTCGACGCTCAGCTTTTCGGGCGCCAACAGCAACACCATCCATAATAGCAAGTCGACAACGGATGCCGCTTTCACCAGCGACCTGACCTATACGCCGAAGGTGACGCTGGGCGGCAGTCCCGTCACTAGCGGGGCAACCATTGGTGCTGTCGCCGCCAATCTGGTCGTGACTGCCGATACTCTCACCTCGCCCGGTGACAAGCTGCCCGTGGCAGGTGATTATAGCGGCACGATCACTGTCACGCTGACGCCCGGCGTATAAGAGGGTAACAGGGTCGCAACAGGGGAGCGGGATGATGCGCAGATATATTTGGGGAACCGCGATCATTCTTGCCTGCGCCGGTATCATGCCGGCGCGGGCCGCCCCGTCGCGTCAGGGGAATTTCCCGGTCGGTGGAACGGTCGGCGGCAGTTGCGTCATGCCGCAGGCGGGACCGCTCACGCTGTCCACCGTTGTTCCAGCCAATGGCAAGCTCGATCCGGGCCTTAACAATGTCAGCTGGACGCTTTCTGGCTGGTCCTGCAATGCAGGATCGCGGCTGTCCATTTCGGCGCGGGCACTACGGCTGAACAATCCGCAGACCAGCCTGACACCATCGCAGTCCCAGACCGTCAATTTCACCGCGCGAGCCAATGGATGGACCACGGCCGACGCAACGATCACGACCGGAGAAAGCACGGCGCTGGGCAGCACTACCCTTTATACAGGTACGCCCCAGACGCAGAGCGCGCCCCGAACGGGCAGCATTATCGTATCGGTAAGCAACTTCAGTGTATCGACGAACAAGGGGAGTTCGGCGAACAGCGCGAAGCTGATCGACGGCACTTATAGTGCCACGATCATTTTGACACTTACGCCCTCGGTCTGAACTCGCGGCATGACGGCAATGGGGCAAGAATATTTATGAGCGGGTTTAAAATGAGATTTGGGTTTGCAGGCGCACTGGCAATGGCTGTGTCGATGGCAGCCACACCAGTCGGGGCGACCACCGTATCCCCTGTTGTCGTCGACCTGCAATCAGCCGGACGCGGCGTGGTGGCCAATGTCAGCGTCAACAACACCGGAGCCGGCCCACTGCCCATGGAGATCGCAGTCCAGCCCCTGGTCGCCGGAGAAAATGGCTTGAATCCGGGCGGGGAGGATGACGGCAATCTGCTGGTGGTGCCGCCCAGCGCGATCATTCCGGCCGGGCAGACGCAGACCTTTCGTATCCAGTGGATCGGCGATCCTGCACTCGATAGCAGCAAACATTATTATGTCAGCGTCAACCAGCTACCGGTGAAATTGCCGGAGGGGCAATCGGCGGTGCAGATCGTCTATAATTTCCAGGTGCTGGTGAACGTGTCCTCCCCCAATGGGAAAGCAGCGCTGGCGATCGATTCCGTGTCTTTCGGCACCCATGACGGCAAGCCTGCCCCGGTCCTGCGCGTGACCAATTCAGGCACGGCGCATGGTTATCTGAGCCAGCATCGGATCACGATTTCAGAGAAGAACGCGGCGGGCGCCGAAATCTTCTCCCGCACGATGAGCGGAGCTGAATTCCAACAGCTGGTCGGCTATGGTCTGGTTGCGGCACACCAGACGCGCAACCTCACCATCCCGCTGGAGCTGCCCTCCCCGACCGGCCAGCTCAACGCCAAGATGCTCGACGAGAGGGAATAGTGTTTTGGCGACCCGCCATCGCTGCTACCCGCTGTCGCGCACGGCGACAGCGATAGCCATCGCCATGATGCTGAACAGACCTGCATATGGCGCGCCAAAACCGGAGGATGGCCGCGATCTCGTGCCAGCGCAGTCTGCCACCGCTTCACCGGCCGAAGGCGGGCCGCAGCCGCAGCGCATCAATCCGACGAAGCGGACATTATGGTTCGTCGTGCCGCTGGCCGATGGCCCGGCCTATCTGGGCGACGTCGAGCTGGCGGTTTCGCCAGGCGATGAACTGTCGGTTGCAACGCCCCGCTTCCTTCAACTGCTCCAGCCGCTCGTCCGTGACGAGGTGTATCAGCACATCACCGCCGCCGCCGGAGATGCGAAAACCGTGGGTGCACCGGTCCTGGGCAGAGAAGGCATCGTTCTGGTCTATGACAGTGCCCGGCTTGCTCTGACGATCCTCATTCCCGTCGTCGCCCGGCGGACGAAGGACATCAGCCTGCGGAACGGGATGGGGCAGATCCAGACCAACCTCGCCCCCGCCCATGTCTCGGCCTATCTCAACCTGCGCTCTTCGGCAGACATCGTCTATCAGGGGCCGGATGCGGGCATACAGGCACCCGTCACCGATATGGACGGCGCGGTGCGCATAGCCGATGTGGTAGCCGAAGGTGAAGCCTATGTCTCCGCGCGCCCAGGGGATGTGCCCTTCCGGCGGGTGGGGTCACGCCTTGTCTATGACGATATGCAGCGGGAGATGCGCTGGGTCGCTGGCGATGTGCGCCCGCTCGCCCGCAGCTTTCAGGGCTCGCCAGTCATAGGTGGGTTGGCGGTAGGGCGGCTCTATAGCGAACTGGAGCCGCAGCGCGAAATACGATCCTCCGGCCAGCAGAGCTTCAGCATCCTTGGACCGAGCACCGTGGAGGTCATCGTCAACGGTCGAAGCATAGAGCGGCGGCGCATGCAGCCGGGAACCTATGCGCTTTCGGATTTCCCGCTGGCGGACGGGGCCAATGATGTCCGGCTGGTGATAGAGGATGAGACCGGTAATCGCCGGACCATCGATTTCAGCCAGTTTTCCGACAGGGCGCTCCTCCAGCCGGGCCTGAGCGAATTTTCACTGAGCGGCGGCGCATTGGCCCTGCCGTCCCGGGCGGGGCTGAGCTATTCGCGACGGGCCATTGGTTCGGCATTCTGGCGCCGGGGCCTGACGCAGCAGTTGACCGCCGGCATCAACGCCCAGGCTGATGGCCGGGCGCAGCAATTTGGCGTTGAACTGCTGTTCGGTTCAGCCTGGGGGCTGGTGGGAATCGACCTGACAGGTTCCAGGTCGGATGACGGACGGAGCGGCATGGCCGTTGCCGTTACCTATCAGTTGCTGAGGCAAAGCCTGAATTCGCTTCAGTCACAATCATTGCGCGCGGCCTTCGAATATCGCAGTGTCCATTTTGCCATTCCGGGGGATTTCCAGCTTCTTCCATCCGGCTCCCTGCGGGCATCGCTGACCTACAACCGCAATCTCGGGCTGGATCGTTATGTCGGGTTTGACCTGCGCTACTCCCGTCTTGCAGGTCAGCCTTCGGAATTTGGCGTTCGCACCCTTTCCGGCGTCCGGCTGGGCGAAACGATGCGGTTGACAGCCGAGGCCGAATATCGGCGGCTCGATCGCCGCAACGACGGCATATTGCGCGTCGGCATCATCAGGCGGCTCGGGTCTCGCGCACAACTGCGCGCAGAAGCGACATCGAAGGGCGTGATGCAGGGATCCTATCAGGCCTATGGCGGACAGGGTCTTGGCGCATGGTCGCTTTCCGCCGACGTCAATCGCACACCGCAAGGTACGACGTTCAATGCTGGCGGGACCTATACCGGCAATCGTGCGGAATGGGGCGTCAGTCATATCGCTGCCTTTGCGGACGGCAGTGGGCAAGGGCTGGATCAGCGGACATCACTGCGCATGGGGACATCGATCGCCTTTGCCGATGGCGCGGTCGCGGTTGGACGCCCGATCACGAACAGTTTTCTCATCGCGGTTCCGCACCATAGCCTGCGATCGAAATCGGTTCGGCTGGAACCGCAGGCGCAGGGAGAAACGGCGCATTCGGGTGCACTTGGACCCGCCCTTGCTTCCAATTTGAGCGCCTATTCCAACCGGACCATGACCTATGATGTGCCCGATGCGCCCGCGGGCTATGATCTGGGACAGGGTAATGCGCAGGTCAGGCCGCCCTATCGCTCCGGCTATAAGCTGCCGATCGGGTCGGACTATCATCTGCTGGTGTTCGGCCGCCTGATCGACGCCAATGGCGAACCCATCTCCCTTTTGGCAGGCAAGGCGACTGACCTTGGCAATCCCAAACGGGAGGCGATGACGATCTTCACAGGACGGAACGGGAAATTCGGCGCGCAGGGCATGCGGCCTGGGCGCTGGCGGATTGAAATGCCGACGCAGCCGCCGACCGTTTTTGAAATAATCGTGGGGCAGGCGGACAATGACGTGGTTCAGCTGGGCGATGTGCATGCAGCCGGCGGAACGCAGGGAGGGAAATGATGAGGAAAATGGCTCGGCTGGCAATCGCCCTTCTGGCGATGGGAACGGTATCGGATGCCCTGGCTTGCAGCAGTAGCAGCGTCGTGAGCGTCTCGTTCAGTTCGTCTCCCGTATCAATCGGCAGCTGGAATCCGCTGGACCCAGCGGATACGCCAAGCACGAGCTTCACTGTTACCGTAACGCGGGCATCGAGTAATCCCAATACGGATTATGCGCTGGTCTATTTCTCCGATCCCGACACGGGCACTCCGATACGCGTAGGAAGCAATGGAGGCTTTGTCGGTCCGCAATATTCCATAAAATCCGGGGCCGCTGATGTGGCTTTTGCCACAGGCACACCTCAGCCGAGCCCCCTCCAGTTCACATTTGCAAATGGCAATTCTCAAAGTGCCATTCAGAGAACATTGAATTTTTCTCTCCTGGCAAACAGTCAAGGTTCAGATTTCTCATCGGGAACTTATTCGGAAAACCTCGGCATGACCGTCCAATGCTTTAAATCGAATGGAACTTCGCAAGGAAGTTACTCCACTCTTGGTGGCCTCAATCTTGCCGTAACCATCCCCAATCGATTGACCGTCGTTACCGCCGGGCCACAGACAATTGATTTTGGCGCTTTCACGACGACGACACAAAATCTTGCCGTGTCGCTCAAGAGCACGGGGTCGATCAACGCCAATATCTCTACGGCGAACCATAATCAGATGGTGCTTGCCGGCGCGCAATCGCCCTATCCTGCAAATTCGGTCATCGGATATTCGATGAGCTTCGACGGGCAGAATGTTCCATCAGCCGGCGCCAATCTCACCAATCTGGCGCGCGCGGGTGTAAGCGGTGCGAGCAAGTCGCTGGTGCTGACATTGCCGGGTCAACCGACCGGCAAGCTTGCGGGCACTTATTCGGACATCATCACCGTCATTCTGTCACCCGGTTCCTGAATTGGACCGGCTGGAGAGCCGGGAAGCGAAAGGCGGCCGGTCCGGACCTGAGAGCTGGGCCAGTCTGGTCCGGAGTGCCGATCTGCGAGCGGTTTCATCTCAAAAGCCTCCATCATTGCTGGCAAGGCGGACAAGCTGAACAAATTCCTGCCGCCAATAGTCGCTCTGGGCACCGGCCAGCCGGGTGATGTCCGCATAGCTGAAATCGCCCAGTCGCGTGTCGCCGCGTAACTTCTGGCCAAAGGCGGCGACCGCCGCTGCAAAGGCCATATCACCGAGCGGCTTGACCGCATTGGCGAGATAGGCTGCGGGGATCGGCTGTTCGATTAGCCTGCTGCTGCTGCCTTCGGGCAGTTTGTAGCGGAGGCGCACGGTGGCAATTTCATTCCGTTCCTCCTTCGACACGACTGCGGCGCGGTTGGCGGCATATTTGCGCGGGGCCACCCAACCCGCTTCCCCTGTAGGGACGATCTCGTACAGCGCCGTCACCTGATGTCCGGCGCCGATCTCGCCCGCATCGACATGGTCGTCAGCAAAATCCTCCTCGGCAAGGCCACGATTTTCATAGCCGATCAGCCGATATTGGCTGATCAGCGCAGGGTTGAATTCGACCTGCACCTTCACATCCCTGGCGATGGTGAAGAGGGTGGAGGACAGCTCCTCATCCAGCACTTTGCGCGCCTCCATCGCACTGTCGATATAGGCATGGTTGCCGTTGCCGAGATCAGCCACCGCCTCCATCATCGCATCATTATAATTGCCCTGGCCGAAGCCCAGGGTGGTAAGGGAGATGCCGTCCTTACAGTTCTGCTTCACCATCGCCTCCAGGCTCTTCTGGTCGGACAGGCCAACATTGAAATCGCCGTCGGTCGCCATGATGATGCGGTTGATGCCACCGGAGATGAAGTGGGCGCGAGCGATGTCATAGGCACGTTCGAGCGCCGGCCCACCCGCGGTCGATCCACTGGCGGCGAGGCTGTCCAGCGCCGCCTTGATCTCCGCCGGGTCGTGGCTGCCCTCGACCAGCGTTTCGACATAACCGGCATAGGTGACGATCGACACGCTGTCGTTGGGTCGCAGACCATCGGCCAGGGTGGACAGCGCCTGTTTCACCAGCGGCAGCTTGTCGGCATCCTGCATCGATCCCGACACATCGACCATGAACACCAGATTGGCGGGCGGGCGCTGCGAGCGGGCGACATCATAGCCGCAAAGACCAATGCGCAGCAGCCGCGTGCCCGGATTCCATGGCGTGGCCGAAACATCCGTGGTGACGCTGAACGGCGCGGACCGGTCGTCGGGCAGGGGATAGTCGTAGCGGAAATAGTTGATCATCTCCTCGGTGCGCACAGCGTCGGCGGGAACGGTCTGGCCGCCCCGCAGCATACGGCGGACATTGGCATAGGCTCCGGTATCCACATCGACCGCGAAGGTCGACATCGGCTCGGCCGCGACCTCATGAATCGGGCTGACCGGATGACCGTCATAGCGTTCGCCATTTTCGGCCATGGCCGCGCTGTTTGCGGCTTCATAGGCGGAACCATTGGGAGCCCGACTGCATCCGGCGAGGATCAGGTGTCTGGTTGCGACACATCATTGGCATAATATAAGATGTCGTCGACTTTAGTCATAAGATCGTCCGGTACCGACGGTTTGTAAAGAGGATTGGCGAGCGCGGGTGCCAGTGCGATCCGTTCCTCCACCTTCTGGCGTGGTGAGCTGCCTTGGAGCGCGCGCTGTCGTCGTCGATTGTAGGCGCGGTTGAAGCCGGCCAACAGGATTTCGAGATCCGCGTGGCCGGCGACGTTGATGCCCAGCACCTCGCTGGCGATGCGGCCGTTGAAGCGCTCGACCATGCCATTTGTCTGGGGTGTATAGGGTTTTGTCTTGCGATGAGTGACCTTGATCTTGGCGCAAGTGCGTTCAAAATCGTCGGCGGTGAAGCAGGATCCCCGGTCGGTCAGGACATGGGTGATGCGGAAAGGGAACGCCTTCCTAGCGGCGTTGAGAAAGGTGATAGCGTTGGCGGCATTCTCGGCGTCGTAGACGTCGAGATGGACGAACCGTGAGCAGCGATCGATGGCTACATAGAGGAAGCGCTTGCGGATCTCACCGTCCGCGGTACGCAGCTTGGGCAGATGTTTTACGTCGATGTGGACGAAGCCCAGATCATAGTCCTTGAAGCGGCCTTGCCCTTTGCGCGGCTGCGTCGTGGGTTTGGGTGGGCGGCGGTTGAGCCCCTCGGCCTTGAGCACCCGATAGATGCTGTCGCGATTGAGGTGTGGCAGGAAGTGCCGGAGCACGAAGGTGAGATCATCCAGGGCGAAGCCAGTCGACCTGCGCACAGCGCAGATGATGGCGCGCTCTTCCTCGGACATGCACCAAGCCAGGCGCTTGGGCCGGCTTGAGCGATCCTGGACCTCCTTCTCGCCGCGTCTGCGCCACTTGCGGACGGTTTCGTCGCTGATGCCATAGCGCTTTGCGACGACACTGGCAGACTCGGTAGAACGAGCGATTTCCGCCCGCACAACAGGCGTGGTTCGGGCCTGGGGATGTATCTGCACCATCACAAAACCTCATCAACAAGAGCAGCAAAGCGCCATGCGTGATCCGCAATAGCGCTGCTTACCATGTCCCAATGATGTGTCGCAACCAGACATCAGGCCGGGAAAAAGGGCAAGGGTGATTGCCATGCGAGAGCGCATCCTGGTTTCTCCACTGCTTTAGTAGAGAGAAAATAGAGGCGACAAAACGGAGCTGACAAGCGACGAGTTGAAGACGGTCGAGCCGCGTCCCCAACTGGCCGTGCAGAACGGCCGGCCTTTTTGGCGGAATTCCGTCCTTTCCGATGCGGCCTGCACATTTTCTGCACCGGATCTGCGCCAACTATTGATCGGCGGCCCCCGTCCGTCTGCTTGGCGAAGCTGCATCTTGCCCCTGACATTCAGGGAGATAATCGATGCGTTCCTCTGCTTTTACCTTGGCTGCGCGCTTCCGCTGGAAGCTGGTGCCGGCCATGCTGATCGTCGGGATGGGCGACTGGCTGTTCTATCAGCACCATCTTCATGGCGGCTATCTGGGGCTGTTCGCGTTGACGGTGATCGGCGCAATGTTGGCCGGGCGGCCTCTTATGTGGCGTGATCGACGGGCATGGGTGACGATGGCGGCGGCAGTGCTGTTTGGGCTTGCGCTGATTTATGATGCAAGCCTGCTGGCATGGGTCTTGTTCTGGGCCGCGGCGGGCATGGCTGCGCTGATCCCGGCGACGGCGCGCTTCGATGATGGGTGGCGCTGGTTCCAGCGTCTGCTCTGGCTGGCGGTGCGGGCGCCATTCGGGCCGCTGATCGATCTCAGGCGCTTGCTGAAAGTCCGCGCGGCAGGGCGAGCCGGACACTGGAGCCTGCATGCGGCGATGGCCACGCTGGCCTTGCCGGTGATCGGGAGCGTGGTGATCCTGACGCTGTTTTCGGCGGCCAATCCGCTGATCGAGCAATTCTTCTCCTCCCTGCTGCTGCCCGACCTGTCGCCGGAGTTGATCGTGCGGCTGGTCTTCTGGGGACTGCTGTTCGTCATGATGTGGAGCCTGCTCCGACCAAGGCTGGCACAGCGTCTGCTGCCGACATTCGATGGGCGGGGGGATTGGCATCTGCCCGGCGTGTCGGCCGCATCGGTGACGCTGTCGCTGCTCGTCTTCAACCTGATCTTCGCGGCCCAAAATCTGATGGATGCCGCCTGGCTCTGGGGTTGGGCGCCGATGCCGGAGGGCATGACCATGGCGGCCTATGCCCATCGCGGCGCCTATCCCCTGATCGCGACGGCGCTGCTGGCGGCGCTGTTCGTGCTGGTGACGCTGCGGCCGGGATCGGAAACCGCCCAGACGGGGAGCATCCGCAAGCTGGTGATGCTGTGGATCGGGCAGAATATCTTCCTCGTCGCCTCCTCCATGCTGCGCACGACGGACTATATCGAGGCCTATTCGCTCACCCGCCTGCGGATCGCGGCGCTGGTGTGGATGGCGCTGGTGGGCTTCGGGCTGGCGACGATCTGTTGGCGCCTGTTGCGCGAGCGGAGCGCGGCCTGGCTGATCAACACCAATCTGGCAACGGCGGGGCTGATGCTGAGCGCTATCTGTTTCGTTGATCTGGGGGCGATAGCAGCCCAATGGAATGTGCGTCATGCACGGGAGGTCGGTGGCAAGGGGGTGGCGCTCGACCTCTGCTATCTTGGCGATTTGGGGGATTCCGCGTTGCTGCCTCTGCTCTCGCTTGAACAGCGGCCCGCCTTGCGGCCCGAATTTCGCGAACGGGTGAAGGCGGTGAGGCTGGGCGTATATGGCGCGATGGTACAGGATCAACGCCACGGTTGGACCTTGCTTGGCCAAAGGCGACTGGAGCAGGCACGGGCGATGCTGCCGAGGCGCGGATCGGTGGTTCTGAAACCGGGGCCTAGGGACTGCGGCGGCGCCCTGATCCCGCCGCCCCTGCCCTTATCCGTGCCGACAGCTTTGTCGGCCAGGAATGTGGCCCCCAAGGCCGTCCGCACATTGACAGGGGAGATCGGGAAATGATCCTATGCCCCATGCCTAGTACCATCCTGATCGTCGATGATGACCCACATATCCGTCAGTTGCTCGTCTTCGCCTTCGGCAAGGCGGGGCTGGAAACGATCGAGGCAGCCGATGGCGAGGCGGCATTGGTGGAGGTGGAGCGGCACGCGCCCGACCTCGTCATCCTCGACATCAACATGCCACGCATGGATGGGCTGGAGGTCTGCCGCAGGCTGCGCGCGCATAATGACGTGCCGATCTTCTTCCTTTCCTCGCGCGATGACGAAATCGACCGGGTGCTGGGCATCGAACTGGGGGGCGACGATTATGTGGTGAAGCCCTTTTCGCCGCGGGAGGTGGTGGCGCGCTCCATGGCGATCCTGCGCCGCACCGCCGCCCGGCCGCCGGTGATGGAGAATGTCGGCATGATGCGCCATGGCCGGCTCGCACTGGACACCGAAAGCTGGTCGGCCCATTGGGGGGCGGAGGAGGTCAGCCTGACCGTGACGGAGTTCACGATATTGCGTACCTTGCTCGCCATGCCTTCCCGTATCTTCTCGCGCGACCAGATCATCGACCGTTTTCGCGGGCCAGGCTTTGCCCTGACCGACCGGACGGTGGACAGCCATGTCCGCAATCTGCGCCGTAAATTCGCGGATGTCGGCGGCGTCGACATCATCGAAACGCGCGCGGGGATCGGTTATCGGCTGGGCGGATGCAGCGGGACGGCGCCGCCTGCATGATGGCGGGACTGAAGGCGCGGATTGCCCGGCATTGGCCGGTGCTGCGGCTGCGCACGATCCTGCTGGGCACTCTGCTGTTCGTGGCGGCGTTGCCGGGCTTTGGCGCGATCTTCCTGCGCGTCTATGAAAATGCGCTGGTACGGCGGACCGAGGCGGAACTGGTGGCGCAGGGTGCCGCACTGGCGGCGAGCGCGGCAGTGGTGTGGAAAGGCATGACCGCCGATCCCACCCTCCCCTCAGCACCGGTGCGCTATCATGACCGGATGACGGAAGTGGACCTGCGCTCCTCCCCTATCCTGCCGCCGAGGCCACGCGCAGCGGTCACGCGCGACCGGCCCGACGGTGCGGCGGTGGCGCTCGCCCGGCAGCTGATGCCCGCCTTTGCCGAAACCAAGGTGACGACCCTGTCCTCGATCCTGATGCTCGACCGGCGCGGCGTGGTGCTGAACGGCCGGGAAGGCGGGCGGAGCCTGGCCGCGCTGCCGGAGATCCGGGCGGCGCTGGACGGCCAGGCGGTGACGGTGCTCCGGGAGAATGAGGGCACGGTCGCCCATATTCCGCTGGAATGGCTGAGCCGGGCGGCGAGCATCCGCCTGCACCATGCGCGGCCGATCAGCGTCGATGGCAAGGTGGTTGGGGTGCTGCTGGTGTCACGCTCGCCGCGCGCGCTCTTTCTGGGACTCTATGAGGATCGGGGCAAGATCGCGCTGGGCGTGGTGGCGATCTTCCTGCTGCTGCTGTTGCTGTCGGCCGTGCTGTCCCGCGCCATTGTCCGCCCGATCGAGGGACTGAGCCGGGCGACCCGCGAGCTGGCCTCTGGCCGCCGGGTCACGCCGCACCATCCCTCCTTGCAGGTGGTCGAGATCAGGGCGCTCTATCAGGATTTCGAGCAGATGGCCGAGAGCATCGAGAAGCGCTCCCGCTATCTGCGCGATTTCGCCTCCTCGGTCAGCCATGAGTTCAAGACGCCGCTGGCAGCCATTTCCGGCGCGATCGAACTGTTGCAGGACCATGGCGCTGACATGGCTCCCGCCGACCGCGAGCGCTTCCTCGCCAATATGGCCGCCGATGCCGAGCGCTTGTCGCGGCTGGTGCGGCGACTGATGGAGCTGGCGCGGGCCGACGTGCTGGTGGGCGAAAATGACGCTTGCACGATCGCCAAGCCATTGCTGGTATCGATGGTGGATGCGCTTACTTGCAAGGGCTTCGTTATTGCCCTCAATCTGCCCGACGATTTTCCTCCACTGTCCGTGGACGCGGCTGCGCTGGAAGCCGTGCTGACAACTCTTGCAGAAAATGCGTGTCAGGCTGGCGCTTCACGGCTGGACATCAACATTGCGCTGCAGGGCGATGTCGCATGGATCGATTTCGTCGATGATGGCCCCGGCATCCCGCACGGGGATCAGTCCCGCATCTTCGACCTCTTCTTCACCACAAAAAGGGACGACGGAGGGACTGGTCTGGGCCTCGCGATAGCCCGTTCGCTGCTCGCCGCATATAATGGCGAACTTCACCTGCTGCCTTCAGGGCAAGGCGCTCATTTCCGGCTTGTCGTCGCAATCCAGAATGAAAGAATGGCAACTGCCGGCAAAGCGAATTTTCCCGGTGCATGACCGACGCGCCGCGACCGCGTTTATCCGCCATTCTCTCGTGCATCAGGCCCTTTATTCAACCTGCGGGTAGCTCTTGTAAAAATCGTTTCGCCACTTGAAATTCGTGTATGTGATCGAGACACTGAAATCCAAAGCTCTTACCTGATGCCACCAGCCGACCGGGATAAACAGGCAATCCCCAGGTTCGACGATCAGTTCGTAGAATTGCACATTTTTGAGCTTATCGTGAATATCCAGGTCTATGTCTGCAGAATCTATATCCGATATCCTGCTGAATACGTGGACGTCATTATACATGTTCGGCAGATGGTTCGCGGGCGCCATGATGACCTTTTTCCGTCCGACCACCTGGACGAAAAGGTTGTTGGTCAGGTCGTGGTGCAGCGGCGTGAACGTTCCCTCCGGTCCGATCCACATCATTCCATCAACTGCATCGGGTGAATGCGTAAGATATTTATCCAGATTTCGCGTATCGGCCTGAAGAGTTTCCAACAGGTGAGAATTGAAAGAGGCATTGAATGCGGTGATATAGGCGCCGTTTCCGGGTTCTTTCTCCATGATCTGCATCAGCGTGTCGAACGCGATCTCGGACCTGTGCGCTTCCTTATGTCGCTCGAAATTGCCGCTTGCCGTTCTGCCACCTTGATATTGAACGACGGAATTGCCGATTTTTTCGGCCAGATATTTGGGCGACCAAAGGGTACAGGCCGGCCATTCCCTGATCTCACCAGACAAGATGACCGGGCGTGAGGGTGCATAGAAGAGGTCAAGGAATTGCTCACCTGTAATGTCACGGCAGCGCGGAACATCGCTGGCCACGGCGGACAGGGCGCGCTGCTGCTCTTGGATTGCAAGCAACCATTCATATTTGAGGGTCGCGGTTGTCGATGATTTCCCGATTGCCGATCCTTCCCGAGGTTCGGCTGCGATCGGCTTTTTCATGGCATCGACCGCTTGGCCAGTCAGTTCAGCATGGTCGAATTCACCGACCCGCAATTTGACCCGATGGTCGGCGACGGGGCAATGTCCATCAGGATCGAGACCACGGAAATACAGCTTCTGCCATTTGTCGGTCGGCCGTTCCGGTGGATGTTCGCGCACATGACGCTGAAAGGCGTCGCGCGACGCCGACCATTTCTCGAACATCTCCTTGAGATGGGGATCATCGCCGATCGGCGCGAATGTCGGTTCGAACCGTTCGACCGCCTCCCTCTGGATCGGAAAGAAGTGCGCGACCGGCTCATTCTCTTCGAAGCGTACCGGCATGTGAGGCCGCGTGAGACGCCAGTTTATCGTGAAGCTATAGGGTGACCAGTCCGTCTCGATGATACCGGCCAGCGGCGCTACGCCATCCTTGAATATGTTGGGCGCGCCGGAAACATAGAGGTTCCAGCCGGGAGGCGTACGAAGCAGTCCGGGCAAGTGGATGGTAAAGGTGCCTTGCCCAAAAAGGGCCTGGGGTACGTCCTCGACCTTGCTGCCTGGATCAGCGCGGATAACAACGTCTTCGGGGGCCATCCCGCCGTTCCAAACGGCCTCAAACCCGCAGGTGCTCAGAATCTCCCAGCCATGACTATTGGCAATGTTGAGCGGCAGGCAGCGATAGGGAAAGGCCTCTGGCGCATCGTCCATCCATTGCCTCTTCGTCTGTGCCGGACGAATGCGTGGTTGCCATCCTGGATAGACGAAGCATTTCAATTCCATATTCTACTCCCGGGCCGGTCCGCATCGAGGGCGTCCCGCACAATTGCAGAAGTGGACTTGATACTGGAGTCACGCTGACGTCGCCAGTGCCGAAAGCGGCTTGCGCTGCGCGGTTCGGGGAAGCTGCCAGGGAAGCTATTGTGCCGCGAAATGGCAATTAATAGGTAATACTTCAGGGCAATCGGTGCGCTTGCAAAATGAATGCAAATCGCGATCAAAACATGCTAAGCTCTGCTCGCTTGGGGAAGCGTGTTGCGGCTTGGTCGTATCCAGGAGGGGGAAACATGATTCGGCGAACTATCAAAGACACCTCCGGTTCATCGGCCGCGGAATATGCCCTGATACTTGCGGTAATCGCCTCAGGCGTCGGTGTCGCGGCCTACTATCTCGAAGGCGCCATGGCCGGGAGCATCGCCAGCAGCGCAAGCAGCGTTTCCGGCTCGGCCACGCCGACGCCTACTCCAACGCCCACTCCAACGCCGACGCCCACCCCAACGCCGACGCCCACCCCAACGCCGACACCCACCCCAACGCCGACACCCACTCCAACGCCGACGCCCACTCCAACGCCGACGCCCACTCCAACGCCGTGCCCGGCTCACAATCCTCACTGCCCTTAGGCGGAACTAGATTTCATACCGCACAGGTGGAGAGATCATGTGCATATCTGCGGGCGGGCACCGCTTGCGATCCAGTGCGTGGACGATTTTTCATCCACGCACTGGATGCAATTTCAGTTCCGGTTGAAGCCGCAGGATGGCGATGCGTTCCACAGCACCGGACTAGGACCTGGCAAACTGCGTCATCAGCGCATAATCGGTCTTCCCGGTTCCCAGCAGCGGCAGTGCGTCGAGTACCCGGATTTCGCGCGGCAAGGCCAGTTCCGTGACCCCATTGGCCTTCCCCCATGCGGCCAGCGCCGCCGCCTTCGCTTCCCGCGCCGTGGTGAACAGCACCAATTGTTCCCCCTTGCGCGGATCGGGCCGCGTCACCACCGCATGCTCCGCGTCCGGCCATAGCGCCGAGGCATAGCCCTCCACCGCGGGCAGCGAGATCATCTCCCCCCCGATCTTGGCAAAGCGCTTCGCCCGCCCCCGGATCGTCACGAAACCCTGTTCATCGATGGTCACGATATCGCCCGTATCATGCCAGCCACCCTCGGGCGGTTGCAGCAGGCCGGGCGCATCTGCCTTCATATAGCCCGCCATGATATTCGGCCCCCGGATGGACAGCCGCCCACCCTCACTGATCCCCGGCACATCGTCCAGCCGCGCCTCGATCCCCGGCAACAGCCGCCCGACCGACCCAGCACGGAAATGCATCGGCGTGTTGACCGCGATCACCGGGCCGGCCTCGGTCGCGCCATAGCCCTCCAGGATGCGTAGCCCGAACTTCTCCGAATAGATTTTACGCGTCTCGTCCCGCACCCGCTCCGCCCCGGCAAAGATGTAGCGCAGCGAATAAAAGTCATAGCCATGCGCCATCCGCGCATAGCCCGACAGGAAGGTGTCTGTCCCGAACAGGATCGTCGCATTGGCGTCATAGGCCAGCGCGGGCACGATCCGGTAATGCAGCGGGCTGGGATAAAGCACAGTCTTCACCCCATGGAAGATTGGCAGAAGCGTCCCTCCCGTCAGCCCGAAACTATGGAACACCGGCAGCGCATTCAGCACCACATCGGCCGAATTGAAATCGATCCGCGCCGCAAGCTGCCGACAATTGGACAGCAGATTGCGATGGGTCAGCACCACCCCCTTGGGCAAACCCTCTGACCCTGAGGTAAAGAGAATGACCGCCGCATCATCAGGCGAAATCTTAAGCCGCTTATGTGTCCGAGCGGCAAAAGGACTGGCGACCAGCCCCCGCAGCTTCGCGCCGGTCCCAATCTCCGCCGCCACATCCTCCAGCCAGAGAAAGCCGATCCCCTCGACCTGCAGTCCAGCGACGACATCACTGAGTTTCCCCTGCTCGACAAAGGCGCGCGCGGTGATGATCGTCCTGATCTGCGCGGCGGTGCAGGCGGCCTTCAGATTGGCCAGCCCCGCGGTGAAGTTCAGCATCGCCGGCACGCGCCCGCCCGCCTGCAACGCGAAGAAGGCGACCGCCACCCCCGCCACATTGGGCAACAGCACACCAACCGCCTCGCCCTGCCGCGTCGAACGTCCCAAGGCCCGCCCCAGCACCAGCGCACCCGTCACGAGCCGCCCATAACTCAATGGCTCGCGCTTCACATCCTCGACCACGGCCGCGCCCCGCCCATGGACATGCTGCGCCTCCAGCAGCGCCTCGAACAGGGTCCGATCCGTGTCCGAGGTCGCGAACATCATCTGGCTCATCTCGTCATAGAGCCGCCGCCCGGCAATCGCCCGCCGCGCCCGCGCCGTCATCTCGCCCTCTATGGTGAAACGGCGCGACGGCAACACGGTGAGCGTGATCTTGGGAAAGTGTCGCAACCGAACCTTGCCCTTCAGCCGTGAAAAGGGCGTGAACTGCGCCCCGTCGATCCGCACCGGGATGATCGGCGCATCGCCCTTGTCCGCGACCATGCCGGGGCCGTCGAACACCTTCATCAGCGCGCCGGTGACGGTGATCCGCCCCTCGGGGAAGATCACCAGAGTCCGCCCCTCGCGCACCGCCTTCACCATCGCCTTGGCCGAGAGCGGGTTGGTGGGATCGACCGGAAAGGCATCGAACAGCGCCAGAAAGGGCTTCACCCACCAGGCCTTGGCGATGCGCGTATGCACGGCGAAAGTCGGCTTGCCCGGCAGGAAGGCGGCCAGCAGCAGCCCGTCGAGGAAGGAGACATGGTTGACCACCACCACCGCCGGTTCCCCGGCAGCGGGCATGTTCTCCGACCCAAGCACCTCGACCCGATAACAGAGCCGCAGCATCCCGCGCACGATCGCCTTGATCACGGTTTCAGGCAGCAGCCAACAACTGATCAGCGCCACCACTAAGGTCGCAAAGCCCATCACACCGATCACGCCGGGCACGCTTTCTCCCCATGCCAGCATCGCCGTCACCGCTCCGACCAGCAGCACGGCGACCGCCGCATTGACGATATTGTTCGCGGCGATGGTGCGCGACCGCTCCTCGCGCGGACTGTGGGTCTGGAGGATGGCATAGAGCGGCACCACGAACATGCCGCCTGAAAAGGCGATGCCGAACAGATCGAGCATGACCCGCATGCTCCCCGGCGATCCGACGAACTCCGCGATCCCGGCTCCCTGATGCACCGGCACATAGAAACTGGTGGACAGCCACAGGTCGATCATGAAGCCCGATAGCGCCAGCGCCGATACTGGCACGAAGCGCGCCGACACCGCTCCACTCAGCAGCCGGTTCACCAGCATCGCCCCGAACGCCACACTGACCGAGAAGATCAGCAGGAAAAGGGTCGCAACCTCCTGGCGGGCCTTCAGCACTCCACTCACCAGCGGTGCGAACTCGGCCAGCAGCACCGCGCCCACGGCGAAGAACCAGCTGATGCCAAGGATCGACAGCCAAACGCCCCGACCATGCCGCGCTGCCTTCAATATATGCCAGGTACTCCTGAACACATTGCGCTCGATCCGCAGGTCCGGCACGACCGTCGGCGCGGAGGGCACCGCGAAACTGACGAGGAAACCCAGCGTCGCCAGCCCCACCGCGACCAGCCCCGCTTCCCAAGGCGCGATGACGCCTGCCAGCAACTGCCCGCTCAGAATCGCGAGGAACGTCCCCGCCTCGATCAGCCCGGTTCCGCCCATGATCTCATCGGCGTGCAGATGCTGCGGCAGGATCGAGAATTTGACCGGCCCGAAGATCGTCGAATGCAGCCCCATCAGGAACAGGCAGGAGAGCAGCAGCGGCACGGACTCCAGCCAGAATCCGGTCACGGCAAGGCTCATGATGACGACCTCAGCCGCCTTCACCGCGCGCACCAGCTTCGCCTTGTCCCACGCGTCGGCCAATTGCCCCGCCAGCGCCGAAAAGAGGAAATAGGGCAGGATGAACAGCCCCGTGGCGATGGTCGCCAGCATCTCCGCCTTGTCCGGCTGCGCATGATAGAGGCCGAAATTGGCGAGGAAGAGCAGCGCGAACTTCAACAGATTGTCGTTGAACGCGCCCAGGAACTGCACCACGAACAGCGGCGCGAAACGGCGTTTGGTCAGCAAAGACAGATCAGGTGCGGACATCTTCTTACCCCCGTCCTTCACGCATTATGCCGCATTTGTCGCAGAGTTGTTAACCGGCTCGCGCAGCACCCGGTTATAAAGCCAGCCGATCCCGATCAGGCTGAAGCCGAGCGCCAGAAACGACCCGATCCGCAACAGTCCGGAGAGGCCCGAAGCGTCGAGCAGAAACACCTTGGCCACCGCCGCCAGCATCAGCAGCAAAGAGGCAATGCGCCAGTCCCGAGCTTGGCGGTGGATACCCCAAAGCAGGAACCCGATCGCCAGCCCCAGTGCGAGCACGGAGCGCAATATATCTTCGGCCTGACCGAGGCCCGGCACCGTCAACACCGATCCCACAAACATCTGCCGCAACGTCGTCAGCGCAAAGAGCACGATCAGCACCATCCGGAGAATGTCGGCAGGCCGCTGCATCCAAGCCCACTCCGGCCGCATCCGCTCGATCAGCCAGAGTGCCCCGAAAGCCAAGGCGAAAGCAGGCAGCAACAGGTTCACGACAGGCCACCCACCCACCGCCTGCGGGAACCAAAGCGGATTATGCAGCAGCACCGAATAGAACAGCAGATGTCCCAATCCTGCACCAACCAGCATTAGCTCCCCTCCCGCTCGCGTCGAAGAGAGGCACGTAACTCTCTTCGAGGGTCGGGGGAGGGCATGTCCAACAGCGCGCCAAACCCCAAACCCAAACCCCATCAACAACCCTTCCCAAACCGTCCGCTCGGCAAAAGCCAACCGCGTCACGTCCCCGACATTCCCCAACCCAAATACCTGCTTATACGCGACATGCACCGCGACCCCGCCCAGCACCGCAGCCAGCCCCCAGCCAACGCGCCGCCCCCAAGGCCCCACCACCGCGCCAGCGCGCCACAAAGCCACCCCCAACAACCCAGCCGGCACCGCCAACCGTCGCAAACTCTCTCCTAGCGCAGGCAAATCCCGCACCAGCAAAGGCTCACCTGTCAGCGACAGCAGCGCATGCGAAAGCCAGACCGCCAACGGCCACAGCGCCCAAAGCCCGACAATCGACGCCGCTACGCCAAGCCCCACCAGCATCCGCCCAGCGTCCAACCGCCCAGCATCCAGCCATCTGGCACTCTCCGCCACCAGAGCCAACCCCAAGGCCGCCCCCACCGGCACCCAGACCGCCGGCAAGAGCTGCGCCATCGTCCCATAGCCGAGCAGCACCGCCGCCCCCTGCGCCACGACCCGCCCTTCCGCGAACCGCGCCCGCCAGGCAAACAGCCCCGCCATCGCCGCCACGGCTATCCAGCGTAGCGGTATCCCCGCCGCTGCCTCTCCCCAAAGCCGTACGACATCATCTGACCCGGCCACAGCCACCAGCGCCGCAAAGGCAAAAGCCCAACCGCTCCACTCGACCCGCTGGTCCGCAGCCTTCTCCGCCAGCACCAGCAAGCCCGCCGCTACCGCCGCGATCACCGCCGCCAAAGCCCAGCCCGCCAGCCCTAGCGCCCCGGCCACCACCAGCAACAGCCCCACCGCCGTCGCCAGCATCACAAAGCGCCCATCCTCACGCGGCTTGCGCCATCCCAGCGCCAAAGCCGCTGCAGGCAAAACTGCCGCCCCCAAGGCCAGCCCGGCAAAAGCCTGATCCAACCCCGACCGATAAAAATGCAGGAAAGCCACCGCAAAGCCACCCAGGGCCAATCCGGCAATCTGCCCCGTCTCAATCAGTCCACCAGCCGCGCGCCACAGTCGCCAAAGCGCCGCCCCGCCATACATCACACCAAAGCCAGCCAGAACCAGCACAAACCGCCCCATCTCCGGTTCAGGCCAGGCACCCGCCAGCAACAGCGCAACACCCAGCCCTACCGCCGACAGCGGCCGCAAGCTCGCCTCGCGCCCCAGCCACACCAACGCGACCGAAAGCAGCCCGAACAAGCCCCAATGCAGCAACGCAAAGCCCCCGGTCGCCACCAGTGCCGCCATCTGCGCCGCCGCGACCACCGCCGCGCCGACTCTCAGGACCGGCGCCCACGCACCCGAAAGGGCAAAGAAAGGCAGCACCACTCCCAACATCAGCACCAGCAATCCGACCGACAGCGAAGACGCCCAATCCAGCGCTCCCATGGCGAGCAGCACCACGCCCCAACCTGCACCGCCGATCAGCGCGCTGACGCCCAGCCACATCCACCGCTGCGTCCGAGACAGCGCCGTGAGGCCACCGACAGCCAACGCCAGATAGCAGGTCAGCAACGGCACATTGGGCTGCCCCGCCTCGACCAGCGCAGGCGCGGCGAGACCGCCGACCAGACCCAACAAGGCACTCGGCGCGCCAAAGCGCAGCGATAGCCCCATGGCCAGCGCCGTCACCCCGGCCAACCCGACAAAAGCCGTCATCGGACCCACCAGCCCATAAAGCCCGTGCGCCGCCAAAATGCTGAAATAGAGCGTCGCCAGCCCTGCTCCGGCGAGCGCCTGCCGTACCCGGACATCGCGCACCCGCTCCTCCTGCCGCAGCGCGACTTCCGCTCCACCGATCAGCGCGGCTCCGAACAACAGCCCCAGCACCACGCGCACCAGCGGCGACAGCAACCCGGCATCGATCGAATATTTGACCAGCAGTACGCCTGCGACGGCCAGCGTCACCCCGCCAGCCCAGATCGGCAAGCGCCGCCCGAACAGGTCCTCAAAGCCGAAGGACGGCCGAGTGGGTTCGGCCGGAGGAGGGGTGGGTTGCTCCACTGGCTCGACAGGCGGCGGGGGAGGGGCCTCAACAGTTTCCACCGTCCGCACCACCACCCGCGCAGTCTGGGGCACGGCTTCCTCACCCTCGTCATCCCCGCGCAGGCGGGGACCCATCTCCCGCAGGTCACCCCATGCAGAACGCTCAGGAGATAGATTCCCGCCTTCGCGGGAATGACGATCAACAGAGGGTGGGCTTTGCACACCCTCCAGCATCGCCAACCGCATTTCCGCGACCTTCAGCCGCTTGCGCATGTCGAACAGCAGCACTCCGAAAACCAGCAGAACCAGCGTCACAAGCATGAGTCGCACCCCTGAAGCCCGGCGAACGATCCTGTGGCTACCGTATAATTAGACGCTGTTCAATAAATTTATTAGACAGCGTTCAATTCATCTATTATCGCTGGACCCATGGGAAGACGCTCCGACCACAGCCGCGAAGAACTGGCCGCGATGATCGTCGCGCAGGGCCACCGCCACATGGCGGAGGTTGGCTTTGCCCATTTCTCCTCGCGGGAGGTCGCCAAGCGCATCGGCTATTCGGTCGGCACGCTCTACAATGTGTTCGGCAGCTATGACCGGCTGGTCGTCGCGATCAACACGCGCACCTTCGATCTCTGGGCCGCCTTTCTGGAAGCCCGCCTTGACGACAATCCCAAAGACCGCATCGCTGCGCTGGTGGAAGGCTATTTTGCCTTCGCGCGCGACAATCTGAACATCTGGATGGCAATCTACGACCATCGCCTGCCGCTGGGCGTCCCCATGCCGGAGGATTATGCCCAGCAGCGCGCTGGCCTCACCGAAGTCGTGGTGCGCGAAGTCGCCGCCGTCCTTCCACCCCACGCGGCATCGATTGCGCCACGCCTCGCACGCTCATTGGTCGCCACGGTCCACGGCCATTGCACCTTTGCCTTGAACGGCAGCTTCGCCCTTTTGGGCGAGACGGACCCACTCGAAATGGCCGTCGCCCGCGTCAGGGAATCGTTGATAGCCGCCGGTGCAAGCGTCTGACAATCCCATACCGAGCTGGCCCATACCGAGCTGGCCCATACCGAGCTGGCCCATACCGAGCTGGTTCGACAACAGTTGGCCCCTGGCGGCCCCAGTTCCAATGGCATGCCGGTCGCGTCATTGGTAACATGCCCTTAATGCAGCGCTGTGGCGAGCCATATCCTGACTATGATGGGATTATTGGCTGGTCAGCCTGACACACTTCGTTAACGGCAGAGGAAAATGTTGCGGCGCAGGCCAGCCCTGTCTTCTCCTCAAAACTCTCTCTCAGGTCTTGAACGGAGCCGATCCGCACATCACCACCGTCAAGCCACGCAGACCGTCCCCTTCCCTGATCAAGGCAGGTCACGGCAATCGATGGCCGCACCATCACGCCTCCTCTGGCCAACACGACATCCGCCGCGATCCGCGCGCACAATCGAACCGGATCAATCAGGCCGAAACGCAAGGACTCCTGCCATGGATTGGGGCGGTTGGTGGCATCCTCTACCGCAAACCAGCGATTAATCGCACGCTCATCCTCCATGCTCCCACGACCGTGACGCGTCAGATAGCATCGCGTCACATAGATGGGATCAATCACCTCAATCCCTGCCTCTTCGGCAATCGCCAGCATATTGGCCAGACCGGTGTTCGAACGGGTGAGAAAAGGAAAACCCTGCGCATTCTGATCCAGCAGCAGCCCCTGAGCCGCTTCGAATATGATCGTTCCACCGCCGGCGATTCCGGCATCGTGCCGGATTTCCACGGAGTGCGCAAAGGCGCGACATTGGTCAAGGAAGCGGTCCATCAACTGGCCAGAGGCAGCGAATGCAAGCGATGGCGCCGCAGGGTCAAGGCCCAGCGCGGCAAGCCGCTGTGGCAACCATTGCTCGCGGATCGCCCGCAGCTTCGCCGCCAAATCGCCAGCGTGTAGATCGGCAACCGTCAGGGTGAAGCCCGTCGCCTCGCAACGCCCGACCGTTTCTCCAAAGCCAAGTCCGCAGCTGCCATGCCTCCCGCCACCCCGCGCTACTTCCACGGCCTGGTTCACCATCATGTCCCAGGGTGTGGTGACATAGCCGCGGGGGTCGGCCGTGACAGCCGATAGGACACCGAGTCCCGTCAGCGCCGCCTTCTCCTCAGCAAAGAGGATCGGGTGCGACACCATGAAGCGCGACAAATGGGTTTGCGCGCCGTGCAATGTCCCCGATCCGATATGGTGAAAAACATGGCGCTTCTGAGTCTCGGTGACCACCGTATGCCCCGCCTGGGCTCCCCCATTGCTGCGGACCACGACAGCGTCGGGACCATGGCGGGCGGCCAGCCAGTCGACCGTCCGCCCCTTGCCCTCGTCGCCATAATTGGCTCCAATCACAGCCAGAGCACGCATATCAGCGTCTCCCCGCGCTGGCCCATGGCAGCCGCCGCAGCGGCTCCGGCAGCAATGCGGACAAACCGGCTCGTGGTTGCGCGTCCCGGCCGCTCGCCAATTCGATCGTAGCAACGATCGTTTCGGCAAGACGGGCCGGGTCGGGCAAGTAAATGACCCGCTCCGGCAGGATCGCTTCCCACGACTGCCTGACCTGACGCATATTGCGGGCGGCGTAGCTGCCATCCACGATGATGTGGAACACTTCATAGGCTTCGCTGGCGAGCCGGACCGCCTCCCGGCCCGACACACCTCGCCGCGCATCGATGCCCAGTACACGCGCCAGTTGTTCGCGTTCCACGCCGTCGAGCACCGGTTCATCGCCGACGGTGAAGAGAAAGCCCTTGCGCCCGCGCTTCTCCCTAGCGTCATGCACCGTCTTCAACCCTGCAAAAACATGCGCAAGGCAATAGCTTTCGCCCTGGTTGCCACCGCCTCCGCCTTCAAGCCAGAATTGCCGCAACTGTTCAATGATGCGCAGATCCGCCTCGAATTGTGTCACCTGCAACGGCGCACGGTCGCAATAGGCATCCCCGATCGCCATGGCCATCACCTGCGGATCCGTCACCGGTTTGCGATCCATGAGGGCAGTGAAGGTCTCATTGAGCCCGCGTACGACCAGTTCCTCGGCCAGCATGCCCATGGAGCCCGTCACATCGACGCCGATGATTATCGGGGTGGCTGCAGGGTTTTCTGTACTGTCGCGCGCTTCACGGATGGCAATGCGCGTCGGATCATAAGCGGGGTCCATGCCGCGCGCACCGAACAATTCGGCCCGGTTGCGGCCATGGACAGAGCGGGCCGCATAGGCTTCCCAATCTCGATTGCTCCAGTTTCCATGTCCCATCGAACGTCTCCCTCATTTGGCAATCCTTGCCGAATCGCCAATAACATTCATTTTGCATTTTATTTAATAAGATGCAATGTGCAGTTTATGAGTAAGCCGTTCGAAAAGCCGATATTGAGCGTTGATATCGTACCCCTGACCCTTAGCGAGGGGCGCCTGTGCGTGCTCCGCGCAATCCGCGCCGCAGAACCCTTCGCCGGACGTGCGGCCTTGATCGGCGGCTATGTTCATGTCGATGAAGACGCGCATCTTGGCGAAACGGCTCGACGGGTACTGGCCACGAAAGCCGGTCTGACGAACCTCTATGTCGAACAGCTCTCCACCTTCTCCGGAGCCAGCAGGGATCCGCGTGGATGGTCAGCCAGCGTGGCCTATTTCTCGCTTTCACCGGTCGCGATCCTCTTGCCCGCCCTGGAGATTGATAGCCTCGAGCTGCAACCGGTGGACGAAGCAGGCGGCATGCCCTTCGACCATGATCTCATATTGGCGTCAGCGGTTGAACGTCTCCGCGGCAAAGGCGCCTATTCCGATCTGCCGGCACGTTTCCTCGGACCGGAGTTCACGCTTGCCGAACTGCATCGGGTTTATGAAATCGTGCTGGACGAAAAGCTTAATATCGACGCTTTCCGACGGAAGGTCATGGAGCGTGATTTCCTGGCAGATACGGGCCAGAGACGCCGCGAACCGGGAGCGAACCGCCCATCGCTCCTGTATCAGCTCAAGCAGGGATATACGCTCTTCGATCGACGAATTTGATTGCGATGATCGCAGCAGGCGCATCGTATGTCTTCCGATCGGCTTAGGCTGACCGATTCTGGAATGATGCGTTTTGAACCCGTGGAGACGGTGGGCTGCCAAAGCGTTCAAGAACGCGATGACAGCCCTGCCCTGCTTAAAAACGATAGCCCAGCGAAACACCATAGGTGCGCGGCGAGCCGCTCATCTGCGAATAGGTCGGCGGCGCGACATAGAGCGCGGTGGCGTAGCGGACATTGGTGAAGTTACGCACCCAGCCGGCTACCGTTGCACCATTGCCCAGCGCCAGTTCCATCTGCGCATTGCCAAGGAAATAGCCTCTGATCGGTTGATAATTGTCCAGTTCCGTATAATAGTCATCGATGAAGCGGCCGTTGACTGAGGGTGTCAGGGTCATGCCATTACCCAACGGCAGGTCGTAACGGACCGCACCCGTCAGTGTCATCTTCGGCGCAAAGGGCAGATCATTGCCAATACGCCGCGCCCGCTCCACCGCGCTATCCGACCACATTTCCAGTATCTTGCTGTCGAGCAGCGAGACGCCGGCCTGAATTTCCAGTCCCGTGACCGGCCGCACAGTCACATTGGCTTCGAAACCAAAAGTCCGCGCGCTGCCGACATTGGTACGGATATTGCTGGGCAGCCCCTTGATAAGCTTGTTGAGGCTTGCCTGAAGATTGTTGAAGTCATTGTAATAGATGGATGCGTCGATCTGGACCGGTCCGCCTTGCGGCAGGAACTTGATGCCTGCCTCATAGGTCCATACCCGTTCCGACTTGAAGGGGTCGGTTTCGGGCATGGTGAAGGAGGTCGATCCATCAAAGCCGCCCGCCTTGAAGCCCCGGCTGACCGAGACATAGGTGGTAGCGGAAGGCGAAATCTCATAACTGACATTCAGGCGCCCCGACAGACTGTTGTCGGCAAAGTCGCGGTCGAAGGCAAAGGGCATCGGGCCGAAAACGGCTTGAGCGATGCTGATGCCATAGGGATTGAGATCCGCCGTCACGCCATTGAAGGTGCTTTCATCATGGGTGTAGCGCAGGCCGGCGCCGATCTTCCAGTGGTCGCCCAACTTGATGCTGCCATCAGCGAAGCCCGCGACACTACGGCGGCGCTGGGTATAGTCCGCCGACAGAACGCTGAGGATGATGTCACTGAGATCAAGGGTGCTGCGCAGCCGGACCTTGTCCTTGTAGGCGTTGGCGCCCACGACCCAATCGAAGCGGCCGGGCGTCGCATTTTGCAGGCGGATTTCCGCGGTGCCCTGCTCCACATTATCACGATAGATGGTGTCGCCGATGCGCGTCGGCACGACGTCACCCGCCGCTGCATAGCGCTGTTTCAGCTTTTCCCAGCCGAAAATGGCCACCAGTTGCATGTCGTCGCCCACCTTCTGGTTGAAGGTCAGCGAAGTGCCGTAACTGGTCTTTTCGAGCGACGGTTCGATCGCGGAGTCGGTCGTGAAGGGCGCAAGCGGGGCGAAACCGCGGACGGTCGCGGTGCGCTCGAAGAACTGCACGGCTCCGGATTCCTTGAATCCATGGGTATTGAAGGTAACGGATGTGCGGTCCGTAGGTTCCAGCAACAGGATGGCACGCCCGCCATAATATTCGGAGCGATTGGCCTTGTTGTTGACGCCGGGGTCAGCGAGCGCGGGCACGGCGGGATTGGTTGATCCGGTGACACCATGCGTTCCGATATTGGTCATGAAGCCGTCGGTGCTGTCATAAACACCCGCGATACGCAGCTTGACGCCCTCTGCCAGACGGCCACCCACGCCAGCTTCCGCCCGCCAACTGTTGAACCGGCCATATTCGGCATGGGCTTCGCCTTGCCATTCATCCGTTGGTTGGCGGGAGATGATGTTGACCGCGCCCGCCGTGGTGTTCTGGCCGTATAGCGTACCCTGCGGGCCTTTGAGGATTTCGACCCGTTCGATATCGAACATCTGGCCGCCGACCAGCGCCGCCGATCCCTGATAGGCGCCGTCGATGCTGACGGCCGCAGACGGGTTGCCGTTGGGGCGGAAATCGTCATAGCCGATGCCGCGGATGGTGAAGGTCTGGATGGTGCGCCCGCCCGAAATCTGCGGCGACACGACCACGCCGGGGGTCAGGCGCGAGGCGTCGATCAGATCCTTGACGCCCGCCTCACGCAGCGCGGCGGGGCTGAGGACATTGACGGTTGAGGGAACGTCGATCAGTCGCTGTTCGCGCTTCTGTGCGGTGACGATGATTTCGCCGCCCGCGGCGTCCTCTTCGGCATGGACGGGCGAAGCCGTGAGCGCAAGCAAGGCCGCGCCGGTGAGGAGAGTGCGCCGTATGGGAAGGAAAGAAAGGCTGTTCATGGCAATGATCCTGAAAGGGTGAGCGATATGGCACGACGGCACAGCGATGCACCGACGACCGGAAGGCTGGGGAGGGGAGCGGGTCAGGCGCCGTTGGCGGCGGCGCTGTCCCGCATGACGCTGCGCGCTCCACTGGCGATCAGCAGGCCGCCGGCAAGATAGGCGCAGGAAACAAGAGCAAGGGCATATTGGAGCGATTGCGGACCGAATCGCTCCGCCAGCGCATCGCTGATCCAGCCGGCCAAGGCTGGCCCCAACCCCATGCCGAAGAGATTGACGATCAGCAGATAGAGGGCGGTGGCCGTGGCCCGGTTGCCTGATCCGGCCAGCCGCTGGACAAGGGCATAGGCGGGCGTCGTGGCAACGGTGCCGACCAGATTCATGGGCGCGGCGATGATCAGGGCGACGGTCAGATCATGGGTGAACAGAAAGGCCAGGGTCATCGGCGCGGTCAGACAGAAAGCGAGCGCCGGCAAGCGAATGCCCCAGCGCGGGTTCATGCGGGACAGCGCGTCCCCCAGCACCCCGCCCAGCAGCAGCGCGGCGATGGTGGCAAGCCCCATGATCAGGCCATAGCTGCCCCCGACCTGCCCCGCCGTCATCCCATGGCTGCGCATGAGGAAAGCCGGTATCCAGTTCAGCATGGCCGAAGACGCCACCGTCGCCACCGCCATGCCCAGACACAGCAGCGCGTAGCTCCGGCGGGAGAGCAGCGTACCGACCGCGCGCCACAGGCTCGCCGGGGTCGCCTCCGCCTGGCGGGCGGAGACGGCTGGTTCCCGGACGGTGGTGAACAGCAGCAGGGCCAGCAAAGGCGCCGGTGCAGCACCGACAAGAAAGGCCGCCCGCCAGCCCCAATGATCCGCCACCCAACCGCCTGCCGCATTGGCGATCATGAAGCCGATGCCGCCGATCACTACGGTCGCGGAAAGCGCCGTTGCCCGCCAGCGTGCCGGGAAAGTATCGGACACCAGCGCATGGGTGGTAGGGATGCCACCCGCCTCCCCCATGCCGACGCCGAGCCGGGCGACCAGCAGGATCGCAAAGCTCGACGCGAAACCGCACAACGCCGTCATCGCCGACCAGATGAGCAGCGAGACACCCAGGACAAGCACTCGCCGTCCCCCGTCCGAATAGCGGGCCACCGGCACCGCCATGATCGAATAGACGAAGGCGAAGGCAAAGCCGGTCAGCAGACCGACCTCGCCATCGCTGACGCCCAGATCATGCTTGATGCTCTCTACCAGGATCGCGATCAGATAGCGGTCATAATAGCCCAGCAGAGAGATCAGGCACAGCAGCGCAAGGACGTAGAAGGCCTGCCTGCGCGGCCGGACCGAAGATGATGCCGCGATGGCACCATTGGGCAGGGAGTCGGCGAGCGAGGCCATGATTATTCGCCGGCCAATGCCAGCTCACGCTCGGCCGAACCCTGCGACGAGGGCATGCCGAAACGGGCGCGAAAGTCATCGAGATCGAAGCTGCATTCGTCGAGGCCGACAAATTCCGCATCGCTCATCTCCGGATGCTCATTGCCATACCACTCGGTATAGAGCGGCAGGTCCGAGGCGAAGGCCTTGTAATGCGTCGAATAGGCACGCAGGCGCAGCGTCGGCTTCTCGCCCGCCAGATCGAAGGTCATCAGGCGCAGCCAGCCGTCACCGATGCCGTCCAGGATCGCCACGTCCGATCCGGTCGTCTTGAAGCTCTGCTTGCGACACTGATAATTGACCAGGAACTGATAGACTTTATGGCCGAAATTGTTGGTGTCGACACGGTTCATCACGCCGTGGAAATGGCCGTTCAGCGTGCAGAGGATCTGGTCATTGGGCGCGACCAGCCTGTCCCAGAGCATTTGCGGGCTGTTGCGTTCCGGGTCGATCCGGGTCAGGTCGAAACAGTCGATCGACTGACGCTCGCCCTTCTCGTTGATGAATTCGTGGATCGAGATAATGGTGGGCAGGCCCTTATGCGTGTCGATCACGGACTGCGCCCAGTCGATAATGTCGTCCTGCGGGCACATTTCGATGCCGATATGCAGGAACTTGTAGCCGCCACCTTCGAAGACCTGGGCGGCGTTGCAGCCATCCTTGTAGGAGGCGACATACCAGGGCTTGCCGCGGAACAGATCGGACTCGCTGCCGAAGTGCGCAGTCCAATTGTCGAGGGAACCGACATGCAGCGCGCCCAGACCCCAGGACATGCCGTCGCGAATCCAGCCATTGGGTTCCGGCGGGAAAGCAGGATCGCTCCAGATATTGTCATGGTCGTGATTGCCGGGGACGAGGAAGAAGGGCAGCTCGTCCGCGATGATTTCCCAGGCCTTGCGGATCGCCGGGATTTCGACCTCCAGCACTTCGCGCGGGGAAGCGGGGATCAGCGCCTCGATCGCCGGATTGGGGATGGTGGCAACACCGCGTTCCACATGCGGAGCGTCAGGTTCCCAGCTGCTGGGATGCTGCCAGCTGTCACCAAGACCGGACACGAAAGCGATATCGCCGCCATTTTTGCGCGCATTACGGGCGATATACTGCATGACGTCCCACAGCATTTCGCGGGCGTTGAACGGAAAACCAGCCTCACGCTGGTTGCGGTAGCTGGAATAATTTTGCGTGTCGCAGATCACGGCCACGCTGAACGGTTCGGTCGATATGGTCACTTCATGTCTCCAATAATGGGCCTGACCGCCCTGCCCCGGCACGAGCTGGGGGAGCGGCAATTCCTCTCGCGGAAAGGCGCAAGCATGCAGCCGCGCAGCGACCCCATTCGGCCCTGCACGGTCCACCGCTCCTGCGACCTCTCCGTGAATCGAAACAGATGTACAGCTATGGTTTCTGTTTGACGCTTCTATGACAGGTTAAAATTTTTCGGCGGAAAAATTCCGGCATCAATGCATATTACATTATTATTTCATCCATAGGATTGCTGATTTTCGCAAGGATTTGCTTGCCCGAAGCCAATCCAGAGCCTAATCACTCACCCCAAGGCTGCCAGCTATCAACTGGAAATATTCAAACATTTGTACAGAGGTTCAATGACGCGACCGTCCTCCAACAAGGTTTTGACAGCCGACTCGCCACAGGCCGCCCGGCTGAAGGACACCGCCTATGCCATGGCGCAGGATCAGGGCCTGGCAGCGCTCAGCGCCCGTTCCCTGTCGCGGGAGACAGGGATGAGCCCCTCCGCGATCAATTATTATTATGGCAATCGTGACCTGCTGATTTCGGAGATCAGCGCCTTTGCCATCGAAACCTCGCAGCACTGGCGCGGCCGCCGCGCCAGTTTGCAGGAGACGCAGGCCCCCGAATGGGCCGATTTCGATCATGTCTTCACCGGGCTGTTGCAGGACCGGCTGAGCCAGAGCCGGATGGTTCTTGCGCTGTTGCAGGAGCTGGAACATGAAACGGCCGGCGGGGAAAAGCCGGCGATCCGCGCCGCACTGGCACAAGAAATGGCAACGGAAGCCGATTTCTGGCGCGATCTCGCGATCAGCTATGGCGAAAGCGTCGACGCCGCCGAGATCTGGGTCAGCCTGGCGCTGGGACTGACCGGACTGATGCTGTCGGAGGGCGATGCCGCCCGGCGCTCCCCCTGGCTATCCGCTCCGGCCACACGCCTGCGTCAGCGGCTACGCCATCGCCCCGTCGATCTGATCGCGCTGGGCGGCCCGGATGCGGCGCGGCTCGCCGCGGCCGCGCCGGAAAGCGAGACGACCGAAGCAATTCTGGGCGCGGCGCTCGACGTCATCGCGGAAAAAGGCCCGGAACGGCTGACCCAGCGGGAAGTGGCCACAAGGGCTGGCGTCTCGCTGGCGGCGATCACCTATTTCTTCCGCACCAAGAGCGACCTCATCAGTGCCGCCTTTTCCGAACTCTGTCGCCAACATTGTTTGACGCTACCAGATGGCATGACCGATGCGCCACATAAGTCCGCTGCGCAGATGCTGGCCTTTCGCGATGCCGCCAGCCTGTCAGGGATGAAGGCCATGGACGCGCTTCTACGTGCCGCCGTCAGGATGCCCGAACTGACCGGCACCGCACAGCTCATCCGCCAGACGCGGGGCGTGGCCTCCATTGTACTGCTCCGCAGACTGGGCCTGGCCGTCGATCATCTCGACGCCTATCTCTGGGCTTCGATGCTGGCCGGGCGCTACCGCCTGATCCGCTTCATGCCGCAAGAGGATCAATCGACAGCCATAGCCGGGATGACCGAACTGACCCTGAAGCTGGTGTTCGACGGCGCGCTTTAAACGGCGGACGGTTTTCAGGCAGCGACTCCGGCCACGGGTATCAAGGCAATCGCGGAATTGCGGAAACAGGGGTCGTCCGTGACCTCCTTGCCGACCCAGTCCGGAAGATCGAACTGTTCGCCCGGAGCATTCAGTTCGATTTCAGCCAGAACCAGCCCGTCCGCCCGCCCTGCAAAGACATCCACTTCCCAGACCTTCCCGGTAAGCGGGGCAAACTCCCGGGCGGTCAGGCGGGAGCGGCGCTGACGAGGTCCGGCAGCCATGGAACGGATGGCGCGCCGGGAACGGCGAAGCGATCACCGAGGAATTGGTAGAAGGAGACGCCAAGCTTGGCACAGGTTTTGATCAGGCCGAGCATGATGTCGCGAGCGATCCGTCCTTGTTCGCTAACGGTGCCACCGGAAATTTTGCGCTTGGTGACAAAGCTGCGGATATCGTTTTCCGAACCGTTGGTATGCAACGGGATTTCGGGACGTGTCAGAACGCGCAGGAGATCGTTTTTCTGGCGGTAGAGGCGTGCCAATTGCCGATCGAGCATCACAAAGCCGGTTTTGCGGGCAAAGATCCGGTCAAAACGAACCCTGAGGGCACGGCCCCGTTTGGGATCCGGATGCTTTTGCCAGGCTTTGAGATCGGCGTAGAACCACCAGATCAACGTGCGGATGAGTTCGAGCGCTTCACGATCTTTCTTCGAGCGGGGATGGAGTTTGTGGACCAGCCTTTCTGCATGTACCCAGCACAACGCATGGTTGCTGCCGACGCGGAACTGACCGGCGCCATCGGAGACGATAGCTGTGTCGCCGAGCAGACCTTGTTCGCAAAGGGCGCCCCATAGCGCGCCTTCGGTCGCGACCTTGGTGGGATCGGGCGTGACGCTCAACTTGTCAAAGCCCAGCGCGCAAAGATGCGCCTGCCACGCCTCGGGGCTCTCAAAATGCTTGGCTTCGTGGGCTTCCAGCACGGCAATCGGTTCGGACGCGAGGTTCATCTCGCGCATTTTGGCTAGCGCTTCGTCGTTGACGACAAAATGGCTGATGCCCGCCTGAAGAAGATTGAGAAAATTGCGCCGCGATTTGGAAAAGCTGCTGCGAAACACCGCGAAGCGCCGATCCCCAAGATGGGTGACATACCCATTCTTGCGAGCATGCGGAGCGGAAGTGTCGTCGACATTGATCCATTGCGCCGTGGAAATCCCCGTGGCTAAAATCGCCCGATCTTCGGCAACCAGATCGTCGAGCCCACGGCTGAGCAGTCGTACGACCTGGCGTTTGGAAATGGCCAAACCCATCCCGTTCAACATCGAGCACAGCCGTTCGCTGGTGATCTGACCTTGGAAATGACCCGCCGTGATAAAGCGCCGTAGCTCGGGGCCAAAGCCTCCCAAAATGCCCGCCGGCAACTCTGCTGCGATCCGCTTACCATCAGGACCCCGCCAAATCTCGCGACGATAGCGGATGACGTCAACTTCAAGCCGAAGATCCTGCACCAAGACGTCTTCGTAACCCTTGAAACGTGAGCCATCAGGAACTGCCGCTTTCAGCGTCACATCCCGGCTGACGGTGAGCTTCGATTGCACCGCCCCACGCCTCCGCTTGCTCCGCTTCTTCCCCGGTGTCGGTGACGTCGACTTCTCCATCCCCGATGGCTTCGACTTGAAGCGGGGACGCGGCGGATCGCCCTTCAATCGCGCAATCTCGTCCCGTAATGCCTGGATCTCCAGCTTGTCAGCCGCCCTCTCGATCAGCAGATCCTGGTTCGTCGCTTCCAGACGGTCGCAACGCTCAACCAGCGCAGCAACAACCCGACGAATATCCTCCTCGCCTCTTGTACCGCCAATGTCGTTGCCCGAAGTCATCGGCAGTGTGAATCACGCCAAACCAACCTTGTCCAGTCCCCCTGCCCGGAAATTTGCCCCGCTTACACCTTCCCGGCGTGGGGAACGCGGTAGCGTGTCTTCTCGATCACCGGGCCGACGCACAGCCTGTCGAGCATATCCTCCGCATCGGCCAAGGATATCTCATATTCGAACTCGTCCCGCATGATGCCCGCCCGTCCGCTCTTCAGCGTGAGCCAGGCCCGCTCGCCGGAAAGACGGATACGAACGCTCGCATGCGCTTCATGCGCGACATAGGCTTGACGCAGGAGGCGCCCTCCATCCGCCGTCCGCCGCCATGCGTCGCTTACGACCAGGAATTTGCGTTCGATCTCTACCGGCATACATGTCCTGCCATGGGATCGCCGGGAGAGGGGCGAACTGATCCAGATTAGCTTCCCTGCCGCCCGAAAGCGAGTCTCGCTTTGTCGGTCGATGCCATGATAGTGTCATCCTGCCGCTCTATGCGGTCCTTTCGACGGGAGGCACGCGCCACGACTGTTCAGCAGGACCCGCTCATTCGCGTCTCCGTGCCGATGGCGGATATGGGGCCGGGCCTCATATGGGGCCTGGATTTCACGGCAGGAGGATCGCAGTCGGTGAACCGGTGCGATGCCGATCGCGCCGGGACTTTCCGTTGGCTGCATCTCAATCTGGCCGATCGCGGCACCCGCGCCTGGATTGAGAGGGCGGCCAGCCTGCCTCCTTCCGTGCGGGAAATGCTGCTGTCCCCCGACACCCATCAACTCTCGCTGGTCGACGGTGAGACGGTCGGATGCGTGCTGCACGATTTCGAGCGCGATTTCGATGTGATCGACACGGCCCGCATCGGCGCGCTGCGGATCGCGCTGACGCCCGATCTGATGCTGACCACGCGGATGCACCCCTTGCGATCCGCCGATATCGTCCGCCAAAGGCTGGAGCATAAAACCGCTGTGATCGATCCCGCACGGGCACTGGAATTGCTGGTCGATGCGATCGCGGACAATATCGCTGACATCAGCCGCACGCTGAGTCTGGATGTGCAGCGGGCCGAGGACGCGTTTCTCGAAGGCCATCACCCCCCTTCCGCGCGCGACCTGATCGGCATCCGGCGCCGGCTGGCGCAGCTTCACCGGCTGCTGTCTGGCATGCGCAACGTGTTCCAGCGACTGGAGAAGGATCGGGAACTGCCCGCCCCGCTTCTGCCCAGTGTCGAGCAGGTTGCGCAGCGGCTCCAGTCGCTCGATGCTGACATATTGGGCGTGCAGGGCCAGCTTCGCCTGTTGCGGGAGGAACTGGATATTCAGGAGGCGCAGCGCACCAACCAGAATCTCTACATCCTCTCGATCGTAACCGCGCTGATGCTGCCGGCGACATTGGTGACGGGCATTTTCGGCATGAATACGGGCGGCCTGCCCTTTGCAGAAGGACCTTGGGGGACGTGGCATGCGACGGGTCTGGCGGGCGGTGCGGCCGCCATCACCTATGCGCTGCTACGCTGGATGGGCTTCATGCGACGCTGAACTGGCGGGCCCGTGTTCGCGAGTTACGCGATTGCCTCTGGCGTCCGGCGATCCTGTACTGCCGGCGATCCTGAATTAAATGTCCCAGTCACAGCCTCAGTCCGATTGTTGCTTCAGGAAGGCGATGATGTCCGCCCGGT
Source organism: Sphingobium sp. EM0848 (assembly GCF_013375555.1). NCBI lineage: Bacteria > Pseudomonadati > Pseudomonadota > Alphaproteobacteria > Sphingomonadales > Sphingobiaceae > Sphingobium > Sphingobium sp. EM0848. The sequence goes on from NZ_JABXWB010000005.1 coordinate 554,820, forward strand.
CAAGGGGATCGGCAACGCCCGCAAATTGCATTTTGGTGCCCGGCACCACCTCCTGCGGGTTGGCGATCCAGGCATCCAGCGTCCGGCTGTCCCAACGGCCGCCCGCATCGATCAATGCAGCCGTATAGCTGTAGCGCGCACTCCCCTGCCCCATGCGCCGTCCGAACACGCCGTGAAGATTGGGGCCGCCGATATCGGGCGCATCCCTGCTGATCTTGTGGCAGCCTTCGCACTGGCTGAACTTGCGTGCGCCGGCATTGGCATCGGCCACTTTCAGGAGAGCATCGAGGGTCGGATTGGGACCTGCGGCGCGGAGGCGCTCGTCATGGCGATCGTTCCCGCAACCTGAAAGGACAAGCATCAAGGCTACCACTATCCGACCCCGCATGTCATTGCTCCTTTCATGCGCGTCATAGCATGATTGGAACCAGCGCCAGCAGCAGACAGATTGTCCCAGCTCCAATCCCAAAAGCAGCTGCTCGGGCAGACCGCTCCAGATCAGTTCGAAAGGCTTGGCCGTTGGTCGATCCGAATGCCCGCGCCGTGCGTGATAAGCGACAACCGGGCGGTCGCATCCATTCCCTAAACTCCGCCCATCGGCCCGATCCGACGTCAAGCGTCGCGATCAAGCCCTGTTCACACTCGCGGAAGGATTGGAGGGCGCTGGCTGACAGGCCAGCCCCCTCCAACCAGATCAGCCACCGAAGCGGTAGCGCAGCCTTAACCCGTACATGCGCGGTTCGCCATACAGCTCCGACCAGACCCCCAGCGTCTGGAAAACACCCGAATTGCTGACGCGATAGAGCTTGTTGGTCAGGTTGGTGACAAACAGGCTGGCATCCACCCCGGTCTGGCCAATGTTCCGCCAGTCGATCGATCCGTTAAGCAGGCCATAGCCTTCCAGCAACACGCCCGGCTCGACCGGCACTCCTCCTATGGACGGCGGGCTGAGTGGGGACGTGTTCTGGCTCGACACATGCGAGTAGTTGACGAACACCGACAGCGCGCCGAGCCGCTCCGGAATCGGGATGTCCACGGTGGCATGGGCATTGATGATCCATGGCGTGACGAACTGGAACTTGTTGCAGCTATAGTCGGCGACGCTGCCCTCTGGGACCGGAATGACATTGCCGCCGACGATCGTGCTGTTGCAGGCGATCTGTCCGGCGGGCGAGAGCACCACCTGCTCGAACTTCTTGTACTTCGCATCGGTGTAGCTGATGTTCCCGCCAATCTCGATCCCCTGGATCGGACGGATCGAGCCTTCCGCCTCAAAGCCCTGGATCCGTGCGGTAGCGCCGAGCACCTGCGCCCCCTGCGCGCCGGTCGCCGGGTTGAAGTCGCCCGCCGGCCGCTGCACATTCTTATAGTCGGAATAATAATAGTTGGCGTTGAGCCGGACCGGCATGCTGCCCACATGCCAGTCGGACTTGAAGCCGACCTCATAGCTGGTCAGCTTCTCCGGCTGGAAGGATTCCGTCTCGACATGCACGGCGAAGGTGTTGATGCCGCCCGCCTTGTAGCCCCGGCTGACCTTGCCATAGAGCATCAGGTTCTGAACCGGCTTGTAATCCAGCCCGAACGTCCAGGTTGGCGCCTTGCTCTTCAAGACCGTGTCGAACCGGCAATCGGCGAGCGCCGTCGCATCCGGCTTGATCGCCCCGGTCGAGCTGCAGATGACGGTCCCCGGCGCTGTCGGATCGCTGTTCGGCCGCCAGCTGGAGGAGAAGCCGCTGACCGTGTCCCAGGTATAGCGATAGCCCGCGGTCAGCCGCAGATTTTCAAGTGCGGGCGACACCGCGCCGAAGTCGAACGTGCCCTGCGCATAGAGCGCCTTCGACTTGTTCGTGACGCCGCTATACGCGCTGCCAAGGCCGCACAGACCCGTGAACAGTGCCGGACAGAAATTAAGATTATGCCGCCCCCACAGACCATCCGGCTTGGCGTTATAATAGAAACCGCCAGCCGTGAACGTCAGATGCTTGTCCAGCATGTTCCCCTGTATCTGAAGTTCCTCTGTGAACTGCTTGATATTGTCTTCGGGCAGGTTGAAGCTGGGGTCAGCATTGACATAGGCATTACCCGGCGTGAGCGGGAGGCCGAATTCCGAAAGCCCTGTAATCGGGGCACTGGGAAAGCGGTTGTTCAAAATGAACGTGTCATATTGCTGGATCGGCGTGCCGTCCTGGTCGACTGTGAATTGGTCCTTCAGCTTCTGGAAACTGACGATGTTACGGAGCGTCAGTTCGTCTGACAGTTCATAGGAGGTCGTGTTGGTAATACCCCAATTCTTGATCTTGGCGAACTCGTCGACCGCATTGCGGGTCTTGCGCGGGCCGTTCTGGTCGGCGATCTGCGTCTGGCGGCGATAGACGTCGCATGACACGCCCAGGCCCGGAACCGGCACGGTGTCGGAGCAGAAGCCGACCGCCTTCAACAGATCATAATTCCATCCCCGATGGATATGCCCTGCGCCATTATTGTCCGAATTCGTGCCATAGGCCATCAGATAGTTTTCGAACCGCTCGGTCGGCCGGAACATGACCCCGATCCGGCCGGTATAATAATGGACATCGTCGCGCGATTTGTTCCAGACGAGGTCCTGCGTATAACCGTCGCGATCGCGATAGGCGCCGGCGGCCCGGATCATCAGCACGTCGCTGATGATCGGAATGTTGATCGCGCCCTCGATCCCGCGCAGGTTATAATTCCCCGCGGTGCCCTCTATATAGCCCTCGAACTTGTTCGTAGGCTTTTTGGGAACGAGCAGAACCGCGCCGCCTGTCGTGTTACGGCCGAACAGCGTGCCCTGCGGTCCTTCAAGCACCTGGGCGTTCTCAAGGTCGAGAAACATGCCAGGCGAACCCTGCAAGTTGAAATTGACCGACGCAGGCAATGGAACTTCGGCCAGGTAGACTGCGACGGCGGGCGAGGCCAGGAAGCCGGTCGACTGGCCGCGGATCGAATAGGACTGTACATCGCGCACCGCCTGCCCCTGATTGCCGACGACCAGCGACGGTACGCTGCCGTACAGATCCTGCGCCTGCTTCACATTTCGCTGCTCGAGTTGCTGACCGGAAAATGCACTGATCGCGATGGGAACGTCCTGCGCGCGTTCTTCGCGGCGCTGGGCGGTGACGATGATATCGCTGGTCGGCGTCGCCAGTTGAGGCGGGGCTGGCTGGACGGTACTCTGTGCAAATACCCCTGTAGGCAAAAGCACCAGAGCCGCTGGCGAGGCGGCCAGAATTGCGCGCAAGCTTCGCATAAAATCCTCCCTCTCGATTCGCCCCGTTTATGTCGGTGGCAGGCGTACAGTTTCACGCTACGGCCGTGTGGCCAATACCTTAAAACAGACTAGGGTTCGAATTTTCCAGGCCACTGCTGACCACAACGACTGGCGGACAGCCAAGCTGTGGGAGCGGTCGCTCCCCTCCCACAGAGCGCCCGCCTTCCGCACCGCCAGCCATGGCTGGGATCCAAGAACCAGCGACCGGAACTTTGCAGTCTCAGTTTCCAGTCATGAACCGACAGATGACGGTAACCGCATCAGTTCGATGCGGACACCATTCGGGTCGGCGCCGTGCATCAGTTCGATGGCGGGGGTCTTCACATGGGCCTCTTCGACGAAGTAACCGCCCCGATCGGTCAGCATTGCTGCCGTGGCGGTCGGATCGTCATCCCAAAAGGCCAGATGCGTCAGACCGAACCGGTTGAGCGGCTGGCGTTCGCGCGATCCAAAGCTGGCCGGCTCAAATACCTTCAACAGCTCGATTGTGTTGCCCTCCGGGTCCCGCACCATCTGGGCACGCAATTTGATCCCTGGCACTTCGTTGATCACGCCAAGCCAGTCGTAGCCCTCATCAAGGACATAGTTTTCCGCAGGCACGAACCCGAGCGCCTCATAGTAAGAGACGGCGACTTCGATATCATCCACACAGATACCGCTATGAGAAAATCGTTCCGCTTCGCCCGGCGCATTCATCAGTTCAACCCGCACGCCATCCGGATCGGTACAGTAAAGCAAGGTGGTGGTGTTACCGGCGAAATAAGCCCTGGTTTCTTCATATACCGTGCCGCCCGCCTCGGTGATGCGCGTCGCCCAGCTGTCGATGTCGTCCACATAGAAGGATATGTGCACCAGGCCATATTGCAGGGTGGACCGCTTTTCGCGGGCGCCGGTGGCTGGCGGATTCAGAAACTGCAGCAGTTCGATGACCGGCCCGTCCGGGCGCTTGAGCATCACCGCCCGCAACCGGACATCCGGAATCTCCATGGTCCTGGACATGTCGGGGCCTTCGATGATGCCGTGATCCTGATAAGGCTCGAAGCCCAGCGCCTCCCGGTAGAACCGCTCCGATACCGCAATATCGCTCACGCAAATCCCGCGATGTGACAGTCTGACCATGATCCTCGCTCCTTGATGTTGGGATCGCCATCCGGCGTCGGCTGGATGCGTCCTTTGAACCTTATGTGATTGTTGCCCCATTCGTCCGCGTGCGCCGCGGTTCACCCCATGCCGGATGCAGCGGCGGCAATAATCCCAACATTGCCTTCGAGTGAACCCATTCATCCGCTCCTGTGGATCTGTCCGGTGCCGCCTGATCATCCATTTGCGTGGAGAAGCGGTCTTGCACATCGGCTGATGCCTGACCTCGTCAAAATGGAGTAGATGCGCGCCGACACCCCTTCAATCCCGTCCTCGAGCGACGCGGACCAAAGGAGAGCAATTCTTATAATCAAACGATTATGAACTGTTACCGTCGAACGCTCCCGGTCTCCGCCGTTAAAGGGCAGGGGCTCAGCTGGCCGATAGCGTTTCGGGGAAACTGGTGTGAATGAGGTGCACCAACTGCAGTTGCCGGTTGACGCCCAGCTTCGAAAATATCGAGCGCAGATGCGCGCGTACCGTATTGTCGGCGATCCCCAATTGTTGCGCCGCTTCACCCACCGACGCCCCGTTCGCCAGTGCCGCCGAAATCGCGCCTTCGGTCGGCGTTAGCCCAAACAGCCGACAGACCGTCGTCCCGTCAATCTGCCGGTTGCGCGCCGGGTCGGTAATCAGCAGCGCCACCGCAGGCACAGCCCCTGCATGCATGAATTCAGGTATCGGAACCGGCTGCACGATGACCATGATATCACCACGTCCCGAAGGCCGCTCGACCGGGAACAAGTTGCGCGCGCCAGCGGGTGCCTCTCGCGCCTCGGCCAACAGAACATTGAAATCCCGGTCGGCTTCGGCGTTGGAAAGCAGGATTTTGCCGTCCGCGAGCTTCATCCCATCCGCCTCGGCCAGAATCGACGCCGCGACTTCGTTGACCTTGAGGACGGAAAAAGCGGCATCAAGCAGAACCGTGCCGACAGAGAACTGCTCCACGGTGTCGATCATCACCGCCCGCTCGGACCGGGAGAGTTCCAGCCGTTGATAGATTTCGAGCGCCTGGCGCAGATGCGGCAGTATCTTTTCGACCCAGCGCCTCTCATCGGGGGTGAAAGCATCCCCCCCGGGCGCCCGCGATAGCCGTAGGCGCGCCTCGAACCCGCTTGCCAGCCGCAGGTCGACCCCAAGGATATGCGAAGCATCGATCGACCCCAGCCACTCCTTGTAGTCCGGCGGTACATTTTCGAGCGCGGCCGGCCCGATATATTCATAATGCGCAACGACCTGCCCCTCGGGCAAGCGCACGAACGGATCGATCAGCAGATAGCGGTCAATATATTCCTGAATTTCCTGCGGCGTCGATGTGGGCGTAATCATCGTGCCACGCCCGCCCGCATCAGGCGGGACGAGGATGAGGGTGCCATGCTTGGCATCGATCTGGGCACTGAGTTCCAGAAGAAAGCGGCGCCAGGGGTTATCACTCACCAGCGACGTGTTCAGGCTCAGAACAAGTGTCGAGAAACTCTCCACCGGATCAACAGGAATACCCAACTCAATTTCTCCGGCGGAACCGCTTCTCAACAACGTTTCCTCCGATCGTAGCGCCATTCCTTCGTCCAACTCCAGTCCGTTTTGCACCTCTGTCAGGAGTCCGCGATCATATAGCCGCCACTGGCCGACAGACATTCCCCTGTCACATAGCGCGCCGCACCGCTGCACAGGAACAGGGCAGGACCGACCATGTCCTCCGCCTCACCCCAGCGGCCAAGCGCAATGCGCGACGCGGTGCCCGGCCCATAAACCGGGTCGTCCGCAAACGCAGCGGTCATCGGCGTGCGGATGGCACCGGGCGCCAGAGCATTGACGCGCACCCCTCGTGCGCCCCAGGCCTGCGCCAACGATCGCGTCAATATGAGCAGACCCGCTTTCGCCGCGCCATAACCGGGCAGGACAGTGCTGCCCCAAAATGCCGTCATGGAGGCCATGGAAAGCACCGCGCCGCCACCATCGTGCCGGCTTTCCGCCAGTTTCGGCAACAACGCCGTGGTAAGGGCATGAGTGCCCTTCAGACCGGCATCAATCGCGGCGTCAAAATCCTCCGGTATCGCGGTGCGCCCGGCATTGTTGATCAGGATATCGAGCTTCGGGCAGGCATCGGCCACCGCCTCCACGCTGGCGCGGTCGAGCAGGTTCATCGGCAGATAACGGGCGTGGGACGGCAAAGCGTCATATGCCCCGCCATCCGGCGCCGTGCCGGTGATCGTGACATGGGCGCCCGCGTCAGAAACCGCCTGCGCCAGCGCGGCGCCGATACCGCTGCTCCCTCCCGTGACGAGGACCAATCGGTCGGAAAAACCGAACGTCATACGATCTCTTCTCCCCATTTCCGCGCCAGTTCAGCGGCGTCCTGCATCGCGCCTTCGATATAGCCGACGCCCTTGGCATCCCCGATGACATCAACCGAAAAGCCTGCAACCGCGAGCGTCTCCGCCAGCGATGTGTCCCCGGTCGCTCCCTGTGCGACGATGACATGATCTGCGGCGAGCGTGCGTAGCTGCCCGGCGGGATTGGCGTAGCGCACAAGGTGATCGCCGATCTCGACATCCCGGACATCAGCCAGCATCGTGACGCCCAGATGATGCAGTTCGTCGAGGACACGCCAACGCCGCACGACCTGTAGTCCAGCGCCCAGGCGATCGGCCTGGTCGATGATCGTCACCTGTCGCCCGCGCTGCGCCAGAAATTCGGCCAGTTCCATGCCAACCAGTTCGCCGCCGATGATGACGATCCGTTTGCCGAACGGCATCCAGCGCCGGCTCGCCGCCCTCACGAACTCCGGTCGATTGGTCAGGCCCGTCAACCGCCCCAGCCGAACCGCGAGCCGCGTGGTGGCGTTCACCTTGCCGTCAAGCGATTCCAAATTCTGCGCCAGCATCAAGCTGCGCATTTCATCACCGTTGAAGACAAAATCGCGATCGGCACCCGGAATGGGGGGCATGGCCCTGCGCGCGCCCGTTGCCACGACGACATGATCGGGCGCCAGCCTCTGCATCAGTTCGACGGTCGCTTCCGTGCCAAGACGAAGAGTGATGTTGGATGTGCCCGAAACTTCGCGCCGCAACCAGTTCACGATACCGGCATTGGGCGCATAGGCGATCGATGCGAAACGCGCGGTCCCGCCCAGCGTACCGCTCGCTTCCACCAGCGTCACCCGATGGCCCTGCGCCGCCAGCCGTCGCGACGCTTCCATACCGGCGGGTCCGCCACCAATGACGGCAATTTTCCGCTGTTTCACCGCCACCCTCAAGGCCCGCTCGCGCTCGAACCCGGTTTCCGGGTTGACCGCGCATTTGACCGGGCGGGAGAAGAAGATCTGACTGATGCAGGTGTAGCAATAGATGCAGGGTCGGATGCCCGCACTGTCACCGCTGGCCAGCTTGTTCGGCAGATCGGGATCGGCAAGCAGCTTGCGCCCCATGGTGATGTAGTCGAGCCTGCCTTCGCCAATGAAACGGTCGCCATCGGCCGGTTCGATCCGGCCGGGACAGATGACGGGTATGCCGACCGCAGCCTTGATCCGGGCGGCCGCCTCGACAAAACCGTTGCGCATATCGGTGGCATGCCCCGTGGAGTAGGTAAGGCCCCTGCCCGGATGGCCATCGGCCGAGACATGGATCGCATCGGCTCCCGCTTCCTGCGCCAGTCGAGCGGTCGTAGCGGCATCCTCGACCGTGATACCGCCGTCGATCAGGAAATGCTGGCTGTCGATCCTGGGCCAGATGGGAGTATCGGCCCCCACAGCCGCACGTATGCCCCGAATGATGTCGCATAGCAGACGCGTCCGGTTCTCGATCGTCCCGCCATATTCGTCGGTGCGCTGATTGATCAGCGGGTTGAGAAAGGCCGAAATCAGATAGCCATGGCCGGCATGAATCTCGATCGCATCGACACCCGCCTGCTTTGCCCGGACGGCGGCGCGCGCGAACAGGTCGACGATATAGGCGATGTCATCCCGATCCATCACGCGATAGCGAGGTTCCCCCATGCTGGCGAAAGGCGCCGTGAAGATCGCCAACTCGTCGGCAAGGAAACCCTCCATCATATCGCCGTCGCTCTTGCCGACGGCGGGAACGGACGGCGTCCAGATGGGACGACCGGCAAGCATGTCGTTCATTGCGACAAGACCGGCATGATGAAGCTGAACTGCAAGCTTCGCACCATGTGCATGGACGGCGTCGGCGATCGCCCGAATGCCCGGCACATGCCGTTCGTCCGACACGGCTTCCTGCCGCCAGTTGCTCGATCCCTCGGGGAAACCGATCGAGACCGAGCCCATGGTGATCAACGCAGCGCCACCCTTGGCCCTGGCCGTATAATAGGCTCGCAACCTTTCACCCGAAATACCGTCTTCATCGGCGAGGTTCGAGCCCATCGGCGTCATGAAAATGCGGTTTCGCAATTCCATGGAACCGATCCGCCCCGGCTGGAGCAGATGCGCGAATGCCATAGGTCACTCTCCTGAAATCAGCCGCGATCAGACTGCGGGATCAATTTGAATATCGACTGGTTGGAACGAGGGTCAGATGCCGAACCCACCAGACACGCTGATCGTCTGCCCGGTGACATAGGCGGCCTCACGGGAAGCCAGGAAAACCGCCGCATGGCCGATTTCCTCCGGGCACCCCCAGCGCTTCAGCGCCAGCTGTTTCTGCACCTCGTCCACCCATTCCTGCGAGAAAACCCCCTGCCGGGTCAGTTCGAGGAACATGCCTGCCTCTATGACGCCGACAAGGACGCTGTTCGCCCGGATATTATGCCGGCCTTCCTCACGGGCTATGCCGCGCACCAGCGACTCATTGGCGGCCTTGGGCGCAACCGAGAGGCCATCCTTATCCGGCCAACGGTCATGCCCCGCCGACCCAAGCGTGACGAACGATCCGCCCCCGCTCGTGCGAAAATGTGGAAGCGCGGCCTTTACGACGTTGAAGAAACCATGCACCTCGACATCGATCGCCCGCCTCCACTGCTCATGCGTCGTATCGGCCAGAATCTGCTGATCAACCAATGGGCCGGCCCCCCAAATGACGGTGTGTATCCGGCCATGCTCGGCGATGGCCTGATCGATGACCACTTCGACTTCGCCGGGATCGCGGACATCGACACGGTGCGAAGTCGCCTTCCGCCCCAAGGCGCCGATCTCGTCCCGCACCCGGCCGGCCACAGCTGGCTTGCTGTAATAGGTGATGGCGACATCGGTTCCGGCGTCGGCGAAGCATTTCGCCACGGCGGCCCCAATCCCGCCGCTGCCACCGACCACCAGGACGCAGCCCTCGGGAAATCGCCCTTCCCTCATATTTTCTCTCCCGAAACCGGGCCGGGTTCCCCATTCCATTGCGCGCCTGTGCCGAGCACCTGAGCGATCACCTGCGGGTTCAGATATTCCCGCCAACGGCTGATAAGGCCGCCGGAAAATTCGACGATCGACACATAGCGATTCGAATAAGGTGCGCCCGTGGGCAGGTAGCGGCTGCGTGAACTATATTCGGCAATCAGCATATCGCCGGCCGCCATGTCGTGAATGGCCTCTATCCGATAGGCATAGGGATCAAAGTCGCGCCAGCTGATTTCAAGCATCTCGCGAAACCAGCGCGCACCTCGCCGTTCGAGTGGAAAGCTCTCCATCACCGGAAAGGGCCATTCCAGCAGGATGTCTTCTGCAAGACACGCCTCGAACGTCTCGAAATCCTTGGCGCCCAGCGCTGTCAGCATCCTGATGAACAGGTCGCGATTGGCGATGCTCGTCATGGCCGATCTCCTCTTCGATCAGGGCGAAACCCAATCGCCGCCATTGACATCAAGCGCGACGCCGCTGACTTCGCTGGCATAGTCCGACAGCAGGAAATAGACCGCCTTGGCGCAATCCCTGTCCGGCGGAATATGGCCGACCGGAATACGCGCCGCCGTTTCCGCGCGCAGCGCCTCGCCACCGTCGGGCAAGCTGGCGAAGAAATTGTCGAGCGGCGCACCGTCCATCCAGCCCATCAGCGCGGTGTTGACACGAATGCCCGTGCCGCCCAGCTCGACGGCAAGTTGGCGCGAAAGCTGGGCCAGCGCCGATTTCCCCATGGCATAGCCACCTTCACCCGGATTGGGCTTGCGGGTCGCCAGCGTCGAAATATTGACGATCGATCCGGATTTCTGATTGCGCATCGTCGGGATCACCGCTTGCGCCATACGCAGGCCGCCCACGGCGATCACGTCGAGCGCGCGGCTGATCTGATCTATGTCCGCACTTTCCAGCGGGGTCCAGTCCGGATGATAATAGGCTGAATGGACCAAGCCATCGACACGTCCGAATGCCTTCAGCGTCTCATCGACCAGACGCTGGCATTGAGACACGTCGCTGACGTCGGTCGGTACGGCGATCGCCTTGCCCCCGGCTGCAACAATGTCATCGCGAATCGCAGCGATTGCATCGGCCGAGCGGGCCGAAATCGCGACCTTCGCGCCCTCTGCCGCAGCGCCACGGCAAAGGGCTTGCCCCATGCCCGGACCAGCACCCGTGATGATCACCACCTTGTCCTTCAGGATCATTCTTCTCTCCTTCATGCGTTACCGCGAGTGACCGCGTGTCGGATCATGGGCTAACGAAGATGGGCTGGCGCCACTTCCCCCAATTTGACTAGCCGGACTGTTCACGCCGGGAAGCAGGAAATTATGCCCATTGGCTGAGGCCACGACGGCAGCCAATTGCGAACTGTCCGCAGGTAGGGGCGTAAACAGATCGACGGGATTGATCCTGCCGTCCAGAACTTTCGGTTTGGGAAAGGCGTCACCAGTTCGCGTCGCACCGCCGTCCCGGTCGATGAGGTGGCGAACCACGGGGCTTTGTTTCAGCAGATTAGCCCGGTCGACCAGATCCTTCCACATCAGATATTTGGCGAAAGAAAATGTGCCCAGCACCTCGTCGGGCACGACTTCGATACCGGGTATGTCGCGCACCGCCCTGCGCACGACATTCCCGACCACCGTCACGTCGATGCCGCTCTCGTCAGTCGGGAGCGGCCCTTCCTGGACCGGATGCTGCGTTCAAAATCCTGACGCAACAGTTCGATCAGCGTCAGGTTGAAGCGCGGATCATCTTCATGATGCGTCATCACGACGCCGGACAGCGCGCTTTTCCGCTCCAGCTTGACGGGAAGCAGGATCAGCGGCGCCCGATAACTTTCCTCATCTTCCGGTTTCTTCTTCCATTTGAGGGATCCGAGGGAGAGGAACAGCGTGCTGGCCCCACCTTCGGCCATGTCACTGCGCGCCTTGCGGTAAAGGTCGATAGGGGCGTAGGATTGCTAGGAGCGTTGCGAGAGCATGGTCGGACGTCAACCATCTTGATCCATTGGCCATTGGGTCTATGTAAGAGTCCGTTTGAGAATGGTCATGGATGGACGATTCTGCGAAGCATAAGGCTTCCGAGGGCGACGTGGATCATCGCCTCGGAGACGTCGAGGCGTCGTTCGTAATCCCGGACGAGGCGCTTCCATCTGGTCATCCAGCCGAAGGTTCGCTCGACGACCCATCGTCGGGGCAACACCTTGAAGCCCGGCTCCTTATCGGTGCGCCGCACGATTTCGAGGACGAAGTCGCGATAGACGGCAGCGTCCATGAGGCGGGTACGGTCATAGGCGCCATCGGCGAACAGGTGCTTGAGCCAGGGCCAGCGTTTGCGGATGGCTGCGACAATGGCCTGGGCACCGGCGCTGTCGGAGATGTCGGCGGTGGTGAGGTTGACCATCAGCAGCCTGCCATCGGTGTCGACTGCGATATGGCGTTTGCGGCCGACGATCTTCTTGCCGGCATCAAAGCCGCGCTTTTCTGCTGCTGGCGCCTTGATCGACTGGCTATCGACAACCGCTGCGGTCGGACTTTGCTCCCGGTTCTCGCGCTCGCGGTCAAGCATCAGGGCAACGTCGTGGATCGTACGGAACAGCAGGCGGCGGACGAACCGCCTGAACCACCAATAGACCGTTTGCCAAGGCGGAAAGTCGTTCGGCAGCATCCGCCAGCCGCCGCCTGTCCGGGCAAGGTAGCGCAGGGCATCGAGAACATCGCGCAGATCGGTCGTCGGCTTGCGCCCCCGCTTCGGCACCGGCGGCAGGAACGGCTGGATGAACCGCCATTCCTCGTCGGTCAGATCGGTCGGGTAACGCTTCGATCGTTTCTCAAATCCTGCCATTCGGCTACGGCTCGCTCGGGTCCACATCCCGAGCTTGAATCACACACACGCCAAGCGTTCAATACATTCTCAAACGGTCTCTAAGCTGTTGTCGTACCGAAATGGCGGATTTCCGTCGCATGAGCAGACCCAAAAATAAAAAGGCCCGCCTCACGGCGAGCCTTAATATCCTTAGACGATGAGGGGGGGGCATAAGCCCGCGTTCTCAAAGCCGATGCATCTTTATATAGATCTGTTGACGATCTCGTCAATAGGTTGCCAACAGGAAACCGATCTTGCCTTTCACTCAGGACGAGCTTCACGAGCTGCCTAATGTCATTTCGGGGCCCCGCTTTGCCACCTATCTCCAGGCGATGAATAAAGGCCCTCGAACTTTACGAGTGGAATCTCGCCCTCTCATCGGCTCTTATCGTGCCCTTGCAAGTATGCGAAGTTGCGATCCGGAATGGCATAGCGGAGGGGATCGAGATGGTCCATGGCGCGACATGGCCTTGGAGCAACGGTTTTATCCGCAGCCTTCCTCGACCGAAGAAGAATTTCCATTACACTCCTGCCAATGATCTTCAGGCCTGCGCGGCACGGCTCCCGACGACGGGCAAGATCATAGCCGAACTCAAATTCGCATTCTGGGAAAACATTTTCACCGTTGGGCAGGAAACACGTATCTGGAACAAGTACTTTCGCACATGCTTTCCTGGTGCTCCCACACAACAGACGATTAGCCAATGCCGTCTCGTTGCGTATAGCGACCTTCGTGCAATCCGACACTTACGGAACCGTATTGCCCACCATGAGCCGGTTTTTACACGCAACATCGCCGACGATTATCAACGCATCCATGACATGATTGCATGGCGTAGCCCGGTCGCGGCCGCCTGGATGGATGGCAAGCAGACTGTACTGGGCCTATTAGGAGCAAGGCCGCAGCCCTGACATACTTCCCTAAATGATCATATGTGGACGGCCTCCCTCTTACAGGACATTTAGACAGATATCGGCTGATCGGTTGCCTTCATATGTCCGGCCTTTGAGGTGCGATCTCGATTAATCGCTGGCCAGGATGGCTTCCGCTGTTCAAGTTCCTAACAAGTTTGCGGCACTTGATTGCCATTGCATCGTAAGGAATGCCGTGAGCTCGGATCGATCAAATCCATCTATCTGTTGTCTTGCAAGTTCAGATCCAGCCCAGCAGCGTGTAATCCCGGGTCGGACCAATTCATACACCCTTGCGAGTAATTCTGTATCGGACCACGGCGCCTGACCAACAAAGTGGAGCAGGGACTGATGCTTCGCCGATACCCGCGATGGCGCCGTCACCGCCGCCAATGGTTCGACATTTTTGCGCTCCACCGGCATTATCAGGCCAAGACAATAATCTCGCAGCGGATCAGCGCGATCCGCGTGGCCCACCACGTCCACCAGCTTCTGGACATAGGCAAAAAATGCTGCTTCGCTCACGCCATTCATCTCAGCTGCTCCCCGCTGACCATGAAGCGCTGCGGCTAGCACGATTTCGAAACTAGCGAATCCTCCAATTTTCTGACTCAGTAGTCCAAATGGAGGTGTCGGGCCTTTCCCAGCGATGATAATATGGAGAAAACATGTTTGGAGAGGCCTGCCTTGGACAGCGTGAACGAGGTCGACGGGATTTCGGTCCCATTGCTCAAACTCTATTCCAGTCTCGCAGGCCCTGACCCCTGGACCCAATTCCTCGCTGCCATTCGCCTTCATTTCGATGCGGCGTTCGCCACGATCATCCTGACGCCGCCGACTGCGCAACGACCCGGCATGATCGTGACCCCCAACGTGGAACCGGCTGCGATCGATACTGCGACCGAATTCTTCGCCTGCGATCCTTTTGTCGGCCTGCCCGAAGGTGAGGTCGTTTCCTCGACCAACTTTGTCGGGAAGGCGGCCTATCGCGCCAGCCGCTTCTATCGCGACTATGTCGCCCATTACGGGATCGGCGACATATTGGGCCTGGACCTTATGGCCCAGAGCGGGTTCCAGATGCGCCTGCGGGTCTGCCGTTCGGACGCAGAAGCTGATTTTGACGGAGCCGAGCATGGCAGGCTGGCCCGCTTCGTGCCCCATCTGCGCGCCGCGCTCGACCTTTATGAGCGCTTCCAGTCTCATAATGGTGAGGATGATATCTATGACAATGCCATCGAGCAGCTTTCGATAGGCACGATCCTGCTCGACCGGGCTGGCGAGGTCGTCCGTTGCAACGGCATCGCGCAAAGGGTGCTGGACGAAAGGGACACGATCCGGCTGGTCGGCAAGCGCCTTGCCTTTTCCAGCCCAAATGCTGACCGCAGATTTCGCAAGAATATTGCCGCGCAGCATGAGCTGAACAGTTCGACACTCGAATTCATGCGCGTCGAGCAGCAGTCGGACCGGCGCGACATCGGCATTGCGATCCGGCCCCTCGATCCGGCCCGATCCACAATCCTGGGCACTGCTCCTGCCACAGCGATATTCCTGACCGACCCCCAACGGCAGGCCAATCTGACCGGCAAAGCCGTTGCCGGAATATTCGGCCTGACCCCGATGGAGGGAGAGATTGCGGCCAGCCTGTCGAACGGCCTGTGCCTGGCCCAAACCGCAGAAATTCTTGGCATCGCGCAAAATACCGTGCGTGCGCATCTTCGATCGATTTTCGACAAGTTGCGGGTGACCCGCCAATCGCAGCTGGTGCACCGCATCCGGGTGGGCATGAGCGGCCTCCTCGCCTGGGCCGCACTCCCGCCGCCATCGTCGGCGGGGAGCGCTGCTCCCTTTTCGGCGGGGGCAAGAGATAGCGCGACCAATAGGTCGAAGTTACTCCAAACAGGGTAAGCGACGGTCCAGAGATCCTGCTTTGCTTCTGCCCGAACGACAATGGAGCAGTTGATGGCAGAGCTTCCCAAGATGGCGCACGACATGGCCCCCGAGGCCCCCGAAGGTCCGCCCGCCGCGCATATCCGTCATGTCTTCGTGACATATGGCGCGTTGCAAGGCATGGGTGATGTCGATGGCATCCTTGCCCTGTTTGCCGATGACGCGGTCGTGCGCGATCCCGCCAATGCGCCAGCCAATCACGGCAAGGCAGAATTGCGGGCCTTTTTCGAGGCCGGCTTTGCCGCTTCAGGCGGAGCCAATGAAATGACGCTTGAAGGCGCGGTCCGGATCGCGGGCAATCAGGCGGCGGCCGCTTTCATCGTCCGCACCGTGCGCAGCCAGCCTGTCTATCGGGTCGAAACGCTCGATGTGATGACCTTCAACGACGCCGGACTGATCACGGAGATGGTCGCCTATTGGGGCCCGGAAAACTTCAGGCAGGAAGGTTGAGGCGAAGCCATGCGCTATAAGGACAAGGATGTGATCGTCACCGGCGCGGCGTCGGGGATCGGTAAAGCGACAGCGATACGGCTCGCCGTGGAAGGTGCACGCATCATCTGCGCGGATATTGACGAGCAAGGCGCAGTGGCAACGGCAGAAAACCTCTCCGGGACCGGGCATTATGGTCTGGGCTTCGATGGAGCCGACGCGGCATCGTGCCGCGAGATGATTGCGGCTGCCGTTGCCCGCAGCGGCAAGCTCGACATGTTATGCAACATTGCAGGCGTCATGGACTGGGGTCCGCTACACCGCTTCAGTGAGGAACAGTTCGACCGTGTGGTGCGGATCAACCTCAACAGTCTTTATTATCTGGCCAAGGCCGCAATGCCGCATCTCCTCGCCACCAGAGGCAATATCGTCAACATGAGCTCGGCAGCGGGATTGGTAGGCATTGCCTATAACAGCGCCTATTGCGCCAGCAAGGCCGGGGTACTCGCCATGACCAAGTCACTGGCGATCGAATTCGCCAGCCAGGGGGTCCGCGTCAACGCGATCTGCCCGACCGGGGTCAAGACGCCCATGACCGGAACGCTGGATTGGCCGGACGACATGGACCCGGCCCTGCTGATGCGCAACGCCTCCAAGATGGGCGACATGATCGACCCTGAGGACGTTGCCGCAGCGGTGGCCTTTCTCGGCTCGACGGATGCCCGCACTATCAGCGGCATATCCTTTCCCGTCGATGGTGCGCAGACAGCCGGCTGACGAAGCCCGGGCCACATCGTGAAAGCCACATTTCCGTCACCTTCTTCATGCGGCCCAGGACGGATCGACATTCAGGAGATGGCCTGCCGAAAATGGTGGTTTTCTGCGACCCGGAGCGCAGCGTACTAAAAGTACGTGAGCACCGGAAGCGCAGGAAAGCGCCATTTGCAGGCCGCCAGAACTGAATGTCGATCCGTCCTAGTCGATTTGGGGGTGTTCGACAGGCCAGACCTCACGGCACTCTCCTCTCGAGAGTTGCCAACGCAAAAAGGAGAAACAGGATGAATACCGAAGATATGCCATTGGCGTCATTGAACGCGGTGAAGGCACAGGATCGCACAGGCTGGCTCGCCCTGTTCGAAGACGATGCGGTGGTCCAGGACCCCGTGGGGCCATGCGAATGGGATCCGTCTGGTGAAGGGCAAAACGGCAAAGAAGCAATCGGCCGTTTCTATGATATGTTCATGAGTTTCCAGCAGTCCTTCAATTATGAGATCCACCATCAGGTAGTCCGTGGGAACGAAGCTGCGGTTTCAGTGACACTGCATGTCACCATGAAGGATGGCACCACGCAATCGTCCCGCGCGATCAATATCTATAAGGCGTCAAAAAACGGAAAGATTGCTTCACTCCGTTCCTTCTGGTGATGATAGCGCCCTTTGAGGATTCCAGTCATTTCACACGAGGGGCGCGTCAATAAAGAAATTTGGTTCAAATATTTGAACGCAATATCATCCGACATTACAGCCGTGCAAGAATGGGATGCACGGCTGTAGGAAAAATAAGGAGGGCCGGCCCCGTCCCAGAATTGACCGGCATGGCAATTGCATCGCCGAAAATGCCTGTTTCATCGCTCTCTAAGCTTTTGTTGTCGCATCGTTTTAAGCGCAAAACCCGAGCTCGGAGTCACGTGCCTCCGGCTCGCCCACTTTTGCGCACGATGCTCTAACGGGCCAGTGGTCGCGCGCCATTCGCCCGCGTCGGCCGGATCGTTCCAAGATCACGCCCGTGACGGGAGAGATCGCCCACAAGGTCATTCCCCATCGTCCTTTCGACGATCCGCCAGTTCCCGTCCCTTTTCTCCAGCCGGTCGAGATAATCGCCCCCGATGACAGGCTGCAGCGGCCCATCCTCAGCCTGCTGAAACACCATGACATAGGAACTGACGCGAACCCTGCCTTCCCCTTCGGGGACGATCATCACATTGGCCAGCATATGCCGCGTGCGTGGAGTGCCGTCCGCATAGGTCAGCACCCAATCGCGGAATGACCTGGCCACGGCAGCCGGATTGCGATCGGCAATGATCGCGCCGCCACTTCGCACCAGGGCATCGCCCAGCAATTCGCCCACCGCATCGAAGTCACCAGCGTCCAGTGCGAACGGATAGCTGAACAATATATTCTGAATGGCAAAATAATCGTCCGCCGTCATCCTGATCCTCCCATAACAACTTCAGCCAATCACCCCATTCAGGACCCATCTGGCAACGCATAGGCGATCAGGGAATCGCCAAGGCCTGTCCCCATGAATTTGTGCCCTCCTGCGGCGATGACGACATATTGGCGGCCATTTTTCGTCAGACGATAGGTCATTGGCGTGGCCTGCCCCCCTGCGGGCAAGCGCGCGCGCCACACGACCTTTCCGGTCCTGACATCATATGCGCGAAAATATTGGTCCGTAGTCGCCCCGATGAAGATCAGCCCCGATGCGGTCAGCATCGTGCCGCCCA
Source organism: Sphingobium sp. EM0848 (assembly GCF_013375555.1). NCBI lineage: Bacteria > Pseudomonadati > Pseudomonadota > Alphaproteobacteria > Sphingomonadales > Sphingobiaceae > Sphingobium > Sphingobium sp. EM0848. The sequence continues at coordinate 573,249 of NZ_JABXWB010000005.1, forward strand.
TATTGGGGACGCCGATCTTGAACCACAACGGAAACGGCGCCTGATCGCGGGTGGTGCCGAGCGGCACGTTCCACAAGACCTTGCCGGCCTTCAGGTCGATCGCCGTCAGGCGCCCCCATGGGGGGCGATTGCATGGTGCGCCAAAGGGTGAAAGAAACGGCTTCATCGACAGGCCGTATGCAGCGCCCTTCGTGGGGATGATCTTTTCACCAGCGGCCGTGCGTCTTGCGATGTCCGCCTGCGGGATCAATTGCATGATCGCCGGGACCTGATTGGTGTTGGCGATCAGGATACCGCGCTTACGGTCGATCGAAACGCTGCCCCAGTTCGAAGCGCCCATGAAGCTGGGGAACTGAACCCATCCTCTGGTTGAGGGTGGGGTGAACGGACCCGCATAATCATGGGAACGGAAAGCCTGTTTGCACCTATATTTGTCATAGGGTGTAAAGCCCCACATATCGCTGTCGGACAAGTCAGGATCGCGCAGGATAAAGGCAGGATTGGCCGGAAACGGCTGTGTCGGTGAAAGTTTTTCACCCGGCAGCCTGCTTGCCGGCACGCGGCGCTCCTCCACCGGCGACAAGGGACGGCCCGTCCGTCGATCAAGAATGAAGATATGCCCGATCTTGGTCGCCTGGGCCAGAGCGGGCACGGTGCCATTTGCAGTGGGCAGATCGAACAATACCGGCTGTGACGGAACGTCGTAATCCCAGACATCCTTGCGCACGGTATTGAAGTGCCAGCGTACCTTACCCGTTGTAGCATCCAGCGCGACGACCGCACTGGAATAATAATCCAGCCCCTTGCGGTGCGCGGCAATGTGATCCGGCGGGGCGTTGCCCATGGGAACATAGACCAGATTAAGCGCCGGATCGACTGACATCGGCGCCCAGCTATTGGGCGTCGAACGCACGAATGCCTCACCTTTGGGCGCATCGCCTTTATCGGACATGCCCGGAGGCAGGGCGTTCCAGGACCATGTCGGTCGGCCCGTGTGAATGTCGAAAGCACGGATTACGCCAGCGGGCATATCGGTGCGAATATTATCGGCAATGCGATTATTGGTGACGATATTGGTCCCAATCACCACCGGCGGCGATGAAATCGATATGTCGCCGCGCTCATATTTGCCAAGGTCGCGCTTCAGATCGACAACGCCGTTCGCGCCGAAGGCCGGGCATGACCTGCCCGTGACGGAATCGAAGGCCAGCATGCGGCCATCCAGCGTGCCCGCAACTATCTTGCCCGCACACAGCCTGCCTTTCTCCACCTCCACGTCGCGCGCATAGGTGACCCCGCGGCAATTGATCAGATAGGTACTGAAATTGTCCGACCTGGGCTGGACGGCCCAGATTTCCTTGCCGGTTTCAGGATTGATGGAAGCAATGCGGCCGTTGCCGGAGCATATATACAGGCGATTTTCAGCGACGATCGGCGTCGCTTCCAACGTCGGGGACGAGAATTGCGGGGTGCCTTCGACCATCCCGACATGGTAGGTCCAGACAGGTTTGAGCGCCCAGACATTTGCAGGGGTGATCTGTGTCAGCGGCGAATAGCGCGACCCGCCGGCATCATTGCCCCAATAATCCCAACTCGCAACCGGCCCGGAAAAGTCGATCGTGGGGTTCGTCCGAAACATGTTGGCCTGCCAAGCCCAGCCGAACCCGGCGGCTACTGCCATTACCGCACCGGCAATTATTAGCTTTCTATGCCGCAACACCTTCCCCCAAATACATGGTCTGGGCGATACGACGATCTCTTTGCAGATCTCATTGATCGCATCGGCCAAACGAACCTTTCACGCCTCCACCGCAGCAACGGATTCGTCCATGCCAAGACCAGCACCCGCAATGAAGCGGGATGCAGCCTTGGCAGATGGAGCGCCAGGAATGTTTACCCAAGGCGACGTGGCCCCACTTCCCTCAATTTGACTAGGCCGCCGCCTTTTGGCGAAAACAAATTCGAGTTCATCCGCGATGCACTCAGGGGTCTCGACGAGGTCCAGCCGCTTTTGGAGATAGCCCGCCCAGCGCCGAATGACAAAGTGTCGAACAACGAGAAAGCGAACGTCATGAACCTCATCCGATTCCAGAGGGACGTGTCGACATATCTTCCTCCGATCAGCTCCTATCTGGATGTTCCCGCACTCAGGAAGCCGATCATCGCCGCCGCCAGTGCCGACGGATCTTCCTGCATCGGATAATGCCCGGCATTTTCGAGGACCAGCAGGTCGCAGGAGGGCAGATGCCTACGCCAGGTGGCGTCGACCAGTTCCGCCGTGATCGCCTGATCGAAACGCCCGACAATGACTTGCGCCGGCACCGGCAGACCGTCCGCCAGCGCGGTGAAATCGTCGAGCGCCCAGGATTCGAAATAGGCGGCAAAGGCCTCGATGCTGGCGGTTCGTTCCGAATCCCGCACAAGATCGGCATAAAGCGCATCGGACAGCCTGTCCGACGTCGAATGCCGGATGATCATCTCGCGCGCGCCATTGTCCCTCGCCGCCGATCGGAACAAGGCCAGCGCGTCGGCATCAAAGGGCGCCGCGCCCGCCCAGACGGGCGCGATCCCGACCAGCGCTTCGACCCGGCCGGGGGCTTCGGCCGCGACGCGCAGGGCCGCCTTTCCTCCCATGGAATGACCGGCGACGGCAAAGCTGTCCCAGCCCAGATGGTCCGCCAGCGCCAGCGCGTCCGCGGCGATGGTCGCGACATCATAGGGACCGGCGCGGTCGCCGGAAAGGCCGTAGCCCCGCTGGTCCATCAACGCGAGCGACCAGTCATCCTCGCTGAAATGCGGTAGCAGGGGATCGAAGCTGCGATGATCCCCGAACCAGCCGTGCAGCGCCAGCAGATGGCGCGGTCCACGTCCCCGCAGGGCGTGCCCGATGACCGGCGCGCTCATGCCGCGACATACCGTTCGACGCGCTGATCGATCGCGCCGAAGAGGGAGACGTCCCGCGCATCGAACATCTCCAGCCGGACATGGTCGCCAAAACGCAGATAGGGCGTGGTGGGCGCCCCGTTGCGAAGCTGCTCATGCGCCCTCTCCTCGGCGATGCAGCCGCTGCCGTGCCGGGCATGATCGGCATTGGCGAGTGCGCCCGCGCCGATCACCGTGCCCGCGCGCAACTCCCGCGTCCGCGCCGCATGGGCGATCAGCTGGGCGTAATCGAAACTGGCGTCGATGCCCGGCTGAAGCTCCCCCAATCGCCTGCCGTTGATGTGGATGCGATAGATGCCCGACAGCAGCCGCCCGTTCCACGCGTCGCCCAGCTCGTCGGGGGTCACCGCCACCGGCCCCATGCTGTTGACGCACTTGCCCTGGAGGAAACCGAAACCGCGGCCGATTTCGGGCGGAATCACGCCACGCAGCGAATAATCGTTCAGCAGCACGATCAGCCGCACATGGCCCGGCGCGTCCTCGACTGTCACACCCATCGGCACGTCGCCGGTGATGACCGCGATCTCCGCCTCTATGTCGATGCCCAGCGCCTCGTCCTCGGTCAGCCGCAGGGGCTGTCCGGGGCCGAGAATGGGGTCCGAAAGGCCCTGATACATCAGCGGAACCTCGAAGAAATCCTCCGGCGGCCTGGCGCCACGCGCGGCGCGGACCACCGACATGTGATGATAATAGGCGCTGCCGTCGAGGAACTGATAGGCGCGCGGCAACGGCGCCAGCGCGGCGGCGGGATCGAAATCGAACGCGCCCTCCGCCCTGCCCTCGGCCAGCGCCCGCTCCAGTGCATGCAGCGCCGGTTCGGCATCCGCCCAGTCATCGAGCGCGGCCTGCAGGGTCGGTGCGATACCCGTCGCCCGCACCGCCTTGCGCATGTCGGCCGAAACGACCAGAAGCCGGCCATCGCGGCCGCCCTCGTTCAGACTTGCCAGCTTCATTGCAGCACCTCCCGCCGATAGCCGCTGGCGCTGCCGAAGACGCGCTCCCGGTTCGACCAGTCATGGGTTTCGTTCCAGCAGTCGAGCACCGCCACGGCTTCCTGCTCGAATCGCGCATGCTGTTCCGGCGTCCCGGTACGGGCCGTCAGTTCCAGCCGGTGCCCGGAGGGGTCGAAGAAATAGATGGAGAGGATGAAATCGTCATGGTCGGTGGGACCGAGCACGTCGATGCCCTTCGCCTCCAGTTCGGCCTTGGCCTTGTTGAGCGCGTCGACGCTTTCAACCTCGAAGGCGAAATGCTGCACCCAGTCGGGGGTGTTGCGGTCCTTGATGCCGGGCGGCGCCTTGGGCACTTCGAAAAAGGCGATGTTGGACCCGTCCTCCATCTCGAAGAAGATGTGGATGTGCGGACTATATTCGCCGGTGGAGGGCACATGATCCTCCCCCATGGCGTGGGTGAATGTAAGGCCAAGGACGGTGGTGTAGAACTCCACCGTCTCCGCCGCATCCACACACCGGAATGCGGCATGATGCAGCTTCTTGCACAGCATCGGTTTTTCTCCTGTCAAAATCCCTGTTCCTTCAAAATCTGGTGCGCACGCCGACGCGGAACTGGCGGCCGATGACGTCATAGATATAGCCGTTGACGCCGGTCTGGATCGTGCTGGCGGTCGAATAGTTGGGCGAGGCCGGCGGGCCCTTGTCGAGCAGGTTCTGCACCGCGAAATAGACCTCCGTGCCCTTGGCGGCGCCGTCGATGCGCCAGGTCATCGACCAGTCGAGATAGAAGGCGGAGGACACGCTGTTGTCGTCGATATCGACGCCCTCGACCCACGCGTTGTTGAGCTTGCCCGCGCTGATGAAGCGGCCGGTCAGGGTGGAGGCGACCTTGCCCAGATCATAGGTGGCGGAGGCCATGCCCCGCCAGCGCGGCACCGCCTTGGACGGTTGCGATTCATTGGCGTTGGTCCCGGCATAGTCTACCTTCTGCCCGTCGGCCTTCTCCGACCGTTGGTCCACATAGGTCGCGACCGCCCGCAATATGAGGTCGCCCTTGCCCAGTTCCGTGCGGTAAGTCCCCTCGATATCAACGCCCCTTGTTCGTTCCGCATTGATGTTCTGCGGCACCAGCAGGATGCTGGTGATCGGTCCGGCAGGCGATCCGCGGGTGATGAAGCCGCATTGCGCGGTGATCCCCTGCTGGCATTTGTCGATCACGCGCTGGGCGATCAGGCTGGCGATCGCGCCGTCGATCTTGATGTCGAAATAATCGACCGAGAGCGACAGGCCGCGAAGCCAGGCCGGGCGATAGACGATACCGAACGACCTGGTGTCCGCCCTTTCCGGCTTCAGGTCCGGATTGCCCTGGCTGACGGTACGCGAACTGTAGCTGGTGCCCGTCACCGGATCGTCCACGGTCTGGTTGAGCGTGGCGCCGCCCTGGAAAAGTTCGCTGAGATTGGGCGCGCGGATGTCGCGTGAGACGACGCCCCGGACACGGAACTGGTCGTCCAGATCCCAGGTCGAACCGACTTTCCAGGTCGTCACCGATCCGCTGAGGCTGTAGTCGGTCAGGCGGATGGCGGCGTTGAGGTCGAGCGACTTGACGAAGGACTTGTCCGCCAGCAGCGGCACCACCGTTTCGAAAAAGGCTTCCTTGACGTCATATTTGCCCCGCGACGGCTTGAAATTGCCGACGAAGAAAGCGTCGGTCAACGAAAGGGCGTCGGCCGTGGAACGATATTTCTCGCGCCGCGCCTCAACGCCGAGGGCAACAGAAACCGGCCCGGCCCAGAGCGAGAAAGGCTCACCGCGCAGGCTGGCCGCCGCCACATCCTGCTGGATGCGGATGTCCTGCACAGAGCGGCCGAAGACATAGTTGCGCGCGGCCTGCGAACTTGACCCGGCCCCGAAGATGTTGAGCGGCACGCAGCCATTGGTCGGATCGGCCAGGGTCGACCGGCAGACGATCTGGCCGTTGGCCGGATTGGCGACCGCATCGACCGCGCGGTTGAAATTGGCGACGATGGGATTGTTGGCATAGGCGCCGGTCGAGAAATCGGTCACCCCATGCTGGACATAGGCGTCCCAGGACCAACCGCCGGCCAGCCTGCCCTCCAGCCCGGCGACATAGCGTTGCTGCTCACGCCGGTTGCGCCCGCGCAACGGGCCCCAGTCGAGGAACATGCGCCCCATCTGGAAGCTATTGAGGCCCAGCGACGCCATTTGCGTGCGGACGTCCGCGGGCAGGAAGGCATTGTCGCGCTGGATCGTGATATTGCCGCCACGGTCATAGACACGGGCGACGATCTCGTTCCAGGCCCTGGCATAGTTCGCCTCGCCATAGACGGTGATGCCGGGCGTCAGGTCATAGCTCAACCGACCATAAGCGGTGCCGTAGCGCAGCGGCACGGCCAGTTCGATCGCCTGGCTGATGTCCTCGACATCGCCGCCAAAGGCGGAAATGCCGCTGACCGTGCCGGGATCATAGGGCATCAGCGTGCCGCCCGGCCCGAACTGCATGTTGCGCAGCGTATTGGGCCGGGTGACGCCGCCGACCGTGACGGTCGCCGGTCCGGTGATCAGCCCGCCGGAGGTTTCGTTGCTGGCGCCTACGCCCGTCCGGATGATGCGTCGGGGCTGGCCGTTCGTCGCCGTCCAGCCGGGGTTGAAGATGACCTTGCGCCCCTTGAACCAGTCGCGCGAGGTCGCCTTCCCCGCCCCGTCATCGTCATGATATTCGCCGCTCAGGATGAAATGGCCGCGCCCGCCGGCAAAGCTGGTGCCGTAGGAAAGCTCCGCCTTGAAACTCCGCGCGTCGCCCGCGTCGGCGATACCGCTCTGGATGTTCGCCATCGCGCCCTCGAACTTGCGGTCGAGGACGAAATTGACGACCCCCGCGACCGCGTCCGATCCCCAGGCCGCCGATGCGCCGCCCGTCACCACGTCGACGCGCTGGACCAGCGCCTGCGGCAGCAGGTTGATGTCGACATTGCCGGTGATGGTGGACGGCACCACCCGATGCCCGTCCAGCAGCACCAGCGTCCGGTTCGCACCCAGGCTGCGCAGGTTGAAGAGGTTGGAGCCGACCGTCGCCGAAGCGCCCGTATTGGCGATGCGCGGCGTGTTCGACCCGACCAGCGCCGGCAACTGGTTGACATAATCGGCGATGCTGGCGGGCGCGGCCGCCCTGATCTGCTCCACCCCGATGACGGTGGTGGGCGTCGGCGCGGTGAAGCCCTCCCGCACCACGCGGGAGCCGGTGACCACGATATCGCTCACCGATACTTCCCCCTTCGCCTGCGCCGCCGCTTCCGCCATCTGGGCGCGGGCCGCGCCGGCATCGATCAGGCACAGGATCGCGGCCGCCGCGCTCGTCGCCTTCAGGCGGCTGCGGCGGTTCAGGCGGCGCCTCTCCATCGATCCCTGCTCTTGCGCAATCATTCCCATCCTCTCTCTTCCCCTGTCCTGTGTATCCGGCGGGGCGTGTCGCCCTCTGTTCCGTCGCTCCTTCTCTGGCACGGCCGTTCACGGCGCGCTGTCGGCACGATCCATCGGCTTGCCAATCAGTCCGGTTTTTCGAAGCGGGATGGGGATGGAGCGGTTCGCTCCGCGCCCATTTGCGTTAGATACGGCTCGGCTGGCGGCAACGAAAAAGATGGGACGAGGATATGGGCGGCATAATGCAGGAACGACTGATCTGGATATTTTCCGGCCGTTTCGGACGAGCAACCGTCAACCTGAACGACCGTCCGCTGGTCGAACATTGCCATCGCCAGATCAACATCCTGTTCAAGATGGGCGGCGCGGACGCGCTGTTCCAGGCGGGCGGGAAGGATCTGGTGCTGGACGACGATAGCGTCCTGCTCTTCAATTCCTGGCTGCCCCATGCCAAGCTCGCCAATGACGGCAAGCCGACGCTGATCCTGTCCCTGTTCATCGAGCCGGCCTGGCTGTCCGAAGTCCTGCCCGAAACCGCAACGGTAGTGGAAAGCCTGTTCCCGCTGGCCAGCGCCCGGCTCAACGACGATGTCCGGATGCTGGCGAACCGCCTGGCCTCGGCGATCCCGACCCATGTGCGCGACGTGGAGGATCAGTGCGACGAACTGTTGCTGAACCTGATGGACGCGCTGGTTGTGCACCATGCCGACCAGTCGGTCGACCGGGCCGCGCTTCCGCGCCGCCGCATGGTCGATTTCCGTATCCGCAAGGCGCTTTCCTACATCCACGACCATGCGCTGCGGAACCCGCGCATGGAGGAGGTCGCGCGCGAGGTCGGCCTGTCCCGGTCGCGCTTCTTCGAACAGTTCCGCCGCTGCGTCGGCACCTCGCCCCAGCATTATGCCGATTATGTCCGGCTGACCGCCGCGACCCGGCGCCTCAGCACCACCGACCTGCCGCTCATCGAACTGGCCGACGAGCTGGGATTTGCCGGCCACAGCAATTTCACCCGTTTCTTCACCCAGCATATCGGCGTGTCGCCCAGCGAGTTCCGCCGTCAGACCGCGACCGGCGAACTGGCCACGCCCTGACGGCGATGCAGATGGATGGTCCTCCCGTCAGAGGAATCGGGGAATGGGACCGCGCTGCGGCGTCCTCTCGGGAAGCCTGATCGCCTGCCGGTCAACATAGCACCATCCCCAGCCTTCGGGGGGATCATATCCCTCGATGATCGGATGCCCCGTCCCTTCGAAATGCGCGCGCGCATGACGCATCGGCGAGGAGTCGCAACAGCCGACATGCCCGCAGGTCCGGCACAGCCGCAGATGCACCCAGCTACTCCCCATCTTCAGACATTCCTCGCAGCCCAGCGCGCTCGGCACGACCGCATGGATCGCATCTTTGTGGGTACAGATTGTCATGACGCCTCCTTTTCGGCTTCACTCAGATAGGCGTGGATCTGGGCGATGGCAGCGGCGCCGTCGCCGACCGCGGCGGCGACCCGCTTGGTCGAACCGGCGCGCACATCGCCAATGGCAAAGACGCCCGCCATGCTGGTTTCGAGCGGCAGGGCCGAAGCACCCGTCAGGATGAAGCCCCTGTCGTCCGTGCCGATCGATCCGCCCAGCCAGTGCGTGTGCGGCGTCGCGCCGATGAAGAGGAACAGGTGCGCCACGGCATGACGCGTGAGAGCGTCGGTCGCGCGGTCGCGCACGACCGCGCAGGCGGGCACGCCATCCTCCCCTTCCAGCTCGACAAGGTCGGCGCCGACATGCAGCTCCACATTGGAAAGTGCGGCGATCCGGTCGATCAGATAGCGGGACATGGTTTCGGACAGGTCGCGCCGGACGAAGACATGGACCCGCTTCACATAGGCGGCGAGGAAGACGATCGCCTGCCCGGCGGAATTGCCGCCGCCGATCAGCGCCACCTCCTTCCCGGCGCACAGGCGCGCCTCGACTGGCGAGGCCCAATAGGAGATGCCCGCCCCCTCGAAACGGGAGAGGGAGGGAATGTCGGGCTTCCGATAGGCGGCGCCCGACGCGATGACCACGGTGCGGGCCGTGACGGCCGAGCCGCCGGACAGTGAGAGGCGCAGCCGTCCCCCGATGCGTTCCAGCCGCTCGACGCCCATCGGAACGGCGACCTCCGCCCCGAATTTGAGCGCCTGGTTGAATGCCCGGCCGGCCAGCGCCTGCCCCGATATGCCGGTCGGGAAGCCCAGATAATTTTCGATCCGGGCCGACGCCCCGGCCTGCCCGCCCATGGCGCGTTCGTCGAGCACGAGGGCGGAAAGCCCTTCCGAAGCACCATAGACCGCCGCGGCCAGCCCGGCGGGCCCGGCGCCCACAATGGCGATGTCATAGACCTTCTCGCCGTCGATGGCGGGCAATATGCCAAGGCACAGCGCCAGTTGCCGTTCGTCCGGACGCTTCAGCATTGCCCCATTGGGGCAGACCAGCAGCGGCAGGTCGCCGGGCAGAAGCGCCAGCCGCTCCATGAAATCGCGGCTCTCGCCGCCGATCCGGGGGTCCATGACCAGATGGGGATAACCCGTCCGGGTCAGGAAACCCTGCAGCCGCAGCAGATGCGGGTCGTCCGGACGGCCGATCAGGATGGTGCCCGATCCGCCCTGCTCGATCAGCCGGACCCGGCGCAGGATGAGCGCCCGCATGACGATCTCCCCAACCTCGGCCGATCCGATCATCAGCGCGCGCAGATGCGGCGCATCGAACGGCAGCAGGGTGGCGCCGTCCCCGCCCGCTCGCGCCGACGCGATGGAGGCGCGGCCGTCGATCTGGCTGACCTCCCCGGTGAACTGGCCCGTGCGGTGGGTGGTGATCGGCGCTTCCTCGTCCAGCCCGTCGCGCCGCAGGACCTCGATGGAGCCTTCCAGCACCAGCCAGACCGGCACGTTCCGGTCCCCCGCGGCAAAGACCGGCACATCGGGAACGAAGGACCGGGGCGGTCCGCTGGCAAAGCGGCGCGCCGTCGCCATCTGCACAGGTGTCAGGGCCGGGAACATCTGATGGTCGCGCGTGCCGATCTCCTCCGTCGCATGCCGTTCCGTCACCTTCACCTCCTGGCTCTCTTCCGGCCGGGCGGCCGCCGAGGGACCGGCATGGGCCTTTTCGCCGCCCGGATATTGTCGATTATCCGCTGGATTTGGATCAGGCACTGGTTTCGGCCAGAACCATGAAAAGGTCGAGGGCATCGCGTCCCCCTCTTTTGGGGGGCAAAATCGATCCCGGCCGGGGCTATGCGCAGCAGGACGGCTCGATCATCGTCATTTCATGCCGGAAAGCATGGACATATCGATGACAGCCGGCATGGCCGGTCCCGCTTCACCGGCGGAACGGCCCCTGCCCACCCCGACAGGTGGCAGGCAGGCGGTCGCCTTTTGCCTCGCTGCGCTGATTTTCTGCATCGACACCCTGGCGGGGATCAAGGTAGCGCTGGCGGTGCTCTATGTGCTGGTGCTGGTGATCGCCGGCGATCGCCTGGGCCGCCGCCGGCTGATTATCTGGTCGCTCGGCTGCGCCGCCCTCACCTTGCTCAGCTTCACCATCGTGCATGCACGCCATCCCGGCATCGATCCGGTGCTGCGCCTCATCATCAGCCTCGGCGCGAATATCATCACATCCGGCCTGCTGCTGCACCGGGAGGAGATGGACAGACGTGTCCGGCAGGAAGGGCAGCGCTACGAAAATGTCCTGAACGCGCTGGCGGTCGCGGTCTGGGAACATGACTTCCGACCCGTGGAGGCCGCAATTGCGGCAGTGCGGGCGGCCGGGATCACCGACCTGCGCGCCTATCTTAACGCCCATCCGGATTTCGTGGCCGAGGCGCGGGCCATGGTGCGGATCACCGATGTCAACGACAGGGCGCTTGACCTGATGGGCGTGCCGACCAAACAGGCCTTCTTCCAGCGGCTCAGCGACTTCCTTCCCGACAATGACGACAGTTTCCTCGAATGCATCCTCGCCATCGACGAGCGGCGGGACATGTTCCAGGCGGAAACCCAGGTGATCGCCGCCCATGGCGAGCCGATCGACATCATCGTCGCCTTCAGCCTCTCGCCGGGCAAGCCGCTCGACCGCGTGCCCGGCAGCATCCTCGACATCCGCCAGCGCAAGCACCTGGAGATGACGGTCGAACGAGCGCGCTTCGAACTGGACGAGGTGCAGCGCACCGCCGCCGTCGGCGCCATGTCGGCATCGATCGCGCATGAGATCAATCAGCCGCTCGCGGCCATCCAGGGCTTTGCGAGCGCCGCCGCGCGCTGGCTCGACCGCGATCCGCCCGACATCCGCGAAGCGCGCGATTCGCTCGCCGGCCTCAACCGCGCGGTCGAGAATGTGTATGAGGTCATGCAGCGGGTCCGGAACCTGGTCGCCAATGCGCGCGGCGAAACAGCGCCGCTCAACCTGCATGCGCTGGTCCGCGATGCCGTGACCCTTGCCGGACGCGACGCCGGCGCGCACGGCGCAAAGATCATCTTCGCCAGCAGCGCGGCCGACCTCATCATCCTTGGTGACCGGATATTGCTCAAGCAATTGCTGCTGAACCTCATCACCAACGCCTTCCAGGCCATGGAGCCCCTGCCCCCCGGCGACAGGCTGGTGGAGATCGACCTGTCGCTGACGGTTACCGATGCCCGCGTCACCCTGCGCGACCGCGGTCCCGGCCTTGCCGGATCGGGGCGCGAAAAACCGTTCGAACCGTTCTTCACGACAAAGCGCGGGGGCATGGGGCTGGGCCTTTCGATCTGCCGGTCCATCGTCGAACTGCATGACGGCCGGATCGCCCTTGCCAACCATCCCGAAGGCGGGCTGGAAGTGACGCTCACCCTCCCCGCCGAAGCCTGATCTGTCAGGCCACCATCTTCTCGGCCGGTGTATCGGGAAGCGTCGCCGCAGCACGAACCAGGTCCGGCACGGTGCGTAGGCCCATCTTCCGCATCAGGCTGGACCGATGCAGCTTCACCGTGATCTCGGTAATGCCGATTTCCGCCGCAATCTGCTTGTTGAGCAGGCCACGCACCACACCGTCCATCACCTGCCGCTCCCGCCGGGAAAGCGTGCCGAACCGTTCCCGCAGCGCCCGGCTTTGGTCCCGCAGCACCTGTCTTTCCAGCGCAAGCGCAAGCCCGGCATTGACCGCATCGATCATATCCTGATCGCGAAACGGCTTGGTCAGGAAATCGATGGCCCCTGCCTTCATGGCCTTTACCGACATGGGAATGTCGCCATGCCCGGTCAGGAAGATCGCGGGGATGTCATGCCCCTTGTCCATCAGCAAAGCGTGGCATTCGAAACCGCCGATATGCGGCATCCGCACATCCATCACCAGGCAGAGCGGTGAATCGGGCAATGCCGTGGCCAGCAATTGCCGGGCGGACTCATAAGGGCGCACGGCAATGCCGACAGACCGCAGCAGCGAATCGAGCGCGCCCCGGACCAGCGGATCGTCGTCGACGACCAGCACGGCGGGCTTGTTCGAGAAGGCTGGCATTACGGTCATGGCGGTTCCTTCCATGACCGAAAGAAGCAAAAATCGCCCATTTCATACAAGCCCCCAAGGGGTTGCGCCGCTACACCCCAAAAGGGGATGCGGAAAAGCAGACGCGTATCGGCCCGCCAGACCCCCGCACCTACACCATCGTATAGCCAAGCCAGATCAAAGCGATGCCGGACTGATCGGTCGGTTGGTTTCGCAGGCGGCGGCGCTGAAGGACACTCCTGGAAAAGAGCCTTGCGGAGTGATTCATGTTCGTCAGCGCAGCCATAACCTCATCCCCCCCGCACCGCCCGCAGATCGCCTGCCCCACGCAGGTCGTCGCCCTGCTGACAGGCGCGCGCGACAGCCTTGACGGGGACCTGAACCTTGCCCGGCACTATCTCGAGCAATTGTCGGCGATCTTCGAACAGGATTTCGAAAGCGCTGTCCCCGAGGGCGTCCTGCTGCCCCAGCGGCTGACCCATGGGGACCCTCTCGCAAAGGGGGGACTGGCGGCCTGGCAGGTGCGGCGCGTGACCGACCATATCGACCGGCAGCTCGACACCGCCCTCGTCACCGAGGACCTTGCCACCGTCGCCCAGCTGAGCACCGGGCATTTCTGCCGCGCCTTCAAGACGAGCCTGGGAGAGACACCGCACGCCTATATCATCCGCCAGCGGATCAGGCGGGCGCAATGGCTGATGCTCAAGACCCGCGATACCCTGTCCCAGATCGCCTATGCCTGCGGGCTGACCGATCAGGCCCATCTGACCCGCCTGTTCCGGCGCATCGTCGGAACGACGCCGATGTCCTGGCGACGGAACTGGCAGCACTCGGCCTGACAATGGGATTGACTTCCGGATGACGCACGCAGCCGGATCCAGACGCAGGCCGGAGAGGAATCGGCTGGTCGCCATCGTGGATGACGATGCGCTGGTACGCTCATCCATGGCCAGCCTGATCCGGTCCTTCGGGTTCGACACGGCGATGTTCGATTCCGCGGAACGACTGCTCGCATCGGCTCCAGAGCTTTTCGACTGCATCGTCTCCGACGTGCAGATGGGGGGTATGACCGGGCTTGAACTGCATCGCGAATTGAAGCGGCGCGGCGTCGGCGCGGCGCTCATTCTTGTCACCGCCTATCCCAACAGGCGGATCAGGGAGCGCGCGCTGGAGGAAGGGGCGAGATATCTCCTCGAAAAACCCTGGTCGGCCGATGACATGGCGCATTGCCTGGAAGACATATTGGGGCGGCTCGCATGAGGCTCCCCGGCAATGGCGCGCGCCTGCGTCAAAGGGATCGTGCGCCTATCCCATCGTATGGCTGTACCGCCGGCACTGCTCCGGGCATTTTGAGTCCATGGTCGCCGACGATCACGCCACAGACTGGCGGACCAAACGGCACGACTGTGCTGCTCACCCTTCCGGCCTATCGGCCCGAGTGGCGGGAATGACCGGTTCGACCCGAAAGGATGAGAGGCTGACGCCATGGAACAGATCGCGGCGCGAACCATAGGATATCGGCGGACAGTGTGCTTCAAGGCCGGGCAGATCGACGCCGTGACGGCGAAGGTCGACCTGCTGGTTGTCGGCATGTTCGAACGCCATGCCGACAACCAGCCGACCGGCGGCGCCGACCGGATCGACCGGCTGCTGCACGGAACACTGGGCCGCCTGCGCGAAGGGGAGATATTCAAGGGCATCGCGGGCGAAACCCTCACCATCGCGACGCCGCCCGCGCCGCTTTGCGCCCGCTCGCTGATGCTGGTCGGCCTGGGGGACGGCCTGTCGGCGGATTGCGGGGCGATCGCCCATCCCACCGAACTTGCGATGCGCACCGCCCTTCGCATGCGGGCGCGGTCTGTTGGCTGTCTTCTCGCCTCGCTGGAGCGCGACATCCCCTCCGCCATGATCGAGGCCTGTGCGGCGACCATGATGCAGGGTGCGATGAAAGCGATCGACGAGCATCGGGATACAGGCGAAACGCCTGCACTGGACTGGGTCTTCGATATCCGGGCCAACGACATGGCACGGGTGGAGGCAACGCTGGGCCGGGCGCTCGAAGCGTCGTCATGAAGAGATTAGGAGATGCCTGAAAACGCGCCGATGATATATGATGGCTCCGGCACGGAGGAGGAAGCGGCGAATGGGGTGTCAATATCAGGACAATTTGCCGTGATCTCTGTGCTTGTGGTGGACGATCATGTCCTGCTGCGCGAGGGCGTCGGCGCGGTTGTGGCGACTCAGGCGGACATCCGCATCACCGGCGAAGCGGGCAGCGGCGCCGAAGCCATTGCGGAATATGACCGCCTGCGCCCGGATGTCGTGCTGATGGACCTGCAACTGCCCGACATGTCGGGCGTCGATGCGATTTCCGCCATCAGGTCGGCCAATCCGGACGCCCGGATACTCGTCCTCACCACCTATTCGGGGGACGGGCGCGCCATCAAGGCGTTGCGGGCGGGCGCCATGGGCTATCTGCTGAAAGCCAGCCTTCGCAACGAACTGCTCGACGCGATCCGTTCGGTGCACCATGGCGGCAAGCATCTCGACGCGTCGGTCGCGACGGCCATCGCGATGCATGTGCTGGACGACGCTTTGTCCGACCGCGAGGTTTCCGTGCTGTCGCTGGCTGCATGGGGCAATTCCAACAAGCAGATCGCGGCCCGGCTCGATATTTCCGAAGAGACGGTGAAGGGTCATATGAAGATCGTCTTTTCGAAACTGCGCGCGACAGATCGCACCCATGCCGTGACGATCGCCGCGAAGCGGGGACTGATCGACCTGTAAGGGAGATCGTGGCGCCACCGCGTCGGTGCGCTGGGCCTCCCATTCGTCAGGGGAGAAGGATGTTCATGGCGGCGAATCGCAGCTTTGCATCATACCGATCCAAGACGGATCAGGCCGCCGACCCTAAGGTCGGCGCAATGCCACGCTTCGCGATCCCACCTTAGCAGCAAGACGCGGCTGATCCGGGAGCGTTCGCGCATGAAGCGCGGCAGGTTTTCAACTTTATCGAACAGTATGTCCAATTTTATACGGATAACCTGAAATCGATAGCTCGACTAGCGTCATCAAAAGCAGCCGGTCGCTGCCAGAACAGAGGAGCCCTAGCATGACCATCACCGCCACGCCCACGCCCGGCAAATCGCTGATTACGCCGACCGATCACACGTTGATCCTGATCGACTTCCAGTCTCAGATGGCGTTCGCGACCAAATCGATCCCGACCGAATTGCTGCGCAACAATGCGGCGCTGATCAGCCGGGCCGCCAAGTCGTTCGGCGTCTCGACCATCCTGACGACGGTTGCCGAAAAGAGCTTTTCCGGCCCGATGTTCACCGAGATCACCGACGCCTTCCCCGGCCAGCGGCTGCTCGACCGCACGTCGATGAACACCTGGGAAGATGCCGCCGTCATCGAAGAAGTGAACCGCATCGGCAAGGAACGGCTGGTGATGGCAGGCCTGTGGACCAGCGTCTGCATCGTCGGTCCCGTCGCATCTGCAATCGACCAGGGCTTTGACGTCTATTTCATCTCGGACGCCTGCGGCGACGTTTCGCAAGAAGCGCATGAACGCGCCGTGCAGCGGATGATCCAGCTCGGCGCCAAGCCGATGACCTCGCTCCAGTATCTGCTGGAACTGCAGCGCGACTGGGCACGCACCGAAAGCTACGAATCCACCACCGGCATCGCACGGGCCTATGGCGGTGGCTACGGCCTTGGCATCACCTATGCCAAGACCATGTTCAACGCGTCCGAAGGCCATTGATCCGGCCGGGACCGGCGGCATTCCCCTCCCTCCCCGCCGCCGGTCCCACCCATTCCCCGCTGAAAGCCGATCTTCTCGCCTTCACCCGTAGCTGAAACAGACCGATGCCAAGGAGTATCCGTCGATGAAGCCCTATCTGCTCTCGCTCGCCGCCGGTTTGCTGATCGGTATCATTTACAGCCTCCTTGGCGTCCGTTCGCCCGCGCCCCCCGCCATCGCACTGCTCGGCCTGCTCGGAATATTGGTCGGGGAACAGGTGGTCCCCATCGCCAGGCGGTTCGCCTCCGGTCAGGAAATGGTCGTCTTCCTGCGCAAGGATTGCGCGGAGCATGTCCTCGGCCTGCCGGTCGACAAATCCAGGGACCAGGTATGAGCCTTACACGACGCGACACCATCGCCGCGGGAGCGGCTGCCGCCGGGGCGCTGCTTGCATCACCCCTGTACGGAAAGAATAACGGAAGGAACGATCCGATGGCCCAGGCCGACCTCATCATCGTCAACGCCAAGGTTTCGACATTGGACCGCGCCAACCCACAAGCCGAGGCCATTGCCATTCGCGACGGCAAGTTCCTGGCGGTGGGTAGCGAGGCGGAGGTTCGCGCCGCCGTCCGTCCCGGGACAGCGGAAATCGACGCCAAGGGCCGCCGCATCATCCCCGGACTGATCGACAGCCACATGCACATCATCCGCGGCGGCCTCAACTTCAACATGGAGCTGCGCTGGGACGGGGTGCCGAGTCTTGCCGAAGCGATGGCGATGCTCAAGACGCAGGTCGACCGCACCCCGGCGCCGCAATGGGTGCGCGTCGTCGGCGGCTTCACCGAGCATCAGTTCGCGGAGAAGCGCCTGCCGACCATCGACGAACTCAACCGGGTCGCGCCCGACACGCCGGTCTTCATCCTCCATCTCTACGACCGCGCCCTGCTCAACGCGGCGGCGCTGCGGGCGGTGGGCTATGGCAAGGACACGCCCAACCCGCCGGGCGGCGAGATCGTCCGCGACGCGGCCGGCAACCCCACCGGCCTGCTGCTGGCCCAGCCCAATGCGGCGATCCTCTATTCGACGCTCGCCAAAGGGCCGAAGCTGCCGCCGGAATATCAGATCAACTCCACCCGCCATTTCATGCGCGACGTGAACAGCCTGGGCGTCACCGGCGTGATCGACGCGGGCGGTGGTTTCCAGAACTATCCCGACGATTATCAGATCATCGAGAAGCTCCACGCTGACGGCGAACTGACCGTCCGGATCAGCTACAATCTCTTCACGCAGAAGCCCAAGGAGGAACTGGCCGACTTCACCGGCTGGGTGAAGCAGGTCACCCCCGGCCAGGGCGACGACAGCTACCGCCACAATGGCGCGGGCGAGATGCTGGTCTATTCCGCCGCCGATTTCGAGGATTTCCGCGTCGCCCGCCCGGACATGCCGCCCAGCATGGAGGGCGATCTGGAACCGGTCATCCGCCTGCTGGCCGAGCATCGCTGGCCCTGGCGGCTGCACGCCACCTATGACGAGACGATCGGCCGTGCGCTCGACGTCTATGAAAAGGTGAACCGCGACATTCCGCTGACCGGCATCAACTGGTTCTTCGACCATGCCGAAACGATCAGCGACCGCAATATCGACCGCATCGCGGCCCTTGGCGGCGGCATCGCGGTGCAGCATCGCATGGCCTATCAGGGCGAATATTTCGTCGAGCGTTATGGTGCGAAGGCGGCGGAACGGACCCCCCCCATCGCGAAGATGATCGCGGCGGGCATCCCCGTCGGCGCGGGCACCGACGCGACGCGCGTGGCCAGCTACAACCCCTGGGTCTCCCTGTCCTGGCTGGTGACGGGCCGCACCATGGGCGGCCTTCGGCTCTATCCCGGCGCAAACCGTGTCAGCCGCGAAAAGGCGCTGGCGATGTGGACCCATGAAAACACCTGGTTCTCGAACGAGGTAGGCAAGAAGGGGCAGATCAAGGCCGGCCAGCTCGCCGACCTCGCCGTCCTGTCGGACGATTATTTCTCCGTGCCGGAGGATGAGATCGTCCACATCCGCTCCATGCTGACCCTGCTGGGCGGCAAGGTGGTGCATGGTGAGGGCGACTATGCGCCCATCGCCCCGGCCCTGCCCAGGCCAATGCCGGACTGGTCGCCGGTCGCGATCTTCGGCGGCTATCACAAGACACCGGAGGCCAAGGCCAAGCTCGCCTCTGCCTGCGGATGCCATTCGGCCTGTGCCGTCCACGGCCACGATCATGCCAGCGCGCTCGCAGCGACCGTGCCGGTAGCAGACGTCCAGACCTTCTGGGGATCGTTCGGCTGCGGATGCTGGGCCGTCTGAACCGCCCCTTTCAGGAGATTACCGATGAAGCGCATTGCCTTTCTTCTCGCCACCGCCTTCGTCACGGCGGCCCCGCTTTCCTCGCCGCTGCTGGCCCGGGAGACGGCCAGCGCCGATTATTCGGTCGGCCCCCAATATGACACGACCCATGTCTATGTGCCGGAGGCCGAATTCGACCGGTTCGTGACCAGCTTCGTCGCGACCTTCGGCGGGACCACGTCGAAACAGGGCGAGTTCCAGGTCACGCCGACGAACAGCCTTACCAAGTCGCAACTCGCGCTGACGCCCGCCGGGACCGTTTCGGTCTTCGGGTTCAAGACGCCGATCCCCTATCCCTTCGGCGACGAGCGGACGGGCTATCTGGTCACTGACATGGACGCCGCCGTGGCGTCCGCCGTGAAGCATGGCGCGATCCGCCGCATCGCCACCTTCCCCGACCCCATCGGCCGGGACGCGATCGTCCAGTGGCCCGGCGGCGTGAACATGCAGCTTTACTGGCACACCACCAAGCCGAGCTACACGCCACTGACGACCGTGCCGGAAAATCGCATCTACCTGACCGCCGATGCGGCGGATCGCTTCATCGGCGGCTGGACCGCCTATGCGCACGGCCGGATCGTGTCCGATAACCGGGCGGCACCGGGCGCGGAAGTCGGCCAGCCCGGCAAGACGATCCGCCGGGTCGCCATCGAATCCGGTTATGGCAGGATGGTGGTGTTCATCACTGACGGCCAGTTGCCCTGGCCCTATGGGCGGGACATGACCGGCTATGCGGTCAGCGACCTGACGGCAACGCTGGAAAAGGCGTCCGCCGCCGGCGTTGAAACGCTGGTCGCGCCGTTCAGCGCCGGCACCCGGCAGACAGCCATCATCCGCTTCCCCGGCGGCTATGTCGCTGAAATCCACACCGAGAAGGGCAAATGACGATGCACGCCGACCGCGATCCGCGCTTTGTCGACGCCATACTCGACTGGCCACCAACCTGGTTCCTCGCGCGGCTGATGCTGGTCGGCGCCTATCTGTTGGGCGGCATCGTCAAGCTGACCGACTGGCCCGGCGCGGTCGCGGAACAGGCGCATTTCGGCATGAACCCGCCCGCATTCTGGGCCGCGCTCACCATCGGCATCGAATTGGTCGGGCCGCTGCTGATCCTGTCCGGCCGCCTGATCTGGCTCGGCGCGGGCATGCTGGGGGTCTTCACCCTTCTGGCCGCCTTCACCGCCAATGCCTTCTGGGCGATGCCGCAGGGACCTGAGCGCTTCGCCGCGACCAATGCCTTTTTCGAACATATCGGCCTGATCGGCGGCTTCGTTCTTGCCGCGCTGGTGGCCGAACAAGCGAAGCGGCGTGGCTAGTGTGATTTTGAGTGAGATGGAATATTTCACGGCTCGGAAATCACGGCAAACAAAGGGAAGTCACGGCATGTTCCGATTCAGTTCAATGGGAACATGCTCCAGTCTTGGCGCCGCCCTGGTCCTGGCGACCCTGATTCCCACCCCCCTCGCCGCGCAGACGACCGAAGCCTGGGAAGCGCCGACGCTGACGATCACCCGCTATGACGAGGACTGGTCCGATCTCGCCGATGCCGACAGGCGCGCGCATCACTGGACGGGCCAGTTCAAATATATTCCGATCTCCGATGATGCCTGGCTTTCGACCGGGGTGGAGGTCCGGGCGCGCAGCGAGGATTACAGGAACAATCTCTGGGGTGGGGCCGATGCGCCCGACGACAGCTTTCTGTGGGCGCGGGCCATGCCCTATGCCGACCTGCATGTCGGCAAGCTGCGCGCCTTCGTCCAGCCCATCCTGGCCTATTCGGTCGGGGTGCAGCCCTCGCCCAGCCCCATCGACCAGACCCGCGTCGACCTGCTCCAGGGGTTTGGCGAGGTGGATCTGGGTCCAGTCACGCTGCGCGGCGGTCGCCAGATGCTCTCGCTCGGCACTGAAAGGCTGGTGGGCACGCGCTACGGCCCGAATGTGCCCTTGGCCCTTGACGGGGTGCGCGCGATCGCGACCGTGGGCAAGGCGCGCGTGAACCTGTTCGCGGTGAAGCCGGTCGCACCGGGGCCGGCCAGTTTCGACGACCGGACATCCCCGACCAAGGCGCTGTGGGGCGCCTATGCCGTGCTGCCCGGCCTCGACCTCTATTATCTGGGTTATCGCAACCGGGCCGCCCGTTTCGGCGGCATTGAAGGCCGGGAGGTTCGCCACAGCCTCGGCGCGCGCTTCTACGGCACGCGTGGCAATCTCCACTGGAATATGGAGGGCGTCGCCCAGTTCGGCCAGTTCGCGGGACAGAAGATCGGCGCATGGACCGTCGGCACAGAAGTGGGCTGGCGTTTCGCCGGACTGCCGATGACGCCCGACGCGACAGTGCGCGTCAACGTCGTGAGCGGCGACGGCAAGCCCGGCGACAGGCATCTGGGCACGTTCAATGCCCTGTTCCCCAAGGGGAAATATTTCGGCGAACTTTCGCCGGTCGGGCCGACCAATATCGTCAGCCTCAATCCGCGCGTCAGTGCCGCATTGGGCGACGGCTTTTCAGCGAGCCTCGCCGCCATGGCCTATTGGCGCTATTCGACCGCCGACGGCGTGTACGGCATTCCCGGCAACCTGCTTCGCGCCCCCGGCGGCAGCAGCGCGCGGTTCATCGGCAAGGAGGCGGAGGCAACGCTGGCCTGGCAGGCGACCGCCGAGCTGGAGCTGTCGACATCCTTCTCGCTGTTCGGTCCCGGTGCCTTCATCCGCGATACGGGACCCGCCAGAACGATCCGGATGATCGGCCTGGAAGCCAATTTCCGTTTTTAGACAAGAGGTAAAGGAGATCGCCCATGGCGAGTACATCACAGGCAGCCAATCCCGCCTCATCGCCGCTGCCAGGGCTTCTCATCCTGCTGTCGGCGACGACGGGGCTGGTGGATGCGGTCAGCGTCCTTGGCCTTGGCAAGGTGTTCACGGCCAACATGACCGGCAATATCGTCTTCCTGGGTTTCGCCCTGGCCCGGACGCCGGGCTTTGCCGTCGCCCCCACGCTGGTCGCGCTGCTCACCTTCTTTGTCGGCGCGCTGATCGGCGGGCGCACGGGTCAGACCTTTGGTTCGCGCCCGCTGCGGCACTGGCTGATCGTCGCCGCGACGATAGAGGCGGCGCTGCTCTGGCTTGCTGCGGTCGTTTCCTTCTTCTTCGATCCGACCGGACTTGGACCGAAATGGGCGCTGTTCGCCATCATCGGCCTGACCGCCGTCGCCATGGGCTTTCGCAACGCCACAATCCGGCAGCTCAAGGTGCCGGACCTGACCACCACGGTCCTGACGCTCACCATCACCGGGATCGCGGCGGATTCGCGGCTGGCCGGGGGCAGCGCGCCCAATCTGCCCAGACGGATCGCCGCCATTCTGGCGATCCTGTTCGGGGCCGCCGTCGGCGCACTGATGGTTGTCCATTCCGGCCTTGCCCTGCCGCTTGGCGTTGCAGGCCTTCTCGTCCTGGGGGGAACCATTGCCTGCGTCAGGCACCCGGCTGCGGCGGTTCCCCGCACGGCATGATCGTCACGGCGATGGCCGCGACCCTATCGCTACGCTATGGCCGCGCAGCGTGGGGAGGCATGACATGATGGGCCGGGATTCACAGTGTCGATGAAGCCGTGGGGACGGGGTCGCCGAACCGGCCTGCTGGCCCGTGGATTGGGGTTTGCGATCGTGCTGGCCGGCGGACTTGCGCCCCTGAACGCACAACAGGTCGAAGGCTATGGCCACAAGCATTGGGATGTGGAGGAAGGCGCGCCTTCGGAGATCCGGGCCATTGCCCAGACGAAGGACGGCTTTCTCTGGCTGGGGTCGTCCAACGGCCTTTACCGTTTCGACGGGCTCACTTTCGAGAAGATCGAGCCGAGCATTTACGACCGGCGGCAATCCAACCAGATCACGGCGCTTGCCGCCGCGCCCGACGGTGCGCTCTGGGTCGGGTACGACTATGGCGGCGTCGGCGTCTATCGCAACGGCCGGCTGGTTCCGGCCAATGCGACGCCCCGTCCGCACGGTTCCGTCGCGGCCATCGCGGTCCACCCCGATGGCGATGTCTGGATATCGGCGCAAAGCAGCTATGGTTCGGAACTCCGGCATTTCCATGAGGGCCGGTGGCGGGTCCATGACAAGACCGGCTGGCTGGGCGACGAGCCGATCCAGGGCATCTTCGTCGCCAGCGACGGCGCGCTCTGGATCGCGGAATATCCCTCCATCCGGCGCCTGGCGCCGGGAGCCAGCCGGCCCGAAACGCTGTCGGTCAAGGTGGGCTACGCCGCCACCTTCGCCGAAGACGCGCAGGGCCATGTCTGGCTGCTTTCCAGCCTGGGCCTGCAGCGGCTGAACGGGCCGGGCGATCGCAGGTTGATCGGGACGGATCATCAAAGCGGCGGCCTTTACGGGCAAAGGTCGCTGCTGTTCGAGGATGGGATGGCCTGGATCGCCGGCAATCAGCAGGGGCTGGTCCGCGAAGCCCTCGACGGAAAGCCGTCCGGTTCGCGGGAAGCGATCCATGTCCGTTCCATCGCCCTCTTCCGCGACCGGGAAGGCACCATCTGGGGCGGCGGTCCCGACGGTCTCGTCAACTATATCCGCTCCCCGGTCATCGGCCAGCCGCTCGCCGGATCGGCAACGACCGGTTTCGTTACCGGGACCGACGGGTCGCTCTATGTCGGAACCGATGCGGGTGTGTACCGGATCGACGATGGCGCTCCCCGGTTGATCCTGAAGTCGCCGGAAGTGAACACGCTCTGCACCGGACCCGACAGGTTGATGGTCGTGGCGGGCGACGGACTTCATCTGAAGCGGGCAGGCCAATGGACCAGATATCCGGAACCGGTGGCGCCGTTCGTGTCGGGCGGCTGCGCGATCGACCCCGCCGGGAATATCTGGACCTCCACAGCCATCGCCGGGATATTCCGGCTGAACGGCGGCCGATGGAGCCAGGAAAAATCATGGCCACAGGCGAATTTCCTGATCAATGACGGGCCAGGGCGCTTTTACGCCAGTCAGGCCCTGCGCGCGCTCTTCCTCCTCGAACCGGGAAAAAGCCGAACGATCTGGCAGGCGGACGACATGGCCGTGGGCTATGTCAAGCTCATCAAGCGGATTGGCGGTCATGTCTATGTCGGCGGCGAAAAGGGGCTGGCGCGCTATGACGGCCGGCGCTTCCAGACGCTGGAATCCCGCGAGCATCCCTGGCTGAGCGGGATCACCGGGCTGGCGATCGAGCGCGACGATGCATGGGTGATCGCCAGCGGCGGCATCGCGCGCCTGTCCGCCCGCGACCTGGACCGGGCGTTCGCGGCGCCGGCCAACCCCCTCCCCCACCAGATCATCGGCGCCAGCCTGGGGGTCGCCGCAAGAAGCTCCGCCTATATGGCCAATGACGCCGTGTTCGACGCGCAGGGACGCGCCTGGTTCGTGACGAACCGGGGAATCCATGTGATCGACCCCAGCCGCATTCGCCGCAATCTGGTTCCGCCGCCGGTCAGCATCCGCGACCTTGTCGCCAACGGCATGAATTACGGGCAGGCGCGCGCGACGCTGCCCGCCGGAACATCGCGCATCCAGATCGACTATGTGGCGCTCAGCCTCACCGATCCGACGAAGAACAGCTATCGCTACAGGCTGGACGGCGTGGACGCATCGTGGATCGAGGCCGGGCCGCGACGGCAGGCCTCCTATACCGGGCTTGGGCCGGGCACATACCGGTTCCAGGTGATCGCGGCCAATTCGGACGGCGTCTGGAATCGCACAGGCGCGGGCATGACGATCACCATCAAGCCCTTCTTCTGGCAGACATTATGGTGCAAGGCGGTGCTCCTTCTCGTCGCCATCCTGTTGCTTTGGACCTTTGTGCGCTGGCGGATCAGGCTGGCGGCGAATGTCACCCGCAACCGGATCGAGGACCGCCTTGCCGTTCGCGAACATATCGCGCAGGAACTGCACGATACACTGTTGCAGGGCTTTCAGGGTCTGGTGCTGCGCTTCCAGTCCATTCTCGAACGCCTGCCGCCCGGCGGCGTCGCACGGGCTGAACTCGAAGCCACGCTGGAACGCGCCGACGATGTGCTCCAGGACGCCCGCGACCGGGTACGCTTCCTGCGTGAGCGGACCGAGCCGGTGGACCTCAGGCCGATGCTCTCGAAAATCGCCGATGAGGTGCTGGACGGCCACATGGCATGGACCGTCAGCGAGTTCGGGCGGACCCGCGCCGTCTGCGCGCCCGTCGCGGACGATATCGACCGGATCGCCAGCGAAGCGCTGTTCAACGCACTCCGCCATTCGCAGGCGCGCAAGGTCGCGATCCGCATTCTTCATGATGCGGCGCATGTCACCATCTCCATCGCCGATGACGGCGTGGGGATAGAAGATGAGGTGAAAAGGCTGGGCCAGCGGGACGGCCATTATGGCCTGGTCGGCATGCGCGAGCGGGCCGCCAGACTGGGCGCGACATTGAGCCTGCTGGACAGGGAAACCGCCGGAACGGAAGTCCGCCTGATCATCCCGGCCAGGGTCGCCTATCGCTGACCCGGCCTCACTCCAGGACAGCGAGCCGGCACGGATCATATGATGCAACCCCGCGGAGGGTCGGCGGCGCCACAGAGTAGCGCCCTGCAATCATGGCCGCCGATCTGCACCCGGCTCAATGTCGCAATCAGAACCGGTCCCAATAGGGCGGCGAGCCGAAGCGATCCGCCAGAAAGTCGACAAATACCCGCAACCGCGTCGAATCGCGCCTGTCGGCAAGATAGATCGCATGAATGGCGGTGTCCGGCGAAACGGAGGGGGACAGGCGCCCGACATGCGCCTCCCATTCCGGCAACACCGGCCGCAGGCGCCCGGCGGCAATGTCCTGTCCGACCAGCCAGCTGGGCATGAGCAACACGCCAAGACCGGCAAGCGCCACTTCGCGCAGGGTCTCCGAATGATTGGCGCGGACGGACCCGCGGACCCTGACCAGCTCTTCCCGCCCGCCCTTCGTGAAACGCCACGTCCTGTTGCCGCTGGCATAGGAGAAGGTCAGGCAATTGTGTCGGGCAAGATCGGACGGCTCCAGCGGCTCGCCCCGCTCGGCAAGATAGGCCGGGCTCGCGCACAGCAGGCGCCGGTGCGGCGCAAGGCGGCGCGCGATCAGGGTGGACGCCTCCAGGCTTCCCAGCCGTATCGCGACATCGATGCGATGTTCGACCAGATTGACGGCCTCGTCGGTCATCAAGAGGTCCAGCTCCATGCCGGGATAAGCCGCCAGAAAATCGGGAATGAACGGCGCGACGTGCAGGCGAGCGAAGGCCACCGGCAGGCTGACGCGAAGCTGGCCGCGCGGACGCCCTTCCCGTTCGCTGACGCCCCGGTTGGCCTCGTCCAGATCGGCCATGATCCGCGCCGCCTGCAGATGATAATCCTCCCCGGCCGGCGTCAGCGTCACGCTGCGCGTCGATCGATTGAGCAGCACGGCCCCGATATGGGCTTCCAGCGCATCGACCTGCCGCGTGAGCGAGGAGGTCGCCATGCCGCTCCGGCGCGCGGCAGGCGCGAAGCCACCCTCGTCGGCAACCGCCAGAAACGCCCTTATCGCCGCGAACAGATCCATTGGCCACCGTTGCGAATTACGCAATGATGATAGCAGATTTTGTCCTATTCTCAACCTTGATCGCAAGGTTCATCTGTGACCGGCACAATATGGGAGACAGGTGCCATGACGACAGCTTCATCCAGGCCCAGTGCGCTGATCATCGGCGGATCGCTGGCCGGGCTCTTCACCGGCAACCTGCTGCTGCGCTCGGGCTGGGACGTCGAAATTTTCGAACGATCGCCCCATGATCTCGACAGCCGAGGCGGCGGGATCGTGCTGCAACCCGATGTGGTCGAACTGTTCCGGCGGACAGGGGGCGACGTCCGGCATCTGAACCTTGGCGTCGAATCGCGCTATCGCACGGTCTTCCGCCCCGACGGCTCGATCCAGTCCAAGCATTTCGCGCCGCAGACGCAGACATCCTGGTCGCTGATCTATTCGCTGCTGCGGAGCGCATTTGGCGACGAACATTATCATCAGGGCGTGGCGCTGACCGATCTGGAACAGGACCACGCGGCCGGGACCGTCACCGCCCGCTTCGCCGACGGCTCCAGCCGGACGGCCGATCTGCTGGTCGGCGCGGATGGCGGGAATTCCACCGTTCGCACGCTGATCTGGCCCAAGGCGAAACCGGACTATGCGGGCTATCTCGCCTGGCGCGGCCTGATCCTGGAAGAGGCGATGCCGACAGTCGCGCGCGCGATTCTGCATGGCGACTTCGGTTTCGCCAATAATCGGGGATCGCATATATTGGGCTATCTCGTCCCTGGTATCGACAATGACATGCGGCCGGGGCACCGCTTCTACAATTGGGTCTGGTATCGCGTCGCGCCGGATGCGTTGCTTCAGGAAATCCTGGTCGACAGGGACGGCCAGCGGCGGATCGCCGCGATCCCGGAGGGCCGGCCGGCCGAAAAATGGATCGCGTATCTTCGCCAGGATGCCGACTCACTTCTTCCCGCCCCGTTCCGGGAGGTGGTGAAGGCTACGCCACACCCCTTCATGCAGGCGATCAGGGATCTGGCATCGGACCATATGGTCGACGGCCGGGTGATCGTCCTTGGGGATGCCGCCGCGATCCCGCGACCGCATACCGCCGCCAGCACCTCCAAGGCGGCGGCCAATGCACTGGCGCTGGCCGATGCGCTGGAACGGGCGCCCGGTATCGATCAGGCGCTTGCCCGCTGGGAACCGGAACAAGTCGCGCTCGGCAAGGCGTTGTTGCGTCAGGGCATGCAGACCGGCACCTATCTGATGTTCCACGCGTCCTGAACGAACGGCACCGGGGATTGCCAGGGGGACCCCCGGTCATGCCGGGTGGATCATGTCCCGCGCATAGTCGAGCCCGATGCCATAGCCGCCGCCATGATCGACGACGATGGCGCGCGCAGCCTCATAACTGTCGTGCCGGGTCCAGTCGCGCTGCATCTCCAGCAGGAACTGGAGCCAGGATGTCATGACGGCCCCGGCCTGTTCCAGCCGCCGCAGCGAAGCTTCGTGGCTGGCAGGCGTCAGCCCACTGCAGACATCGGCCACGACACGAACGTCATAGCCTTCCTCCAGGGCCGAAAGCACTGGAAAGCTGACGCAGGATTCCGTCAGCAGTCCGGCGATCACCAGCGTCCGCCGCCCTTGCCGCTTCATCCTCCCACAGGTTCATACTCCGCCGCTCTATGGCCATGACATCGGGCAACACCGCGCGCAGCGGCGGCATCAGCGGGCCGCTATAGACCTTGGAGGCCGATGTACTGACCACAATGGGTATATCAAAGGCGCGCGCGATGCGGGCGAGCGCCACGGCGTTGCTGCGCAGGATCTGCCGATCGGCCGATCCGGTGGCGAAGGCCAGACCCGCCTGCTCATCGACCAGAACGATCGCGCAATCGGCGGGTGTCAAAAGGGTTCTTGCCGTCATGGATGCTTTCCTTGCTGGAGGAAACAGGGATGGTTCATCACCCCCTGCCGAGGCGGGAGAGCTGGAGCAGCGCGCCCAGAAGGGCCAGCACGATGCCGAACAGGGATATTGCGGCCCAGCCTCCGGCGCTCCAGGCCGCCGTCGCGCCAGCCGCACCGCCTGCGCCCCCCAGGAACATCGATCCCATGAAGATGGTGTTCAACCGGGCACGCGCTTCGGGGCGCAAGGAATAGATGATGTGCTGGTTGGAAACGAGGACACCCTGCACGGCGAAATCAAGCAGGATGCATCCAACCACCAGCCCGGCAATCGATACCCAGAGGCCGATGATCGCCCATGCAGCCACCGTCAGCACCGTGCCCGCCAATATGGCCTTGCGCGGACCGCGCCTGTCGGCGATCCGGCCGGCAAGCGGAGCCGCCATGACGCCGACCGCCCCAACGATGCCGAACAGCCCGGCGACCTCGGCGCCCAGACCGAAACGCGGCTCCTGAAGGCGCAGCGCAAGGATCGTCCAGAAGGCGGTGAAGGCACCAAAGAGCAGGGCCTGGGTCACCGCGGCAAGGCGCAGCTGGCCAAATTCGCGCCAGAGATGCACCAGCGACGCCATCAGGCTGCCATAGCGGTGGTCGGTGTCGGGATGGCTGCGCGGCAGCATGGCCGCCATCAGCGCACCGGCGCCCAGGGCAAGCGGCACACCCAACCAGAACATGGCGCGCCACCCCGCATGCGCGCTCACAAACCCCGCCAGCGTCCGGCTGAGCAGGATACCGCAAAGCACGCCCGACATGACCGTCCCGACCGTCGCACCGCGCTTTTCCGGGGATGAGAGATGCGCCGCAAAAGGCACGATCTGCTGCGCGACCGTGGATGCGACGCCGAGCAGAAACGAGGCCAGCAACAGCGTCGCCGCCGAGGGCGCGAGCGCGGCCACCACAAGCGCGGTGGCCAGCACCAGGAACTGGACGACGATCAGCCTGCGCCGCTCGATCAGGTCGCCCAGCGGCACGAGCGCGAAGAGCCCGATGGCATAGCCCAGTTGCGTCGCAGTCGGGACCAGCCCGGTGATGCCGCCGGGCAGATCCTTTTCCATGATGCCCAGCATCGGCTGGTTATAGTAGATGTTCGCCACCGCAAGACCCGCGGCGATGGCCATGGCAAAGGTCAGGCCACGGCCGATCGCGACCGGAGCGCCCGTCTTCGCGGTGGATAGGGAAGCATCCGTCATGTTTCACGGTTTCGGACGATTGGCGACGCGCCGTCTTGGCGGATCGCGCGCTGATTTGGATTATCTTCGCGAGAAAGGACGAACGGGAAAAAGCGGGATCATTGCGCAACATGCAATGGAGATCGCAACCAAAGGCCTGTTCCCGAACATCTCCGCAAACCCCATGTCCACGCGAGAAAGGAGACCGGCCATGTCGGCACCCGTCAAAATCACGGTCACATCGGATTTCATCTGCCCCTGGTGCTATATCGGCGAGCGGCGGCTGCGCCGGGCGCTCGAAAACCTTCCGGAAGGGATTGCGGTCGATCTTGACTGGCTTCCCTTTGAACTGAATCCCGACATGCCGGCCGAGGGGCTGGACCGGAAGGCCTATCGCTCCGCCAAGTTCGGCAGTTGGGACTATTCGCAGTCGCTCGACGCGAAGACGGTCGAAGCCGGACGCCCGGACGGGGTCCGGTTCGATTATGACGCCATGACCCGCACGCCCAACAGCTTCCTTGCCCATCGCATGGCCCTGTTCGCGCGGCAGGAGGGGAAGCAGACCGCCTTTGTCGAGGCCGTCCTGCGGGCCTATTTCGCCGAAGGCCGCGACATAGGGAGAGCGGAAACGCTTGCCGGGATCGCAGGCGAGATCGGCCTGGAACGGGAGGCCGCGCTTGCCTTTCTCCCAGGCGATGGGCTGGCGCTCGAAGTTCGCGCGCTGGAAATGCATGCGCGCGGGCGCGGCATCAACGGCGTGCCCCATTTCGAAATTGGCGGCAGGGTCCTCTATGGCGCGCAACCGGCCGAGACGATCAGGCAGGCGATAGTCGAGGCGGCCGCCTTGGCGGGAGCGGACTGATACAGGTTCAATCAGGCGACGGCATAGGTCTGGCGGCGATATTCGCTGGGCGAGACAGCCATGTGCTGGGCGAAGAAGCGGGTGAAATTGCTGTGCGCGCCAAAACCCAGCTCATCGGCGACCTCGACCAGCGTCCGCTCGCTGGTGCTGAGCCAGTGCATGGCGGCGCGCATCCGGATATGGTCGATATAATGGCGCGGCGAAACGCCGACGCAGCGGCGGAACTGTTCGAAGAAATGCGATCGGGACAGGCCCACCATCCGCGCGATCCCGTCCACGCGCGGATTTTCCAGCGCATGGTCGTGAATATAGGCCAGCGCCTTGCGGATACGGAAGTCGATGGGCCGCCCAAGCGACGACACATTGGCGGCCTCTGGCACGATATAGGCGTCGACCACCGCGTCGATCAGGTCCATGAGCGGCCTTTCCCTGTCGGCTCCATTGTCGAGCAGGCCGCGCGAAATGGCGCCCGCCAGACGCTGCGCGGCGAGCCGGACCCCCGTGGTCATCCCTTCCCTGATCCGGGGGAAGCTGAGCCCATTGCGCAGGCCCCGCGCTTCGAGCACGCGGTCGATCCAGTCCGGTTCGATCACCAGCGACAGGATCGTCGTGGGTCCGGCGGCATTGGCCAGTTTCAGATGCGGCACCCATGGATTGAACAGGATGACGGTCGATCCGTCGAGCGGCAGGTCGGTATCGCCCGACCGGAAGACCGTCTCCGCCCCGTCCAGCATGAACAGCATGTTGAACTGATGATGCGCATGTTCGACCAGCGCGCGGTCCGTCACATTGACCGTGGCGCGCCCGAAATCGCCGGTCACGATCCAGATCGGGCTTTCCTGATGCATGGTCCAGATCCTCTCCTGTCCTTTGGCCTCAGATTTCCGTCGCAGCCCTGCCGCCGATCAGCCCGTCCAGCGAGAAACGGCCGCCCCCCGCGACGAAAACGTGGAAAAGGCCGCCCAGGATCGCGATATTCTTCATGAAATTGGTCAGTTCCTGACGGTCGGCGAAATCATTGTGGAACGCAACCGCCGTCACCAGGGTGAACAGCGCCAGCGCCCCCGCCATCAAGCGGGTCCGGTAGCCCAGCAGGAACAGCAGGCCCGCGCCCAGTTCGCAGGCGATGGAAGCCGCGAAGGCCAGCGTCGGAAAGGGCAGGCTTTGCCCGATCATGTCGATGACGGCCATAGGGTGGCCCAGCTTGCGGACCCCGCTCCACAGGAACAGGGCGGCGATCAGCGCCCGGCCGGCAGGCAGGGCGAATTGCTTGAGTTCGCGCATCATTCTCTCACGCTATATGGATAAGAAGGGTCTTGGTCTGGAGGCACTGTTCCACGGCATCGGGGCCAAGATCACGGCCGAAGCCCGATCCCTTGTATCCGCCTTCGGGAAGGCCCGGATAGGGAAAGCCCCCGGCATTGACGCTCACCTTGCCGCATTGGAGGGATCTGGACAGCCTGTGGACGCGGTCGATGTCCTGCGTCCACAGGCTTGCGGCAAGCCCGAAATCGGTGCCGTTCGCTGCGGCGATCAGTTCCTCCTCAGCGGAGAAGCGATAGATGCCGAGGACCGGGCCGAATATCTCCTCCTGGGTGATCGGATCGTCATGCGACGCGCCGGTAACGAGCGTTGGCGCCACATAGAAGCCCGCCGCCCCCGCATAGTCGGCGGCACTGTCCACGCCCATGCCGCCAAGGCGCGCCGCCTCGACATAGGCATCGACCCGCGCGCGCTGACGCGCGCTGACCAGCGGCCCCATGAAGACGCCTTCCCCCATGCCCGCGCCGACCGGGATCGTCCGGATATGCGCCTGAAGGCGCTCGACCACCTGATCATGGATCGCATCCTCGACATAAAGCCGCGATCCCGCGACGCAGACCTGGCCGGAATTGAGGAAGATCGCATTGGCCGCCCCCACGATGGCGCGGTCGAGATCGGCATCGGCAAAGAGGATCGTCGGCGACTTGCCGCCCAGCTCCAGAGTCAGTTTCTTGAGCGACGCCCCGGCTTCACGGGCGATGGCCCGGCCGGTTCCCGTCGATCCGGTGAAGGAAATCTTGTCGACGCCCGGATGACGGACCAGCGCATCGCCCGCCTCGCTGCCAAGGCCAGTCACGACATTGACGACGCCGACGGGAAATCCGGCCTGTTCGACAAGATCGGCCAGCGCCAGCGCGGATAACGACGCTTCTTCAGAAGGCTTCAGCACGACGGTGCATCCTGCGGCAAGCGCAGGGGCCAGCTTCCACGCCGCCATCATCAGCGGCACGTTCCACGGCACGATCGCGGCGATTACGCCGACCGGCTCGCGCCGGGTCATGCCCTCGAACCGCCCCATGCCCGGCGGCGCCGATACGTCGACGGTGCGTCCGGCCAGCTTGGAGGGCCAGCCTGCATAATAGCGGAAGACATCGACCGTCCCGCCGACATCGATGCCGCGCGCAAGCCAGAGCGGCATACCATTGTCGACACAGTCGAGCAGGGCAAGGTCGTCCGCCCGTTCCTCGATCAGGG
The DNA here is from genome assembly GCF_013375555.1 of Sphingobium sp. EM0848. Lineage (NCBI taxonomy): Bacteria > Pseudomonadati > Pseudomonadota > Alphaproteobacteria > Sphingomonadales > Sphingobiaceae > Sphingobium > Sphingobium sp. EM0848. Next base: position 606,282 of record NZ_JABXWB010000005.1, read on the forward strand.
CCGCGAGGCGATGGATCAGCGCCTCGCGCGCCAGTGGCCCGGCGTCGCGCCATTCCGGCGCAACCAGCGCGGCGCGCGCCGCCGCCACCGCCATGTCGATCTCCGCCGCGCCGCCCTTGCCGATCAGGCCAATCTCCCGCCCGCTCGACGGTTCGATCACCGGCAGGCTGGCATGGCTCCCGTGCCAGCGCCCGCCGACATAATGCGCCGGTTCGCGGTCGATCCAGCGCCGCACCGAGGACGGCAATGTTGTCAGGTCATTTTCAAGCGCGACAATGTTCATCCTGCCTCTCCCATTGCTGTGTGATTATTCGGCGTAGCCGGGGGCGACTTCATCCATCAGCCGCCGCCAGGCGGGCCAGTCGGCCTTGCCCCGTCCCCGGTCGTGCAGTTCAAGCTGCCGCACGGTGCTCTCGCAGATCGCGTCGGGCACCTCGACGATATTGTCGGTCGCGGCCTCCAGCATGAGCTGGCTTTCGCACGCGGTCATCAGGTCGCGCGTCCGCTCGAAGGTCTCGCGAACGCTGGAGCCGACGACCACAATGCCGTGATTGCGCAGGAACAGGGCGTGATTGTCGCCCAGCGCCGCCGCAAGCCGCTCGCGCTCGTCCGGATTGTCGGTGACACCCTCGAACGGATGATAGCCGATCCGCTTGTAGAAACGGATCGCCGCCTGCGAGATCATCCGCAGGCCCCCGCCATGCGCCGACATGGCGATGCCCGTCGCGCCATGCATGTGGAACACGCAGGCGACATCAGGCCGCGCCCTCAGCACGCCGCTGTGCAGCACGAAGCCGGGGCGATTCACCCCGGAGGATTCATCAAGATCGGCATCCATGTCGACCCGCACCAGATTGGACGCGGTGACTTCCCGATAGAGCAGCGCATGGCGCTTAATCAGGAACTGCCGCGGTTCGCCGGGCACGCGAAGGCTCAGATGGTTATAGATGCCATCGGTCGTCGGAAAGAAGCGGTCGATCATCCGATAGGCCGCCGCAAGGTCCTGCCGCGCCGCCCGCTCGGCATCGATCTGCGCCGCTGTCGATTGTGCTGGATCATTCTGCATGCAAAATCGATAGGCCGCGAAATGCGGCCCGGTCAATTCACGCTGCCTCGCTGCTCATGAAATTCGGACAATTCGATAAGAAGGATCGGCACCTGTCGCCGCATATCCTGAGCCGACATATATGGGCAGCGCATTTCTGCATGCAGAATTTGCCATGTTGCCGGACAAAGACGATGGAGAAGATCTTGCTGCAAGGGCATCATGCACAGCAACAGGCGACCGGGATCGATATCGCCGCGACAATCGACGCCGCGCCGATCAGCGCGCTCCAGTGGCGCGTCTTCGCGCTGACCCTGATCGCTTCGGTGTTCGACGGCTTCGACACCATGGTCATGTCGTTCCTGGCGCCCGCGATCACCCGCCAATGGGGCGCATCGCATGCCGCGTTCGGACTGGTGTTCAGCGCGACATTGCTGGGCGCGGCGATCGGCGCCGCCACGCTGGGCATGCTGGCCGACCGGATCGGCCGCAAGAAGCTCGTCATCGTCGCGATCCTGTGGTTCGGTTCGCTGACCATCGCCTGCGCGTTCGCGACCGACATCACCTCCCTCGCCCTGCTGCGCTTCGTCGCCGGACTGGGGCTGGGCGGCGCCATCCCCAACATGCTGGCGCTGGCGGCCGAATATGCGCCCGCGCGGCGGCGGTCCACCATCGTTTCGGTCATCACCTGGGGAACGCCGCTCGGCGCAGTGCTGGGCGGCCTGCTGGCGCCCCATGTCCTGGAAATCGCAGACTGGCGCGCCATGCTGCTGGTCGCCGGGATCGCGCCGGTCCTGCTCGCCCCCATCCTCTGGACCGGCCTTCCCGAATCGGTCCGTTTCCTCGCGCTCGGCAGCGGGAACGATGCAAGGCTGTTGTCGATCGTCCGCCGCATTGCGCCCGATCTGGCCGTGCCGCCCGGCACGCGCTTCCTCCTTCCCGAGCGCACCGTCGGGCGCGCGACCATCGGTGCGCTGTTCCGCAACGGCCTGGCGGCGGGCACGATCCTGCTGTCGGCGGCAATGTTCACCAGCCTGCTCCTCTCCTTCATGCTGGTGAACTGGACGCCGACCCTGCTGGAGCGCGCCGGGATTCCCCTGAGCGACGCGATCCTGGGAACCGTCATCCTCAACCTTTCGGGCATCGTCGGCAGCCTGGGAATCGCGCGGGTGGTCGACGGGCGGATGCGCGGGTCGGCGGTGCTCGCCCTCTCTTATATCTGCGCCGTCGTCGCCATCCTGTGCGCGGGCACGGCAACGATGATCGAGGGCATCCCCCTGCCCATATTGATGGCGAGCCTTGCAGCCAGCGGCTTCTTCCTGATCGGTTCGCAGATCACGCTGTCGGCCTATATCACCGCCTTCTTCCCGACGGCGCTCAGGGGCACGGGCATCGGCTTCAACAATGCGGTCGCGCGCTGCGGCTCCCTGCTGGGACCGGCGCTGGGCGGCATCTTGCTGAGCGCGGGGATCGACCCTGCCCATATCCTCTTCGCCGGCATCATTCCGGGCCTGCTGAGCGCGATCGCGCTGGCTTGTCTCGCCATCCTCCAGGGCCGCGCCCAGATCGCCGTGCCCGACCATCTCATCAAGAACAGGGGTATCGCATGACTCTCACACCTCGCGACGGCGGCCCCGTCATGCTGACAGGCGAACTCCAGCCCGTCAGCCTGCCCGACGGCAGCGCCATCAAAACCATGCTCTACAGGGCCGACACCCGCGGCCCCGCGCCAGCGATCGTGGTCTGCCCCGGTGGCATGGGAACGGGCATGTTCGAGATCGTCGAATGGGCCGCCTCACGCCTCCGCGCCGCCGGCTTCCATGCGCTCAGCATGAACTATCGCGGCGACCTGCCTACCCATGATCCCGACGATATTTCGCAGGCGTTCGACTGGCTGGCGGAACAGCCCTTCATCGACCCTGCCCGCATCGGCCTGTTCGGCGTCTCGCGCGGCGGCAATGCCGCGCTGCGCGCCGCTGCTTCGGACCATCGGTTCAGAGCGGTCGCGACCTTCGGAACGGTGTCGGACTTCCTGCAACAGGCGTACGGAACGGCGGCCTTCGCGCCTGCCCGGCACCGGCTGATCACCGGCTGGCTCGGCGATCCGGTCACCGCCCGGTCCTTTTACGAGCGTATCCAGGCCATCAATCATGTACAGACCATCGTCCAGCCGCTGCTGCTGTTGCATGGCGAGCATGACATGCATGCGCCAGTCGAACAGTCCATCGCGGTCCGCGACAAGGTCATGGCGGCGGGCAATCGCGACGTGACGCTGGAACTGTTCCCGGTGCTCGGCCATTTCGGGGAAGTCGTCCCCAGCGGCTTTGCCTATGACCATCTGGCAAGCCGTTTCATTCCCTTCTTCCGGGAGAAATTGGGCTGAGAAATTGGGTCAGGCGGCTGGCCGGTCAGCCGCTATCCTCCCCCTCCGCGATCACCAGTTCGTTGATCCCGGCCCCGGCGAGACGGAACGCGGCAGCATCCTGATAGGCCTGCGAGTGATAAAATTCCATCGCGGCGTCGAAGGAAGGATATTCGACCAGAACGAAACGCTCAAACTCCCTGGTTCCTTCCAATATTTCGAATCGTCCGCCGCGTGACAGAATTTTCGCCCCGTATTTTTGCGATGCGGGGCCGGCTCTCTTCACATATTCAAAATATTCATCCGGCTTTATTATTTTCGATCTGGCGATCCAATAAGCAGGCTTCATGATCTCTTCTCCAAATATATGGAGATTTATTATCGAATGGAGAGTTTAGTGTCACCAAAAAACGTCAAAAATACTACGGCTGAACTGGCCGTGGACACGATGATCGCCCATGGGATCGACAGGCTCTATGGCGTGCCCGGCATCCATAATGACGGGCTGTTCGACGCGCTGCACGGCGCGCGCGACCGGATCCGCACGATCCATGCCCGGCATGAGCAGACCACGGGCTATATGGCGCTCGGCGCCGCGTTGGCGACCGGGCAGCCGCAGGTCTTCGCCGCCGTTCCGGGGCCGGGCATCCTCAACGCGTCGGCGGCGCTGCTAACCGCTTATGGCATGAACGCGCCGGTGCTGGCGCTGGCCGGACAGATCCCGACCGACGCGATGGAGCGCGGCCATGGCCATCTGCACGAAATCCGCGACCAGATCGGCCTGCTGCGCCATCTCACCAAGGACGCGCAGCGCATCACCGGCCCCGCCGATGCCGGGCCGAAGATCGCCGCCGCCCTGCAACTCGCCCAATCCGGCCGCCCCGGTCCGGTCGCGCTGGAATGCGCCATCGACGTCTGGCCCGCCAGCGGCCCCGGCGACGCCGCCCCGCCCTTGCCGATCGCCCGGCCCGCCGTCGACAGCGACGCCATCGAACAGGCCGCAAAGCTGCTGGGCGCGGCCAAGCGGCCCCTGATCATGGTCGGCGGCGGCGCACAGGATGCGGGCGAAGCGCTGCTGGGCGTCGCGGAAATGCTGCAGGCCCCGGTCGGCTGCTACCGGCGCGGCCATGGGGCGATTCCCGGATCACATCCGCTAGCGGTCAACCTGCCGATGGCGCACCGGCTCTGGCGGGAGGCCGACGTCGTGCTGGCGGTCGGAACCCGGCTTTACACCCAGCAAAGCGTCTGGGGCGTGGACGAAGAGCTCAAGATCGTGCGCATCGACATCGAACCGGAGGAGCCGGGCCGCTATCGCAATCCCGACTGCGCGATCCTGGCGGACGCAGGCGCGGCGCTGACCGCGCTGGCCAAAGCCCTGCCCCGCTACAACGCCGCGCGCGCGCGGCGCGACCTGTCCGCCGAACGCGGCTGGATGGCACGCGAACTGGGGCGGCTGGAACTGCAAATGGCCTTTCTCGCCGCAATCCGGCGCGCATTGCCGCCCGAAGGCATATTGGTCGATGAAGTCACCCAGATGGGGTTCGCCGCACGGCTGGCCTATCAGGCAGAACGGCCGCGCAGCTTCCTGTCCGGCGGCCAGCAGGACAATCTGGGCTTCGGCTTCGGCACCGCGCTCGGCGCCAAGACCGCGGTCGGCGACCGGCCGGTGGTGGCGATCACCGGCGACGGCGGTTTTGGCTATCAGGCCTTCGAACTGGCAACGGCGGTCAAGCATGGCATCGCGCTGGTCACCGTCGTGTTCGATGACAGTGCCTTCGGCAATGTCCGGCGCATCCAGGATCAGGCCTATGGCGGGCGGCGCATCGCCGACAGCCTGCACAATCCCGATTTCGTCGCCTATGCCGACAGTTTCGGCGTCCGCGCGGTCCGGGCGGAAACGCCCGCAGCGCTGGAACGGGCACTGGTCGAGGCGCTGCGCGCGAACGAGCCAGCCCTGATCCATGTGCCGGTGGGGGAGATGCCCAGCCCCTGGCCGCTCATCATGCTGCCACGGATCAGGGGCACGGCGCAGCCGGGGGAACGCGCCTGGCCATGAGGGAAAGCCGCCGGGTCCATCGGACCCGGCGGCGTCAGGCGGCCTCGACGGCGGCCGTGGTCTCGCGCTTGGCCCTTTCGGCATAGCGCCGCGCCAGCACCGAGCAGACGATAAGCTGCGCCTGATGATACATGATCAGCGGCAGCACGATCATGCCGAGCGCCGGATTCTGGCCGAACAGCACGCGCGCGATCGGCGCGCCATTCGCCAGGCTCTTCTTCGAACCGCAGAAGACCGCCGTCACCTCATCAGCCCGGCTGAAGCCCAGCAGGCGGCTGACCAGCGTCGTCAGCGCGATCACGCTTCCCAGCAGCGCCAGCACGAGCAGCGCGATGACCAGCAACGTCGCGGGCGCATAGCGCGACCACAGCCCCGCCTGCGTGGATTCGCAGAAGGCGGCATAGACGATGAGCAGGATCACGAAACGGTCGGCCTTTGATGTCCAGGCCTTGTGCCGGGTGACGAAGCCGCCGATCCACGGGCGCAGAAGCTGCCCCGCCGCGAAGGGCAGGAGCAGCGTCTTCATCACGTCCCAGATCGCCGGCAGCAGCGGCAGATGCCCCGTGGCGGTCTTCGCCACCAGGCTCACCAGCAACGGCGTCAGCACCATGCCCAGCAGCCCCGACAGCGTCGCGTCGAAGATCGCCGCAGGCACATTGCCCCGGCCGATGGCGGTCATCGCGACCGAGGAGGAAATGGTCGAGGACAGCGCGCAGAGGTAGAAGATGCCCAGCCGTATCTCCGGCGCCAGCACGGTCTTCAGGCCGAAGAACAGCGCAGCGCCGATGGCGGGGAACAGCATGTAGGTGCTGCCATGGACCAGCAGATGGAGCCGCCAGCTCGCGGCCCCCGCGCGCATCGCGGCGGGGGAAAGTGCGGCGCCGTGCAGGAAGAAGACGAACGCAATACCGGCGGTGGTGACGATCCCCAGATGCAGGGGGCCGTCCTCAGCCCCGAGCCAGGGCATGGCGAGGGCAAGCGCCACCGCGCCCAGCATGGCCAGAACGAAACCGTCAATCTTCATGACCTGTTCCTCTCGCGGCCGCCCGTCACGCCCGGCGGAAGGGCCGCCAGCACCTGGTCCGCCACGCCCGCCTGGTGATCCGCCATATGATGTCCGGCCGCTTCGGCGTCGCGGCGCTCGATCGCCGCGATGATCTCGTCATGGTCATGCGCGAACTCCAGATTCATTTCGCGCATGGTGAGCGCGAAATGCCGTGCCCGGTGAAGGTGGACGATCAGGCTGGCGTGCATCTCGACAAGCGTCCGGTTGCCGCACTGGACCACCACCGCGCGGTGGAACTGCTCGTTCGAAAGATAATAGCGCGCCGGATCATGGCTGACATAGGCGGATTTCAGCGCGTCATGGATCACGCGCAGGTCGCGGATCTGCTCGACCGTGCCCGAACGGCAGAGGATACGGGCCGCCTCGGCCTCGATCATGGCGATGACCGCGAATTGTTCGCGCAGCCTTTCGGGATCGAGGGCCGTGACCCGCGCGCCGCGCCGCGGCAGCAGCTCGACGAGATTTTCGGTCGCCAGCACCTTGAGCGCTTCGCGCAGCGGCGTGCGCGACAGGCCCAGCCTTTCGCAAAGCTGCTTTTCCTGCACCCGCGAGCGCGGCGGCAATTCCCCGCGCACGATCATGTCGCGGACATGATCGACCGCCTTGCGGGTCAGGGATTGCGAGGGGGAAGCGGACTCCATGGCAGCCTTGACCGGTGCCCTAAAGACGGGGCTCTTGGCAACCTCCCCCACCAAGATCGGCTCATGCAGGCTCATCGGCTATCTCGTTCCTCAGCGTCCCGATCTGCGAGATTTCGACTTCCAGCACATCGCCCGCCTTGAGCCAGCTTGGCGGGTTGCGGCGCGCACCGACCCCGGCGGGCGTGCCGCTGGCGATGATGTCGCCCGGCTCGAGCCGGGTGAATCGCGAGGCATATTCGATCAGCCGCGCCGGGCCGAAGGTGAAATTATCGGTGTTGTTATGCTGGCGCACCTCGCCGTTCACGCGGGTTTCGAGCGTCAGCGGATAGCGGATTTCACTGGCCGGAACGAACCAGGGACCGACCGACCCGCTTGCGTCGAAATTCTTGCCCACCGGCAGCGAAACCTGCTGATAGTCGCGGATCGTGCCGTCGTTGAAGATGGTATAGCCGGCGATATGGCCCATCGCCTCTTCCAGCGCGATATGCCGCCCGGCCTTGCCGATCACGATGGCCAGTTCGCCCTCATAATCGAGATGATCCGAAACCCGGGGCTTCAGGATCGGCGCGCCGTGCGGGACGACGCTTGCCGGCAGGCGAATGAAGAATTGCGGATCGCCGCCGACGTCGCGGTTCATTTCGGCGGCATGGTCGGAATAGTTCGCACCGACCGCAAGGATCTTGCCGGCATCGGGCAGCGGGCTGTCGAGTTCGACATCCTCGAACCGGCCCAGCGGCTCGCCCGTGGCGGCGCGACGCGCGGCCTCCTCAAGACGACCGGCTGCGATAGCCTCCCGCAATGTTACGCCAAGACCGGCCACCGACAGATCGACGACCGCTCCATCATCGCGGAGCACGCCCCAACATGGTCTGCCTGCAAATCGGAAACTGATGAATTTCATGGGGATAAACTCCTATTCTGCGTCCGCCTGCGCACAGACGTCAGCGGCGATGAAGGCTGGGTGGATGGCGCAGCGCGCGGCAATAGCGGTGATGCGGGGCCGATTGCCCCTGGCGCCGAAGCGGCGCGCATTGGCAGGCTGGGGGGTGACGGGTGCGTCGGAGAACATCGGAGAGGCGCCTACCCTCATAGTGCCCGAGCGGCACCTCACAGGCGTCAAGCCCATGGTCAGTGCCTTTCACTGGCCCAGGCGCAGACGGCGTCGGCAACCGACGCCAGCGCATCGGGCTGGCCTGCATAGCTGTGGCTTGCTCCCGGGATCGTCAGATAGCGTTTGTCGCGGGACATGGCGGCCGCGAAGGTTTCTCGCACATGCCCCGGCGGCACGGCATCGTCCGCGCCATTCTCGATCACCAGCAGCGGACTGCCAATCGCTGCGACCGACCAGACCGCATCGACATTGCTGTCCTCAATCGACCATTGCGACAGCCATGCTTCGGGCGTCGTGACGCGGGCGATACCGGCGGGCGACTGGTTGACGGCTTGCGGCACGCCCAGCCAGCAACGGCCCGCGGGACGGCCGTTGGGATCGATCGTCGGATCGAGGAAATGGGGATCGGCCATGGTGCCCGGCACGATGAACGGGTCAAGCCGCCCCTCGTCGATCCGCTCCCATGCAAGCGCGGATATGCGACGGATCCGGGCACGCTGTGCGGCCCGATAGGTCGCCAGGAAGGCCTGGTCATAGGGAGGTGCAGGCACGCCTTCGCCATAGAGGTCGAGCGCGAGATCACGCTCGCCCGGTGCCTCCTCCGCCATCACCGCAGGATCGATGATGTCGGCAAGCATCCGTGCGCGGGATGTGTGGGCACCCAGGAAGACAAGCCCGTCGGCGGGTTCAAGCCCCGCCTCCGCCAACCGCAGCGGCGTGTGATCCGGCGTCTCCACGATCGTCGGCCGGGTCGCCTGCTCCTGGTAAAAGGCCGACAGCGTGCCACTCCCGCTCCAGCCAAGCAGATTGACGCGCGCATAGCCCAGCGTCTCGCGCGCGAAGCGGACCCAGGCGCCGACATCCAGCAGGCTGCGCTCCACCACCGCCAGCGCCTCATTGCGCGCATAGCGGGTGGAAACGGTCAGCAGATCGATCCCGCGCGCGACTATGGCTTCCTCCAGCGGCATCAGGTGCCAGGCACCGGCGGGGCGCAGGAACAGATAGAGAGAGCGCGATGGGCGTTCCCCCGCCTGGAGCAGCAGGCCATTCAACGGAATCCGCTCGCGGTCCGGAGCCGACCGGCAGCCCCCGGCTTCCGTCGCCACCCAGCGCATCAAGCCTGTGGTCATGCCGCCGCCCGCGCCGCTTCGATCCAGCGGCAGAACCAGTCTTCGATCAGGTCGGCGCGATCCACATCGGCGGCAACCGCGATATAGCCGTCCGGGCGTACCAGAAGCAGGCAGTCGCCGGTCAGGCCATAGTTCCAGCGCAGCTCTCCCCCGGCATCCCGGTAGGAAGCGGGACCGCGATCGACCTCGACCACCCGCAGATGCACATCGACGGACGCGGGGATCTCCGCCGATCCGCCGACCGCCAGCAGGATGAAACCGGGATGGCGGAACAGGTCGAAAATGCGGATCGCCGTCCCCACCGGATCGAGGATCGCGGCATCGGGCGCGCGGTCGCCGGCGCGGATGCCGCCGGGCTTTGCGCGATGTTCGGCGGTCAGCGGCGACGCGCGATAATGGAGGTCCAGTTGCAGCGTGGCCCGGCCGCGATGCATGTCGGCCTTGTCGGTCATGGCGCTCAGCAGGCCCCTGCTCATATCCAGCACCCCGGCGCCGATGTCCCGCCGCTCGGTCTCATAGCTGTCCAGCAGCGCCTCGTCCGCGCCCGCCAGAACGGCGGCGAGTTTCCAGCCGAGGTTGAAGCTGTCCTGCACGCTGGTGTTGAGGCCCTGCCCGCCGGTCGGCGGATGGGCATGGGCGGCGTCCCCCGCGATGAAGGCATGGCCGCGCCGATAGCTGTCGGCAAGGCGGAAGTTCACCCGGTAGATCGACGTCCAGCTGAGCTCTCCGGCGACCAGCGAAGCATCGCCGGTCCGCGCCGCGATCATCGCCTGAATCGACTCCCGGCTGCGCTCCGGTTCCTCACCATCGATGAGTTCGGCCGAAAGCTGGAAACTGTCGGTCCCGGCGAGCGGGCAGAGCGCGAACTGCCCGCCCGGCGCCCTGGGCCAACGATGCCAGGCATCGGCGGGCAGATTGGCGACCGGCAGGTCGGCGACCAGCATGCGGAACGTGCCCGTTTCGCCGGGATAACCGATCCCCAACTGCTTGCGCACCGTGCTGCGCGCACCATCGGTGCCGACCAGCCAGGAGCAGGCAATGATCTCTTCCCCATCCCCGCTACGGACATGGGCCTGCACCCCGCCCCCGGTTTCGGCAAAATCGAGCAACTCGGCGCCGAATTCGACCCGGCCGCCCAGTTCGGCAAGCCGGGCGCGCAGGATCGCCTCGGTCCGCCATTGCGGGATCATCAGCGATTGCGGATAAGGCTCACCGGCTTTTGCCTCCACTTCGCCGCGAACCCGCTGAGGCTCCTCTCCGCCCTTTCCATAGTTGACGATGGGCGGATAGGGTGCCGAGGCAGCCAGGAAAGCGTCGATCATCCCCAATTGCTCGAAAATCTCGATCGTGCGGGGCTGGAGTCCCTTGCCCCGCGACCCGGCGAAGGGTTCCGTGCTCCGCTCGATCAAACGGAACGCCACGCCCCTGCGGGCCAGGTCGATCGCCAGCGTCAGCCCGGCGGAACCGGCACCGACGATCAGGACCTGGACGCTGTCGTTCATCCCCCCATCCGAAGACTCCAAGGCGGTCAAAGTTTGAACCTCACGCCCGCACGGAACTGCCGGCCGATGACATCGTAGAGATAACCGTTGGTGCCGGTGCCGAGGAACCCCGTGGCGCCGTAAATGGGTGCGACTGGCGGGTCCTTGTCGAACAGGTTCTGGACCGCGAAATAGACCTGAGCGCCCTTGCCGAACTCCGGAATCTTGAAGCCCAGCGACAGGTCGGTGTAGAACACGGCCGGCACATGGTTGCGGTCGATGTCGACCCCTGCCACCCAGCCATTGTTGAGCTTGCCCGCGCTGATGAAACGCTCGGTCAGGGTCGCGGTGAAATGATCGGAATCATAGGTGGCGGACGCCAGCCAGCGCCAGCTGGGAACGGCCTGCGAATTCTGGTCGAAATTCGCGTTCTGCCCGGCATATTCGGTGGTCACGCCACCGATCGTCACCGTGCGGCGGTCGACATAGGTGCCGACCATGCGCAGCCCCAGCGTGCCGTTCCAGTGGCGCACAAGGTCGGACAGGTTGCGGCGATAGCTCGCCTCAAAATCGACGCCGCGCGTCGCCTCGCCGCCGATATTGAGCGGCTGGAGCTTGACGAGCGTGATCTGGTTGGCGGCATTGCGGGTGATGAACGAACATTGCAGCGCGTCGCCGCCCTGGCAGAGGTTGATCACCGCCTGCGCGGTGTTCGAATAGATCGCCTTGTCGATCTTGATATCGAAATAGTCCACCGACACGGCGAAGCCGGAAAGCCAGTTGGGGCGATAGACGACACCGAGCGCGGTGGTATCGGCCTTTTCGGGAACCAGATTGGGATTGCCCGCGGCGAATTGCTGGATGCTGTAACTTCTGTTCAGGACCGGATCGCTGATCGTCTGGTTAAGGTTGTTGCCGGCCTGGAACAGTTCGGCGAGATTGGGCGCGCGGATGTCGCGTGAGCGCGTGCCGCGGAAGCGCAGCTGGCTGTCGACGTCCCAGGTCAGGCCGAGCTTCCAGCTCGTGACATTACCCGACAGGCTATAGTCGGTATAGCGCACCGCCCCGTTGAAATCGACCTCGCGGAAGAAGGGCACATCCTTGAGCAGCGGCACGACCGTCTCGAAAAAGCCCTCCTTCACATTATAATGGCCGTTGGAGGGACGGAAATTGCCCAGGAAGAAGGCGTTGGTCTGGTCGAGCGCGGTCGTGGCCGCCCGGTAGGATTCGCGCCGCCATTCACCGCCAAGCGCAATCGACACCGGACCGGCCCAGGTGGAGAAAGGCTCGCCATGCAGCGACGCTGCCGCCACGTCCTGCTTGATGGTGATGGTCTGCAGCGACGTGCCGTAGATATAGTTCAGCGCCGCCTGCGTGCTCTTGCCGGTGCCGAAAACGTTGAGCGGAACGCATCCGTTGGTCGGGTCGGTCAGCGTCGAACGGCAGACGATCTGGTTGTTCGCCGGGTTGACCACGGCGTCGACGGCCTTGTTGAAATTGGCGGTGATGGGGTTGTTGCTATAGTCGCCGTTGAGGAAATCGGTCTGGCCATGCTGGAAATAGGCGTCCCAGCTCCAGCTTCCGCCGAACTTGCCCTCAAGCCCGCCGACATAGCGATATTGCTTGCGGTCGTTGCGGCCGACCGACGGCCCTGTCAACGGCGGAGTAAAAGTCGGCCATTGGGCGGCGCAAAATCAGGCCGGGTGATCCGTGTGCTGGCGAGCGCCGCGAGGGCGTAGCCCGAGTGGGGGTCGCCAACACACGGATGGTCTTTTCTGTCAGGGGTTGGAGCGTGCCTTGCGCGCCTGGCTTTGGGCCAGACGATAGCTCTCTCCGTTCATCTCGAGTATGGAGACGTGGTGGGTAAGCCGGTCGAGGAGCGCGCCTGTCAGGCGCTCGGAGCCGAACGTTTCGGTCCACTCGTCGAACGGCAAGTTGCTGGTGATCAGCGTCGAGCCGCGCTCGTAACGCTGCGAGATCAGCTCGAACAGCAGTTCCGCGCCGGTTTTCGAGAGCGGCACGAACCCCAGTTCATCGATGATGAGGAGCTTGTATCCGGCCATTTGCTTGTGGAGGCGCAGAAGGCGGCGTTCGTCGCGTGCCTCCATCATCGCGCTGACCAGCGCGGACGCGGTGGTGAAGCCGACCGTCAGGCCCTTCTGGCAGGCGGCAAGGCCGAGGCCGATCGCCACATGGGTCTTGCCGGTTCCCGAGGGACCAAGGGCTATGACGTTCTCGCGGCGGTTGATCCAGTCGCAGCGTGCCAGTTCCAGCACCTGCATCTTGTTGAGCTTGGGGATCGCGGCAAAGTCGAAGCTGTCGAGGCTCTTGGCGGCCGGGAACTTCGCAGCCTTGATCCGGCGCTCGACCATCCGGCGTTCCCGGTCGATCAGCTCCAGTTCGACAAGCCGGGCAAGGTAGCGGACGTGATCTGCGCCCTCGGCCGCGCATCGCCGGGCCAGCTTGTCATGCTCGCGCAGGAAGGTTGGTAGCTTGAGCGTCTTGAGGTGGCTGGCCAGTAACAGCTCGGGGGACGGACTGCTCATGCCGCATCCTTCGCATCGCCCGAGAGCAACTGCATGTAGGAGCGCGCCGATGTCGTCTCCACCCTGGCTCTGGGCAGATAGGGATAGATCGCCATGTCCAATCGGGGTGGTCGGCGCTCCACCCGGCACAGCAGGAGATGCTTCACGGCATCAAAGCCGATCGCCCCGATATCGAGAGCCTGCTTTACGGCCGCATGCAGATCGGCAAGCGTGAAGCTCTCCAGCAGACGCAGCACCTGCACATACTCGCGCCGACCATGCTTGCCCATACGAGCTTCCATGAGGCGGCGCAGCGTTGCAAACGCTTCGGGCAGGTGCCAGCCTTGCAGGGGCGCTGCCTGATCGAGCGCATTGATCTTCTGTTCGATCAGGGGAAGGTAATGGATGGGATCGAAGATCACGTCCTCGCGCTCGTAGCTGCGCACATGACGGGCAATGACCTCGCCCCGGCAGCCGATCACCACCTCGCCGACATAGCCCCGGATCCATACCTCCTGATGGCCGAAGCGCACCGGCACCGAGTAATCATTGGTCCGGTAACGCACCAGCGCCTGCGACGAGACCTGGCCGCTGGTCTGGTCACAAGCCTCGAACGGGGCAGCCGGCAGTTCCTGCATCGCCGCCAGATCGCGCTTCAGCCTCTCGCCGATCGTCTCGCTCTCGCCCCGCAGCCGGTCGTTCTGACGCTTGCGGCATTGCTCCTCGAGCCACAGGTTGAACGCCTCCCACGTCGCGAACCGGGGGATCGGCACCATGAAGTTGCGGCGAGCATAACCGACCAGCCCTTCAACACTGCCTTTGTCGTTCCCCCTGCCGGGACGGCCGTAACGATCGCGGATCAGGTAATGCGACAGGAAGCCGCTGAACAGCCGGGCGCGCTGCCTCGTGCCGTCGGGCAGGATCTTCGAGACCAGGCAGCGGTCGTTATCGTAGACGATCGACAGCGGCACCGCGCCGAAAAACGCGAAGGCGTGCACGTGGCCGTCCATCCATGCCTCGGCAACGGCAGCGGGATAGGCGCGCACGTAGCAGGCGTCGCTGTGCGGTAGATCGAGCACGAAGAAATGCGCCTTCTGCACAACACCGCCGATCTCGACCATGGCCTCACCAAAATCTGCCTGGGCATGGCCGGGCGCATGCGCCAGCGGCACGAACATCTCCCGGCTGCGCTGCTCGCGCTGTCGGATGTAATCCTTGATGATCGTGTAGCCGCCGGTGAAACCGTGCTCTTCGCGAAGGCGGTCAAATACCCGCTTCGCCGTATGACGCTGCTTGCGCGGAACCTGACGGTCACCATCAAGCCATGCATCGATGATCGGAACGAACGCTTCCAGCTTGGGCCGCCGCACCGCCGCCGTCCGGCGGTAACCGGGGGGCTCCGAATACGACAGCATCTTGCGGACCGTGTCGCGCGATACGTTGAAATGCTTCGCCGCCTCACGCTGGCTCATGCCGCCCGCGCAAGCAAGACGCACCTTCAGGTAAAGATCCACGGTATATATCTCCACGCCCTCCCTGCTCGCGCAAAGAAGGCAAAGTGGACGACTTTTACGCCGCCCGCAGCAGCACTTCGCCGCCGCCACCGTGGTCTAATTTTGCACCGCCGTTCTCAGGTCGAGCCGCAAAATGATGCTGTCCGGCATGGCGAGCAGGATGGTGAGCCCGACTTCGTGTCGCTGGGCGGGAGCTTTACCTTCGAGCGGATCAATGCACCACTGCTGCTCGCGCTGCTGCCCGACCTGATCCATATCCCCGCATCGCTGGGCCGCACGACCCGTTTCGGCCGCCTCATCGAGCTGCTGGCAGAGGAATGTGTCTCCGATTTTCCCGGTAAGGAACTGATCATCCAGCGCATGCTCGAAACGCTTCTGGTCGAAGCGTTGCGCTGGCACGGACTGGATGGCGAGATGGTGCCAGCGGGTCTGCTGAAAGGCCTGCGCGACCCGGCGCTCGCCCGTGTGCTGCGCGCGATCCATGCCGATGTCCGGGAAAGCAGGACGGTGGCCGAACTGGCGCGCCTCGCCGGCATGTCCCGATCGACCTTCGCGGCGCGTTTTGGCGACACGGTCGGCTGTGCGCCGATCGAATATCTGGCGCGCTGGCGGATGGCGTTAGCCAAGGACGCACTGGCGCGCGGGACGAAGTCGCTGGACCGGATCGCCGACCAGATCGGCTATGAATCCGCGAGCGCCTTCAGCACGGCCTTCCGCAGACGGCTAGGCTGCGCACCGGGCCAATTTGCGCGCGACTTCGCCCGTCAGATGGAAGGGTAGCCAACTTGGGTTCCTTAGGTGATTGCCTGAACGAATGTCCAGTTTCAAGCACTGCAAAACGCGTCTGGAATGACCGAAAGGTCAACGATCAGGGAAGAGACCGGAGATCCTCGCTGCCGGCCAGCACCGGGCGCAGCCGATCCAAATGTTCCTGTTTGGCGAAGTTGTTAACTATTAACCGCTAAATTTCAAAGCAGTAGGACGAGTCCGATTTGAAATGCGTTTGGAAAAAGTGCCTGTTGATAGATTGACGAAATGGCTGCTGGGTTCACGATTGGTGGTCCCGGAGGCCATCGCGTCTCAATTGATGAACGGCCTTTTCGCATCGATTCCGATCTTCCTCGGGGGTATCCTGAATATCACTGCGGTTGCAGCAGTCGCGACATCACGCCATTCGTCGTCCGTATTCCTTGGATGGTTGATATTCGAGATCACGCTGGGGATGATCCGATTGGCTGTAGTCGTTCATGGACGACGAGCCATCCGTATGGAGCAAACGCCCCCGCGACTGCTGGCAGCGTTGCTTTCCTGCGCATGGGCAGCCTCGGTCGGCTTGGGCACCTTTCTTTGCCTCACCAGTGGCGACTGGGTTCTGGCTACCATCGCGTGCCTGTCGGCCGCGGCCATGGTCTGCGGTATATGCTTCAGGAATTTTGGTACGCCGAGACTGGCTGCTATCATGGTCTTTTTGACGTTGCTGCCCTGCGCCGTCGCCGGGACGATGACGGCCGATCCGGTCATGCCGATCATCAGTGTGCAGTTGCCCGTCTTCTTCCTGACCATGTTCTCAGCCTCCTTCTCATTGCACCGGTTGATGGTGTCGAGAATGACGGCGTTGAACGACCTCGAGCGCAGCGAATCTTTGAACCGAACCATCCTCCAGGCCAGTCCGGATTACACTCTTATCCTCGACGCCACAGATAAGGTCATCTTCTGTAATGTCTGGTTGCGACACATCATTGGCATAATATAAGATGTCGTCGACTTTAGTCATAAGATCGTCCGGTACCGACGGTTTGTAAAGAGGATTGGCGAGCGCGGGTGCCAGTGCGATCCGTTCCTCCACCTTCTGGCGTGGTGAGCTGCCTTGGAGCGCGCGCTGTCGTCGTCGATTGTAGGCGCGGTTGAAGCCGGCCAACAGGATTTCGAGATCCGCGTGGCCGGCGACGTTGATGCCCAGCACCTCGCTGGCGATGCGGCCGTTGAAGCGCTCGACCATGCCATTTGTCTGGGGTGTATAGGGTTTTGTCTTGCGATGAGTGACCTTGATCTTGGCGCAAGTGCGTTCAAAATCGTCGGCGGTGAAGCAGGATCCCCGGTCGGTCAGGACATGGGTGATGCGGAAAGGGAACGCCTTCCTAGCGGCGTTGAGAAAGGTGATAGCGTTGGCGGCATTCTCGGCGTCGTAGACGTCGAGATGGACGAACCGTGAGCAGCGATCGATGGCTACATAGAGGAAGCGCTTGCGGATCTCACCGTCCGCGGTACGCAGCTTGGGCAGATGTTTTACGTCGATGTGGACGAAGCCCAGATCATAGTCCTTGAAGCGGCCTTGCCCTTTGCGCGGCTGCGTCGTGGGTTTGGGTGGGCGGCGGTTGAGCCCCTCGGCCTTGAGCACCCGATAGATGCTGTCGCGATTGAGGTGTGGCAGGAAGTGCCGGAGCACGAAGGTGAGATCATCCAGGGCGAAGCCAGTCGACCTGCGCACAGCGCAGATGATGGCGCGCTCTTCCTCGGACATGCACCAAGCCAGGCGCTTGGGCCGGCTTGAGCGATCCTGGACCTCCTTCTCGCCGCGTCTGCGCCACTTGCGGACGGTTTCGTCGCTGATGCCATAGCGCTTTGCGACGACACTGGCAGACTCGGTAGAACGAGCGATTTCCGCCCGCACAACAGGCGTGGTTCGGGCCTGGGGATGTATCTGCACCATCACAAAACCTCATCAACAAGAGCAGCAAAGCGCCATGCGTGATCCGCAATAGCGCTGCTTACCATGTCCCAATGATGTGTCGCAACCAGACACATATATTTCTTGCGTCCCAAGGCAATTCATTCGCGAGGATATGCGTAGCCTGAACTGGCACAATGTGCGGAGAAGCTCCGTAATCGCTCCACCGGCACATCAAAACGATGCAATTCACCCGAGGCACGCATCAATCAACGGAGAACTCTGCTCGCCTGCCGCTGGGCTGCTATCCAATCCCGAACCGGACCAGCGGGTTATCGGCGGTGTGATGTGATTCGCAGGCGAGGAACGAGGGCGCAATCTTGCCAGTCTGTTTTCGGTTTATATTTTGTAGAAGCCGCCTTCGCTTAACTCACCCACATCATCGAATGTTCGCTTTGGCCTGCTGCCGGTTTGGCGGACAGGATAAGGTATTTCCACCTATCAAAGAAAAGGAATGCAAAGACGGAAGTTCAGCCGTGAGTTCAAGCTTGAGGCGGTGAGGTTGGTCGTGGACGGGGCGTTGCGGTGGCGCAGCCTGCCCGGATTTCCGTAAGTCAGACTGCCTATCGGGGGGCACTTTAGGCAAGATGCAGACGCACGGGCTTGAGCCTCTCAACGCTTTCGCTTGATCAATAGATTGACAGGATAGAAGACTTCCTGTGTCCAGTGATCAGTGTTGGGACCGGGCAAGCCATATTTTGTCGGTCGACCCATTGGGACGTGAAGCGTGCCGAACATCCAGTCGTACAGCGACAGAATAACGGCATAGTTGCGATAAGATGCGCCGTCTTTGCCATAACCATGATGGGTGTGGTGGATCCCCGGTGTCACAATGATATGCTCGAACCCACGCATGATTGGTCCCCAGGTGGCATGGCGACGGATCGCATCATCCCATCGGAAGTTGCTATGGGTGACGAGGTTCCAGACGGTTGTGATGACAATGACGCCAGCCGTTGCGGGCCCCTGACCCAGATAGACGGCCAGACCCCAGATCCAGGTGTTGGGCACAATGAACGACCATATGGGTAGCACCCGAAAGTTCAGCAGAACGTTCATGAATTTGCCGGAATGATGAGTGCGATGAAACCCCCAGAACCATTTGAAGCGTGAGTTGCGCGATGCATGGGCAGCGCGGTGAGTCCAGTAGAAACCAAACTCAGTGATGAACAGGATGACAATGAGCGACGGCCAGAAGGGCAAGTGCGCCAACGCGCCATGATAGCGGGGCAACAAGTCGGCAAAGATCCAGGAAGCCAGCAATGCGCTGGCTGGCCGTGTGATCGCCAACCCGATCGCCGCGCACATTCCGGTCACCAGCATTTCACGACCCTGATAGGCCTTGCGGTGTCGTCCGGCGATGATTTCCGCCAAAAGGATCGCAGCAGTCGCGATCAAAAAGAAAATGCCGGTAGGGTTGTTCATCAGCCTTGTCCTTGGTCCCACTCTCCAAGGTACCGCTAACCCGTGCAGCCTGCCTCCGTCCAACGCGTTTGCCGGATGAAAATGATGCGCAAAATGCATCGTTTTTGGGAATCTGCACCGACTGGTCGATCGGCACCATCAAATGCCGGGACTAAACAACTAGGTCCTGAAATTACCGTCCATCAGAGTGAAGTCCCGTCGCGATGGTTGCTATCCGGTCAACCAGCGCCACCACTTTCGGGGACAGCGGCTCTCCGCGGGGACGGGCAAGCATGATGGGAATCTGGCGGGGCGCCGCTTCCTCGGCGCAGTCGATCACGCCGAGTCCATCCGTCTTGAAACTTGTCGCAAAGATGCAAATCGCATCGGTGGCGCGCACCACATCTGCAAGCAGATGATAATTGTCGCATGCGATGAGCGGATTATAGGCAAACGCTCCGGTCAGGATCACTGCGCGGCGCGCCATGGGCGATATTGTCCCGCCGATCATGGGATAGGCGCGTAGATCCGCCTCGGCAGCATCCTGCTTGCCCAACAGCGGATGACCTGCTCTGGCGCGCGGGGTAACAGGAAGCAGGAAAAGCTGCTCGATATGCAGATCCGGACGGTCCTCGATCGCCTCCCTGGCGCAGATCGCGAACTCGATCTCTTTGCGGTCGAGCAAATCCAGCAGCATGACCCCTTGCTGGATGTGGCTGTTGATCCGCAGCGAAGGCTCATCCGTGAGTTCATCTATGAAGAGATGCGGCAGAATCACGCTCGCGGGCAACGGCCCGATCCCGAAGGCAATCGTGTCCAGCGCGCGAGCATCAAGGCCACGTAGCGCATATTCCATATTGTCCGCCGCCGCGAGAAAGGCAGACGCCTCGCGCACGAAGATCGCGCCCGGCGCGGTCACCAATGTTCCCCTGTGGGCGCGCGTGAATATCTCGAACCCCAGATCCGCTTCGATTGACTGGATGCTGCGGCTCAGAGCTGACTGGCTCATGTTCAAGTCGATCGACGCGCGGGCATAGCTGCCCCGCCTGGCGAGCGTTACAACATGGCGAATACGTCGCAGATTCCGCAATGCATTTTTCACATCGATCTCTCCCAATTCCCATTTGCGCCAGAAGCGCGGGAACAGCAATAACGATGCGATCTGCGTCGGGGTCCCTTTGCGGCACCTGATCCGGTACAGCGATGGCGAACTGATAGTGGTGATAACAATAGCTGCAACCGGCCTCTCGCTGGTGACGAAGCGCCAGGATCGTAACAGCCTCATCATCGACGCGATATCGGTCGACCATCCCGAGCGGAGAGGCGTTCAGTCGAGTACGGACGGATCGAGACGAATTTCGCGTCGCGCCATGGCCTCCCAAAGGAAAGGAAAGCCCATCGGGTCGGACATTTGCGCGACACGAAGGACTTCGGGATTGGTGATCGGCTGACCTTCACCCAGCACCTCGACATGCCAGGCCAGTCGGCAACGATGTTCCAGCGTGATCGCGCGAAGATGCGCCTGGCGTATATTGTCGGCGACGATGAACACGCCATGGTTCTTCAACAGCGCCCATTTTCCCTGTCCAAGAGCTTCGGCGGCGGCCTGCGCTTCTTCTGCGCCATCGACCGTCCCGGCATATTCGTCGTAAAATGCCGGGTCTTCATCGACATGACCCGATGTCTGGTCGTAAACCGGCGGAACGCGGCCGGACGCCGACCAGATCGAACCCCAGCGTGAATGATTGTGAATGACGACACGCAGATTATGTCGACGCTGGTGCACAGCCAGATGAAGTCCGATGGCGGGCGTAACGTTCCAGTCACCCTCTATGACGCGTCCGCTGGCGTCCACGCGGATCATGTCGGAAGCGGTCAGTTCATCCCAGGCAAGCTCCCAGGGATTGACGAGAAAGGTGCCGTCCTGTTCTGCCAGCGTGATATGTCCGGCTATATGATCGTCATAGCCTTCCCGGTGAAGTGTCCGGCACAACAGGGCCAGTTCCTGACGCGCGGACAGATCGGGGATCAGCGGGTAGCGCCCCGGCATCGGGCTCAGCTCTTCGAGGGTGGGGATGCGGCGCTGCGACATTTCCATGCTGACTTTCCTCAATTTATGTTCACGACATTGTGCTGAAAGCCGTGGGCGTCCGAACGCGCCCGGCGATCAGACCTGCTCCCGGTCAGGCGTCTCTTCAGACGCCAGCCCCTTCTTCCTTCGTCCAGCGAGATATTCCTGCCGGGTGATGAAGCTATGGTCCGCACGTGCGCGGAAATTCACCATATGCAAGCCATCGGGTCCCGCCTCGAAGCCGTAGAGCGTCTGGCGGGCGACGAACACGGACGATCCCTTGGGGTACAGCCGTTCACCCAAGCGAATGCCGCCGTCGACGACATAGATGATTTCATCTTCTTCATGCGCATGGACAGTGATGACGGCATTGGGAGGATAATATATTTCGAGCAGTTCCAGACCATCGGGATTACCGCGGTCATGCGGCTTGAATTCGCCCAGCAGCTCTCCGTCGGTCATTCGCTCGCGCAATTCTGGTCCGATGACCGAGCGGATCGGAGTCCACAGATTCGCGGCGCCGTCCTGCACATGCACCTTGGCCATATCAGTCTCTCCTGAAGTCTAGCGCCATTGGGCCGACGCCTGGGCCGTATCGGCCAGTTGGACGCCCTTGATACCCAGCGCCTCGCGCGCGGCCTCCGGCGTCAGCCCGAGTACATCTTCATAGTGCATCAAATAAAGCGGCGCGGATTCCCGGCCGACCTTTGCACCGCGTTCGACCGCATTCTGGGTGATCAGCCAGGTCTGGGGATAATGCAGCACCGCGCGCGTGATGATCCGCGTGGACCCAAGGATGGAAAAAGCGGACAGTTCACCTGCCAATTCAGGGCTCATATGGACGAACAAATTGGTCAGCCGCATATAATAGGGCACCAGCTCGCCGATAAAATCGAACCCGCCCCCGCCAAGGATATGTTCCAGATCATGGGTCTGCCCGGCGCGAAGCTGGAAATATTCATAGTCATTGCGCGGTGTGAAGGGCGGCACGATATCGACCTGGAGATTATTGTCGGTGAGTTGTGCGTAGAAGATGCCGCCTACCGTCTCCGGACCGTAATCCTTCAGGTCATCGAGAGTGAAGGTCGAAACAAAGCCTGCTTTGAACCACGCATCGAGCGCGGAATTCTTCTGCCGTTCGGCCGCGAAGAGCGCGTTGATATGGTCTATGTCCTGCACCTCGCGCAGGATCTGGACGAGCTGGATCGAATCCGATGGCGTCGGAATATCGGGACCGTTCCGCCGCAACAGATGCGTCGCCACCCAATCGCGTACCCGCGCATCGTTCAGATAGCGGGACGAACTGACCAGCACGCTGCTCTCGGTCGAAACCTTCTCGATCCCCTTCATCAGATAGGAATAATCAGCCATGTTCCATTTCCTTCTTCGATGGAGCGGCACCAGCCAACTCCGCCGCCAGCGCGGCGGAGACGGGCACCGGGAAGCGCAGCAGCATTTGCGCCATGCCCTTGGCGGCTGGGTCGAGCCGCGTGCTCGCGTTGATCCCACCGGCGAGCGCATCGTGGAGCACGAAATTGAGCGCATGGAAGCCAGGTACGTCATAACGGTCAACGCGCGGCGCTTCGCCGTCGAGGCCCAGATGCCGATACCAATCGCTGACCGCTTCAGAACTCAGCGCGACGCGCAAATAGGGGAGATATTCGGGCTGGCGCGCAATGACAGCGACATTGAACAATTGACCTTTGTCACCGCTGCGTGCCCAGGCCAGCCGGACCAGATCAACCGCAACGGCGCCTCGCTCGGCTGGGACGGACGGCGCAACCCCGCCAGCTTTTATGTCCGCCGTAACCGGTTCGCCCGCCGCCGCCGCCACATCCTGCGTGACGCCCGTAAAGGTCATCCGCGCCGTCACCAACTGCTTGTCCAGTAGGAACAGGAACGTACCCGTCATCGGCAATATATGGGTGGCAAGGTTGATCGATGTGCCGACCGACATCCCCGAAATGCCCGCCCATTGTTCGCGTGCAAAGATTTCCGCACCGCGCCGGTCCGGATGATCGACAACCAGCTTGCAGATCAATTCCCGCGTCCCGCCCTGTCGGCCATGCGCGCCAAAACTGGTTTCGCCGCCGATCAGAACCGTGTCGGTCAGGGAAAAGTCGGGCAGATTCCGTGCCCGCAACAACTGTCGTGCCCGTACGAACAGGGCCTCTGCCTGCCGCTGCGCCTTTTCTGCCGCGTCCTCACCGATGATCGGCTGATAGGCGATGCTGCGCCAGCCTCCGTCGAACGTCACGCACACCTTATAGCTGTCGGTCGGTGGCCGCCCGCGCGCACCGCTCACTCGCACACGATTCTTGCCGACCTGTTCCAGCTTTACGGTGCTGAAGTCGCAGCGCACATCGGCGACGATATAATCCGCCGGATCGCTGACTTCGTACAAAAGCTGTTCGGCGACCGTGCCGACCGACACCAGCCCGCCGGTTCCTTCCGGCTTGGTGATCACGACGCTGCCATCGGCGTGGCATTCGCCGATGGGAAAGCCGATATTGGCCCAGTCGGGCACGTCACGCCAATCGGTGAAGGTGCCGCCGGTGATCTGCGCGCCACATTCGAGCAGATGGCCGGCCAACGTACCCGCGGCCAGCAGATCGAGATCATCTGCCCCCCAGCCGAATTCATGGATCAGCGGTCCCAGCACCACCGCGCTGTCCACCACCCGGCCTGTGACGACGATGTCGGCGCCCTTCGCCAACGCCGCTGCGATCGGGAACGCGCCGAGATAGGCGTTGGCGCTGATGATGTTTTCGGGGAAGGACGCTCCAGTGAACATGTCGCGATGGCCGGCTGCTCGCAGTTCCTCCAGCCTATCACGTAGATCATCACCCTCGACATAGGCCACAGTCAGCGACAGGCCTGCTTCAGCGATCATCCGTTCGAGCGCCGCCGCAAGCCCACCCGGATTAACGCCGCCTGCATTGGCGACAACCTTGAGGCCCTGCGTGGCAATCTCGTGGAGATAAGGGCCGACATGCACTGTCAGGAAATCGGCACCATAGCCGGCAGCCGGGTCGGCGTTCTGCATTCGGCCGAAAATGCCCATCGATCCTTCGGCGAGATAGTCGAAGATCAGATAATCGAGCCGTCCGTCGGACAGCAACTGAGGCACCGAGAGGGCGGTATCGGAAAAGGACGCCGTTGCCCCGCCGATCCGTATCACCCGGCTTTCATCCGCCACCGCCATGGTCCATCCGCTCCTTCATTATGCTGGGAACAAGCCTAACGAAGCTGCTGGCAACGAACTGTCACTGAAGTTACGATTGCCAAATGAAAAATGATGAACGGGGTTTGGCGCTTGACGTGCTCCGGAAAGCCGAATGGCTGAAGGACTACCCGCGCGAATTGGCCGAGAGCCTGTTGGCTGCGGGCAAGCTGGTGCGGCTGAATGTCGGGGAATGGGCCCAGGCGGAAGGCGACGACCGCAGCGGCCTGTTCGTGGTGATCGAGGGCGTTTTCCATTCCTATTGCGCGGCGCCGGGCGATCGGGAAGTGATGATCGGCCTTGCCGAGGCAGGATCAGTACTTGGCCATGCCACGCGGTTCAGTGGTGGGCCCCGGCTCGTTACCGCCGTCTGCGTAGAACCCAGTATCCTGCTCGAGATTTCAGAAAGCGCGCTGAATCGGGTGGCGGAAAGCCGTCCGGAAATCTGGCGGGCGATTGCCGGTTTCGCCTATGTCAATATGCGGAGCGCGGTCCGCATGGCGGCGGAAGTGATTTCATTGCGCCCCCGCGAGCGCATCGCTGCTCGCTTGATCGCGGCGGCTGGCGGCCACCACGAATCCATTCCGGGGCCAGCCCCGATCATCCGGCTCAGTCAAGAATTGCTTGGTGAAATGATCGGTGTCACGCGCAAGACGATCAATGTCCATTTGTCCGCATTCGAGCGGGACGGGCTGATTGAGGTTGGTTACGGGCAGATCACAATATGTGATATGGAAGGTTTGCGGCTTGTCGCAAACAGATGACCGAACGGGCATGGAGCACGACCGGTATCACCAGGATCCGCCCGTGCGCTGCTTGTGATACAAAAAAGGGCGGCCTTTGGGGCCGCCCTGTGTTTTTCTATTGTGATGGGTATTTGTATCAAAGCGCGAGCTGCAATGCCTGGCGACGCCCTACTCTTCCGGGGCTTGAGCCACAGTACCATCGGCGCAGACTGGTTTCACGGCCGAGTTCGGGATGGGATCGGGTGGGTCACAGACGCTATGGTCACCAAGCAATGAAGCTTGCGCTTTGGGTTTCAATCGATGTTTCCGTGCAAATTCGTATCTGGTCTGGGTTATCACCACATCGTCTGACGCTGGGGTATCCAGTGTTGTCATTGATGGTGGGACTCTCAGGCGCGATCAGAGCAATTAGGACCGGTTAGCTCCATATGTTACCACACTTCTACATCCGGCCTATCAAGGTCGTGGTCTACGACCGCTCGAAGAAATCTTATCTTGAGGGAGGCTTCCCGCTTAGATGCTTTCAGCGGTTATCCCGTCCATGCATAGCTACCCTGCTGCGCCCTTGGCAGGACGACAGGTACACCAGAGGCATGTTCAACCCGGTCCTCTCGTACTAGGGTCAACTCCTCTCAAATTTCGACGCCCACGGCAGATAGGGACCAAACTGTCTCGCGACGTTCTGAACCCAGCTCACGTACCACTTTAATTGGCGAACAGCCAAACCCTTGGGACCTGCTCCAGCCCCAGGATGTGATGAGCCGACATCGAGGTGCCAAACGATTCCGTCGATATGAGCTCTTGGGAATCATCAGCCTGTTATCCCCGGCGTACCTTTTATCCGTTGAGCGATGGCCCTTCCACGAGGGACCACCGGATCACTATGACCGACTTTCGTCTCTGCTCGACTTGTCAGTCTCGCAGTCAGGCGGGCTTATGCCATTGCACTCTAACAGACGGTTTCCAACCGTCCTGAGCCCACCATCGCGCGCCTCCGTTACTCTTTAGGAGGCGACCGCCCCAGTCAAACTACCCGCCACAGAGGGTCCCTGCACCGGATAACGGTGCGAGGTTAGACATCAGAAAACAACAGGGTGGTATTTCACCTATGGCTCC